>JACESM010000099.1 GCA_013911835.1 Porphyrobacter sp. | reverse complement strand
CGAAGGGGATCTTCCAGCCATCCTTGGCACGATCCCAAACAACGGTGTTGTAGAAATAGCCGAGGATGTCCTCGGCATCGAGGCCGAGCGAATAGAGCAGCGCGGTCACCGGCAGCTTGCGCTTGCGGTCAATGCGGACGTTGACGATGTCCTTGGCGTCGAATTCGAAATCGAGCCACGAACCGCGGTAGGGGATCACGCGGGCAGCGAACAGCAGCTTGCCCGACGAGTGGGTCTTGCCGCGGTCATGATCGAACAGCACGCCCGGCGAACGGTGCATCTGGCTGACGATCACACGCTCGGTGCCGTTGATGATGAAGGTGCCGTTGTCCGTCATCAGGGGCATGTCGCCCATGTAGACATCCTGCTCCTTGATATCGAGGACCGAGCGGGTTTCGGTTTCCGAGTCCACCTCGAACACGATCAGGCGCAGGGTCACCTTCATCGGGGCAGCATAGGTGATGCCGCGCTGACGGCATTCGGTGGTGTCGTACTTGGGCTCTTCGAGCTCGTAATGGACGAAATCGAGCTCGGCGGTGCCGGCGAAATCGCGGATCGGGAAGACCGAGCGCAGGGTCTTTTCGAGGCCCGAGACATAGCCCGTGGCCTTGTCCGAACGCAGGAACTGTTCGTAGCTTTCGCGCTGAACCTCGATCAGGTTCGGCATCTGCACCACTTCGTGGATGTCACCGAAGATCTTGCGGATGCGCTTCTTGGCGGTCCCTTGCGCCTTGCGGCTGCGGGTGACGGGCGGCTTCGCCTTGGTGGCCATGGAGGGGTCTTGCCTCTTCAATTGGGCCGCACGAGGAGAGGCCTCGCGCGGACGGGAAAAATCGCTGTCGTTCCACGCGAAAAAACGGCCATCCCAACGCACAAGAGCCGCACGCCGGACTCCGCATCTGAAGCGGTGTCGGCAGCAGCCTCCCAGTGTCCGTCGCGTAATATGGCCTTCGCCGCTTCCATCCTGAGGCCGATTCCCGCGCATGAATCAGCCTTGCTCGAAGCGGGCAAGAGCGCGCGATGTAGGAGCGGCTCCCGGTGATGTCAATGCGGGCCGACCCCGAGTAGGCGGTGCGCGCGGGGCTTACCGCAAAACGACGCGGGCAATATCGTTTTTCAATATTATTGATTGACGATATGCCGCGAATCGGATTAGAGAGATTTTATCGAATCGCGATGTGCCCCAGAAAGGAAAACGATATGACCTGCTACGCCAAAAACGCCCTCGCCGCCTGCGCCGCCTTCGTCCTGTCGCTCGCATCGATCGGTGCGATCGTCACCGTGCCGCCTGCGCGGGCGGAAACGCCCGCCGCGCTCATTCTGCCCAACCTCGCCTGAGCCATCGCGCGAAAGGAAACCCCCGTGACCAAGCCCCCCATCTCCAACGACCTCCTGCTGCTGGCGGGCAAGGTCATCACCGTCTTCATGCAAGGCGTCATGGCCTTTGGCGCTGCCGTGCTGGTTTTCGTGATCGGCGCGATGGCGTTCAGCCACGATACGATCCAGGATCAACTGATCGCCGAGACCGGTCGGGCCGATCTGGTGCTGCCGCTGTTTGCGTCCCTCGGCGTGCTGCTGATCGGCTTCGCCATCGTCGCCGCGCTGTTCGTCTTCTTCGGCAAGCTGCGCGCGATCATCAATACGGTGGGTGAAGGCGATCCCTTCGTTCCCCTCAATGCCGAGCGGCTGAGCCTGATGGCGTGGCTGATGCTGGGCGTGCAGCTGCTGATCTGGGCCGCAATCCCCTTCGCGCTCCAGCTGGTCGATTTCGTGCGGATCTTCGGTGAAGATTCGGACATCAAGATCGACGGCGGCTTCGATGTGAGCGGGATCCTGCTCATCATCATCCTCTTCATCCTCGCCCGCGTATTCCGCCACGGCGCGGCGATGCGCGAAGACCTGGAAGGGACCGTGTGATGCCCCCCATCAACGACGATCTCGAAGGAGCCCGCATCATGGTCAAGCTTGACGACCTGCTCTACGCCCGCCGCATGACGCTGACCGAGCTGGCCGAGCGGGTGGGCCTGACCCTCGCCAACCTGTCGATCCTCAAGACCGGCAAGGCCAAGGCGATCCGGTTCTCCACCCTCGCCGCGATCTGCCGCGAACTGGAATGCCAACCCGGCGATCTGCTGGCCTATGAAGCGGAGCAAGCCTGACCCCATTTTGCTTGACTCTCGCGCCCAGCAATCTAGAGGCCCGCCCCGACCGGCGGGCCTCGTGCTTTGTCCGGTCATCCGTCCGAGACAGTTGGTGAAGGCAATCAGGCCTTCTTAATTTCCAGCCTAGACGGGGAAACGAGATTTTGGTGGCCTTGCGCAAGCAGCCATCCGCGTGCCTGCCGTGATGGCGGTGCACACCCTCCTTCCCTTTCGACGGACTCGCCCGTGTTCGGAGCTTCGGCCCCGTGCGCGGACAAACGTAGCCGACCGTGCGGGAGCCATCCCGTCCGGTCATTTGTGAAGGAGTATGGCATGGATCGTTCGCAGAAAGCCGACGCGGTTGCCCAGCTCAACGCAGTCTTCAACGAGGTTTCCGTGGTGGTCGTCACCCGCAACCTCGGCATGACGGTGGCCCAGTCCACCGACCTGCGCGGGAAGATGCGCGATGCTGGCGCTACCTACAAGGTTGCGAAGAACCGTCTCGCCAATCTCGCCCTCGAAAACACCGACTATGTCGGGCTCAGTGACATGCTCACCGGCCCGGTCGGGCTGGCCTGGTCGAAGGACCCGGTCGCGGCTGCCAAGGCCGCTGTCGATTTCGCCAAGTCGAACGACAAGCTCGAAATCGTCGGCGGGTCGATGGGTTCGGTCGTTCTCGACGAAGCAGGGATCCGGGCGCTTGCCTCGATGCCCAGCCTCGACGAGCTGCGCGCCAAGCTCATCGGGCTGGTCAACGCCCCGGCGACGAAGATCGCCCAGGTCGTTACCGCGCCCGCTGCCAAGGTCGCCCGTGTTTTCGCCGCTTATGCGGACAAGGCAGCCTAAGAGACGTTTTTCGCCAGACGTAACAATCTGTTGGGGCATTTTTCCGCCCCGCCACAATTTGAAAGAGAACCATCATGGCCGATATTGCCAAGCTTGTTGAAGAACTCTCGAAGCTGACCGTGCTCGAAGCCGCCGACCTCGCCAAGGCCCTCGAAGAAGCATGGGGCGTCAGCGCCGCTGCTGCTGTCGCGGTTGCCGCTGGCCCGGCTGTTGCTGCCGAAGCCGTTGAAGAGCAGACCGAATTCGATGTCATCCTGACCGGCGACGGCGGGAAGAAGATCCAGGTCATCAAGGAAGTCCGCGCCATCACCGGCCTCGGCCTGACCGAAGCCAAGGCGCTCGTCGAAGGCGCGCCGAAGGCCGTCAAGGAAGGCATCAACAAGGCCGAAGCCGAAGAGATCAAGAAGAAGATCGAAGAAGCCGGCGGCACCGTCGAGCTCAAGTAAGCTCTTCACTGCCGATCTTCGGATCGATGCAAAAGAAGGGGCGGCGCCAGCGATGGCGTCGCCCTTTTTTACTTCTGCGCAGTGCGTTGATCCCTATCTCGACGAAAACGGCGCGGCGTTCGGACCGGTGTCCGCGCGGCCGATGTTGAATTCGTCATGGACCGGATCGTAGCTGATCGGGATGTCCTGCGCCTGAAGCTCGGCGAGCGAGAGCCAGGCATTGGCCGATGACGAGTCGCGGATCCGCGCCAGCTCGTCCGCAGGCAAGCGGTCGGCGAGCACTTCGGCGACCGAGCCGAGCCGGACCTTGAGCCCGGTCTGCGTCTGATGGAAATCGACCAGTCCCGCGCTCCGTCCGTCGACGCGGGTGAGCAGGCGGGACTCGAAATCGAAATCGGCGATGCGCGGCGCTCCGGCACCGGCCGCGGGCTGCGCGGTCAGCGCGGGCGCAGTCTTGGGCGCGACGGCGGCGGCTGCCGCAGGGGGCTTTGCTGGTGCCGGTGCGACGGCGGCTGCCGCAGCCGGGGGCGTGGGGGCGAGCGAGGCTGGCGCGGGCTGCGATACGGCGGGCGCAGCTGCGGCAATCGGCGCAGGCGGGATTGCCGCGGGAACGGCCTGCACCGCCGCGCTGGCGGGCGCGGCCGCGAAGGTCGGCGCCGCCAGGGTCTGCGGCGCGGACGGGGCCGGGGCTGGAAGCGCGCCGCTTGCCAGCGCGGGTTCAACCCCCGCCATGGCCGGGCGGGGCGCAGCCTGATCCGCGAAGATCGTCATCCCCGATGCGGAATATGGCGCGGCCTGATCGAGCGGGTCGGTTTCCGGATTGGCTGCGGACGCCCGGATCGCCAGCGCCGTATCGCCCGGCAGCCCGGGCGGGGCGTTAAAGTCGTTGAGGACCGAAGCGGCGAAAGCGGCGGCCCTGTCGAGATGCTCGTCTGTCGCCTTCGGCGTGCGCGCGGCACCGGCCAGCCGGGCATCGGCTCTGCCGGAACGCCGGGCAGCGGCGGTCGCCCGGTGGTCGGACGGCACGGCAATGCGCGGCGCGGCATGGGCGGGGTCGATACCGAGATCGATGATCGGGGCATAGCGCACGCCCGCAAGCTTGGGATGGCTCGGTGCGGCGGTGGCGACAAGGCGCGGCGCGCGCGCCGGGTCGGGCTGGGCGGCAGGCTCGGGCGGGTTGGCAGCGGCAGGGCCGCGCCCGGAGTTATCCGCCCCGACCGAGAATTCGGGCAGGATCAGCGCCGCAGCCACCAGTGCGCCGCCCGGCACCACGCGAGCGAGCATCACGCCCCCCGGCAACTTGCGCGGCGCAGGCGGCTGCTCACCGCGGATCACGCAGCAGATCGGCTGATCTTCCGGAATGAATGGCCGTCGCGTCACATGTGCCCCCAATTGCGACGGTTATCTTACGCTGCACCCGATCGGCAAAGAGAAATCGCCGAAATTGCGCCATTTCGGGACAATGTTCTCTTCTTGTTCGGGAAAACCGGCGGCCTGAGGCAGGTTACGGCGCGAATCGGTCCTGGTCAGAAGGGCCGGATTTGGCCTTCCCCCGAATCGCGCTCGCGCCTATCCGGACCGGCTCGCCTGACCGCGGGCAACGAACCGAAATGACACAGGCAACCACTCTCGAGGTGCCCGGCTGGGGGCAGGAAATCCGCGCGACGCTGGCGCTGGCGGTGCCGCTTGCCGCGACGAATCTGCTCCAGATGCTGATCCACGCGGTCGACGTGATCTTCATCGCGCGTCTTGGCGACACGCTGCTCGCCGCATCGAGCCTCGGCATCGCGATCTTCGGGCTCACCTTGTGGGCGATGACCGGACTGATCGGTGCCTGCGCCCCGCTGATCGCCGCCGAGCGCGGCCGCAAGCTTCATTCGGTGCGCGACATCCGCCGCACGGTCAGGATGGGAATGTGGGTCTCGGTCGCCTTTGGCCTCATCGGCATGGGCATCGCCTTTGCGGGCGAGCCGCTGCTGCTGGCGAGCGGTCAGGATCCCGCCATCGCCGCCATCGCGGGCGAGTTCCTGTTCGTAATCGCCTTCGCGATGATCCCGATGATCATGGCGGGCGTGTTCCGCATCTTCGTCGCCGCGCTCGGCAAGCCCGGCTATGCGACCGCGATCACGCTGCTGGCGCTGGGGACCAACATCCTCGGCAACTGGGCGCTGGTGTTCGGGCACCTCGGCCTGCCCGCATTGGGCCTCTTGGGCTCGGCGCTATCGAGCGTGATCACCGCGCTCGCGATGCTGGCCGCCTATGTGGTGGTGATCGGGCGCGACCGGGTGCTGCGCCGCTATCGCATCTTCGGGCGCTGGTGGCGGCCCGAGTGGACGCGGCTCAGGGAGATCATGGTGATCGGCACCCCGATTGCGCTGACCGTTCTGGCCGAGGCCGGGTTGTTCAGCGGCGCGGCGCTTCTGATGGGCCGCTTCGGCGAGACCGAGCTCGCGGCGCACACGCTGGCGCTCAACCTCGCCGCGCTCGCCTTCCAGATCCCGTTCGGCACCGCGCAGGCGGCGACGATCCGCGTCGGCTTCCACCACGGCGCGGGCGACCGCTTGGCGGCGGGGCGCGCAGGCTGGGTGGCGATCGTGATCGGGACGGGGTTCATGTGCTCGACGGCGCTCGCCATGATGCTGGTGCCGACGCTGCTGCTTCAGGTCTATATCGACCCCGCCGCCGCAGCGAACGCGGCGCTGGTCGGCTTTGCGGTGCAATACCTCACGCTCGCCGCGATTTTCCAGCTGGCCGACGGCGTGCAGGCAGTGGGTGCGGGCGCATTGCGCGGGCTGCAGGACACCCGGGTGCCGATGTGGATCGCGATCTTCAGCTATTGGGTGCCCGGCTTCGGCATGGCGATCTGGCTCGGCTTCTATACCCCGCTCGAAGGGACGGGGGTGTGGATCGGGCTCGCCACCGGGCTGTTCTTCGCCGCCGCGCTGTTGCTGTGGCGCTGGGCGCGGCGGGACGGGCTGGGGCTGACGGATTACGCCCCCACGCCCGCCGCCCTTCCGGCTTAGAGCCTGTCCTGTTTAGGTGGAAGCATTGGCACGGAGCCGATTTTGGCCCAGCACGAGGAGAGAGGAGGGAGCCATGCCAAAGCATAGTGACCGACGATCGACGTGGTGGTGGGCCAAAAGCGGCCCGCCCCTCCGGGGTCGCGTCAGGAAGCCCGCTGGCTGCGTCGCGGCCCTTGCAGGGGCAACCAGCCCCTGCTGCGGACCACTCCTATCCAGCGGGCTTCCTGACGCGATGCGAATGTTTCCACCTAAACAGGACAGGCTCTAGCGCGCGGGCGCTGCCGCCGCGACGCCGGTTGCGATATGCATGCCGAGCGCGTCGAACTTCAGCTTCACGCCCTCGTTGAGCGCCCATGACAGCGCGAGAAAGTCCCCCGCGTTGCACCACACCCGCATCCCGACGCGCACCGCATTGTCGCCCAGCGCGGCGACGAAGGCGACCGGCGCAGGCTCGGCCAGCACGCGCGGATCGGCTGCGGCCAGTTCCAGCATCGCCGCCTTGGCTGCGGCCAGATCGTCCTCATAAGCAATCGACACCACCAGCTCGAACCGCCGCGTGGGCATGCGCGAGGCGTTGACCACCGCCTTGTTCCACAACTCGTTGTTGGGGACCATGACATATTGCCCGTCGAGCTGGAGCAGCTCGGTGGTGAACAAGCCGATGCTCTGCGCCGTTCCCGCGACGGTTCCGGCGGTGATGAACTCGCCCACGCGGAAGGGCCGCTGGATCAGGATCATCACCCCCGCCGCCACATTCGACAGCGTGCCTTGCAGCGCGAGGCCGACTGCCAGCGCGAGGCCGCCCAGCGCGGCAATGATGCTGGTGGTCTGCACCCCGAACTGGGTCAGCACGGTCACCGCGACCACGACCCACAGCGCATATTTGATGATGTTGCTGAGGAACTTGGCGACCGTGGGCTCGATCCGGGAATTGCTGGTCAGCGCGCGGTCGGCCCATTTCGACAGCATCCGGGCGAGGATCACCCCCACCACCAGCACCGCGATGGCGCCGGTCAGATAGGCAAGGTTGACCTTCAGCCACAGCCACGCCTCTTGCGCGACATTGATTTCATCGCCGAGGCTGGCGGCAATTTTCGGCGGCAGTTTGGTGGTGGGAGAGGTCACAGGCACTCACATTGCGGGGCAGGATTGGCGGAGCGGCACCGGGGCCGCCCCGCCTTGCCCTGCAAGCTAGCCGGGCGTGACAGTGATTTCCACCCTGCGCGCGCCCGCCAGATCGCTCGCCTCGTCCGACGTGTCGTCCGGCTTGACCAGATCGATCCGGTCGGCGGCGACCCCCTCGGCAGTGAGCGCGGCCGCGACCGCCTGCGCCCGCTTCTTGGCCAATTCGGCGTTGGCGGCAGCGTTGCCGGTCGGATCGGTGAACCCGCTCAGCTGCACGCGGTCGGCCGGATTTGCTTCAAGCCATGCCTTCACGGGAGCCACTGCCGCCGCGAAATCGGGCGCGATCTCGTTCTTGCCGACGTCGAAATAGACCGAAACCTTGGGCCGTCCTTCGACCACTTCGGAGACAATGCCTGCCCCGTCAGGCACCGCGACGGGAGCGGGCGCGGCAACCGGGGCAGCGGGCGCAGCAGGCGCAGCGGGCGGCGGGGCTTCCTTGTCGAAACGCCCGGCGACGTAGCTTCCGGCGATGGCCGCGACCAGCATGATCGCTGCCGCGCCGACGAAAACCACAGCGGCATAGCCCAGAAAGCTGCCCCCACCGGCACTGCCAGCCGCCGCACCGACCCCTGCCGCCGGCGCGCCGGCGAGGGCTTGCGGGGCGACCGGCGCCGCGGGCGCGGCCGGTACGTCAGCTACGGGCGCAGGTGGGGTTGCTTCCGGCGGTGCTGCCATGAGGGGCACCACCGTTGCGGCTGCGGCAGCGCCGCCGAACAGGCTCAGCTTCCCGAAATGCTCGGCAAGCAGGTAATAGACCGTCACCCGGTTGCGGAAGTTGGTATCGCTCATCCGCTTGCCGACCGCCGCGATCGCGGCGTCGAGCACATCGTCGGGCTCCTCAAGCCCCAGCTTCTTCTTGCAGTAGTTTTCGCGAACGCGGTCCGTCTCCTTGGCGTCCGTGAAGGAGACCATCGAAGCATCGCGGGTTCTCAATGCGATCCCGCAATAGGAAACGATCTTGGCAATCACGCCGTCGTCAGCATCAGGCACATAGCGTTTGACGTCAGCCGCCCAATCAGTGGGCGCTTTTTCTTCTGACATAGAGACCTCCCATTGCTCCGCAAGCGGAGCCCCGTCCTCGATCCCGACTCGACCTTATCAGAGCTTCGTATTTCTCCCTAAATTTTTCAGCCCCGCACGCCTTGACTCTTCCGTCACGCACAACCATCTGCCCAGCGTTGGCACTCTCGGACGGAGAGTGCCAAGCATCCTCAACCCATTCTATGAAAGGTCATACATATGGCATTTCGTCCGCTGCACGATCGCGTTGTCGTCCGCCGCATCGAAGCCGACCAGAAGACCGCTGGCGGCATCATCATCCCTGACAGCGCGCAGGAAAAGCCGAGCGAAGGCGAAGTCATCGCCGTTGGCGAAGGCAACCGCGACGATGACGGCGACCGCATCGCGCTCGACGTCAAGGTCGGCGACCGCGTGTTGTTCGGCAAGTGGTCGGGCACCGAAGTCAAGATCGACGGGGAAGACCTGCTGATCATGAAGGAAAGCGACATCATGGGGATCATCGGCTGATCGCCTGATCCTCCTCGCTAACCCCTTTCAATAACCCCATCTCAGGAGAAACAATCATGGCAGCCAAGGACGTCAAGTTCGGCCGCGAAGCCCGCGAAGGTATTCTGCGCGGCGTCGATATCCTCGCCAACGCCGTCAAGGTGACGCTCGGCCCCAAGGGCCGCAATGTCGTCATCGACAAGAGCTTCGGTGCCCCGCGCATCACCAAGGACGGCGTCACCGTCGCCAAGGAAATCGAACTGAAGGACAAGTTCGAAAACATGGGCGCGCAGATGCTGCGCGAAGTCGCCAGCAAGGCGAATGACAGCGCGGGCGACGGCACCACCACCGCCACCGTGCTGGCTCAGGCGATTGTCAACGAAGGCATGAAGTCGGTCGCGGCCGGCATGAACCCGATGGACCTCAAGCGCGGGATCGATCAGGCCGTGATCGCGGTCGTCGAGAACCTCAAGAGCCGTTCCAAGGACGTCTCGGACAGCTCGGAAATCGCCCAGGTCGGCATCATCTCGGCCAATGGCGACCGTGAAGTCGGCGAGAAGATCGC
>JACESM010000098.1 GCA_013911835.1 Porphyrobacter sp. | reverse complement strand
ATTCGCCGCAGTTCGGCGAGAAGGTCGATCAGATCACCCGCATGGGGCAGGAACAGATTCGCGCGGCGGCCGCGATGTCGAACCGCTTCCTCGACCGCCCGGTGCGCGCGATGGACGGGGACGGGACGGTCGGCAAGGACCTGGCTGAATTGCGCCGCACGGTCGAGGACTTGGATCCCGGCCGCAAGGGCAAGCTTTCAGGGCCGCGCAAGATCCTCGGGATCATCCCTTTCGGCAACAAGCTGAAGAACTATTTCGATAGCTACACATCTGCGCAGGGGCACATCTCGTCGATCCTGACGCGGCTCGAAAGCGGCAAGAAGGAGCTGCATCTCGATAATGCCGCAATCGATACCGAGCGGCAGAAGCTGTGGGCGGCGATGGGCGAGCTGGAGCAGATGATCCACATCGCCAAGACGCTCGATGCGCGGCTGGAGGCCAAGGCGCTGGAACTGGATTCGTCCGATCCGGCCAAGGCCAAGGCGCTGCGCGAATCCGCACTGTTCTACGTCCGCCAGCGCACGCAGGACTTGCTCACCCAGATGGCGGTGAGCGTGCAGGGCTACCTCGCGCTCGATCTGGTCAAGAAGAACAATGTCGAGCTGGTGAAGGGCGTCGACCGCGCTTCGACGACCACGGTGGGCGCGCTGCGCACCGCCGTGACCGTGGCTCAGGCGATGACCAACCAGCGCCTTGTGCTCGGCCAGATCACCGCGCTCAACAAGACCACCAGCGACATCATCGATTCGACCAGCGCGCTGCTGCGCGAACAGACCGCGCAGATTCACGAGCAGGCGGCGTCGAGCACCATCCCGCTCGAGACCCTCCAGCGCGCCTTCCAGAACATCTACGACACGATGGACGAGGTCGACAATTTCAAGGTCCGCGCGCTCGAATCGATGAAGCAGACGGTGACCGTGCTGACCTCCGAAGTCGAGAAGTCCAAGGGCTATATCGCCCGCGCCGAGGGTCAGGCGCAGGCCCAGGCCAAGGTCGCCTCGCAGACGCCTTCGCTGCTGGCACTGGATAAATGATGCCGGACACCACCCGCGATTCCGAACGCATCCTGCGCGAGGCCAAGACCAGCCTCGCCGTGCAGCGTGAGGGCGGCACCCACCGCCCTGCGCCGCGGGGGAGCAGCATCGGCAAGGGCTCGGCAGAGCTCAAGATGAAGAGCCTGCTGACCAAGGTGCGCAACGTCGCGCTCGCGATCTTCGCGATCTGGCTGGGCGCGGGGATCGCGGGCGCGATGTTCAGCGGCATCGGCTTCTGGGGGCTGATGGCAGTGGTCGTGGCGACCTGCGTTGCGGTCGCGGTGTTCTCCAGCTTCCCCACGATCAAGGTGCCCAAGCGCGCCGAACTGAAGCTTGGCAATCCGGCGCAGATGGTCGCCCGCACGGAAATCTGGCTCGAGGCGCAGCGCCCCGCGCTCCCCCCGCCCGCGCAGGCGCTGGTCGATCAGCTCGGGGTGCAGCTCGATGCGCTCGGGCTGCAGCTCAAGGGCCTCGGCGACAACGAGCCCGCCATGGCCGAGGTGCGCGAGCTGGTCGGCGAATATATCCCCGAGACGATCGACAATTACCGCAAGATTCCCCAGCACCTGCGCGGCGAGGAATATGCCGGCAAGACCGCCGATGACCGCCTCACCGAAAGCCTCTCCAAGCTTTCGGGCGAAGTCGACCGGGTGACGCGGCGGCTGGCCGAAGGCGCGCTCGATGATCTGGCGATCAAGAGCCGCTATCTCGAATACCGCTATGGCGGGGCCGAGGCGCTGGAAGGTGCGATGCCGGACACCGGCGTGCCGCTTCCCGATTTCTCCGCCATTCCGCAGAAGCAGGAGCGCTAGGGCGGTGCGTGTCACCCTCCCCCACGACCTCACCAAGGAGGAAGTGCGCGCCCGCATGCACAAGCACGCGGGCGAGATCGGCGACTTCTTCCCCCCCGGCCTCGCCAAGGTCACGACCGATTGGCCGAGCGAGAACCGCATGAGCATCACCGCGGTGGTGATGGGCCAGACAATCCCCGGCGGGGTCGAGGTGCGCGAGCACGACGTGGTGATCGAGATGGATCTGCCGCTGCTGTTTGCGGTGATGAGAGGCCCGCTCGAAGCGGCGGTGAAGAAGGAAGGCGGGCGGCTGCTCGCCCCCTGAACCGCGCTGAACTGCGTAGGCTTGGCGATTGCCACCGGCGCCTATCCGTGTCATAAATATTGGACACAGGCATTAGCCTGTTTTGCCTTACACTCGGGCCGGGATCCCTGATGATGCGGCAATTGGCCACAGGGCCGATTCGGGCGGGAAGGACGGGCGTATGGCATCGGCCATCAACGATTGCAGACCGGGCCAGAGCCTGCGGACCCACCTGCGCGCCGCGACCATGGCCGCGCACGACCTGCTCGATCACGCGATGCAGGCGGCGAGCGGCTGGCAGACCCGCGCGGATTATGCCCGCTTCCTCAGCCTGCAACACGCCGCCCGCGCGCCGCTGGAGGGCTGGCTTGCCGCTCACGCCCCCGCAGGACTCGTCCCGCCGCCGCAGACCGAACTGATCGCGCGCGATCTGGCGCAGCTCGGCCTGCCCGCACCAGCGCCCGCGCCGCTGTTCACGATCGGGCGACCCGCCCCCGGATCGGCGCTCGGCATCGCCTGGGTGATGGCCGGATCGGCGCTCGGCAACAAAGCGATCGCCAAGCAGGTCGCGCGCATCGGCGGCGGCGCCTGGCCGGTCGCCTTCCTCGCCGACGATGGCGCGATGGCCTTCTGGCAGGGTCTCAGGGCCCGGATCGAGCGCCCCGCCGCCCCCGCCGAGGCCGAAGGCGCGACCCGCGCGGCAGAGGCGGTGTTCGCTCACTTCCTCGCGGCCGCTGCAGCCCCCGAAGGCGTGCCCGCATGAACCTCCACCAGCGCCCCGACACGCTCACCGCGTGCGACCGCGAAGCGATCCACCACATCGCCGCGATCCAGAGCTTCGGCGGGCTGATCGCTGCCGACGCCGAGGGGCGGACGGTGCATGTCTCGGCCAATCTCGCCGAGATGCTCGGGCTGCCCGCCCTGCCGCCGTCCGGCACGCCGCTCGCCGCGATCATCGCCGCCCCCGCGCTGGCGGCGATCACCGATGCGCTCGCGAGCCTCGCCGGGATCGACACGCCCGAACGCCGCTTCGGCCTCGACCTGACGGGCACCGGCCAGCCGTTCGACTGCGCAGTGCACAGGTCCTGCGGGCTCTCGGTGATCGAGTTCGAGCCCCATGCCCGCAACGATTTCGCCGACCATGTCAGCATGATCGTCCCCGTGATCGCCAAGCTCGAGAACGCCTCCAGCCTCACCGACCTGTGCGATACCGCCGCGCGGCTGGTGCGGCAGATGACCGGCTATGACCGCGTCATGGTCTACCGTTTCTACCCAGACGACAGCGGCGAGGTGATCGCCGAGGACAGGGACGAGAGCCTCGAGCCCTTCAAGGGCTTGCGCTACCCCGCCGCCGACATCCCGCAGCAGGCGCGCGAGCTGTTCCGCCGCAACCGCTTCCGCATCATCGCCGACATGGATGCAGAGGCGGTGCCGATTATCCCGGCGCTGAGCGCCGAGGAGGAGCAGCCGCTCGACCTGTCGATGTCGATGCTGCGCGCCCATTCCAGGATGCACCTTGCCTACATGCGCAACATGGGCGTGGGCGCGAGCCTCGCCATCGCCATCGTGCGGCATGACCAGTTGTGGGGCATGATCTCGTGCCACCACCGGAGCGCGCGCCTGCCGCCCTATTCGCTGCGCACCGTGGCCGAATTGCTCAGCCAGACCTTCTCGCTGATGCTCGACCGCATTCTGGTGGCCAAGGCCGAGGGGCTGCGTGAGCGTGCGCGGCAGCTCAACGACCGGCTGCTGCTGCGGCTGGCGGGCGGGGTGACCCTCGCCGACAGCCTGCCGATGATCGAGGAGCTGCTGCGCGGCACGATCCAGCATGATGGCATCTCGCTGTTCGCCGATGGCGAATACCGCGCGAGCGGCGAGGCCCCGGAGGAAGCGGAATTCCGCGCAATTGCGCCCCTGCTCGCAAGCACCTTGGGCGGGGCGACCCATGCCTCCACCCGCCTCGCCGACCAGATCGCCGAGGCCGCCGCTTTCGCCGGGCGGGCGGCGGGCGCGCTGGTGCTGCCGCTGTCGCGCGGTACGCGGGATTCGCTGGTGCTGTGGCGCCGCCCGCTGACACGCGTCGTGACCTGGGCGGGCGACCCGGCCAAGGCCGCCGCCGCGCCCGGCCAGCTGCTCCAGCCGCGCGCCAGCTTTGCGGCATGGCAGGAGACGATACGCGGCCACTCGGCCGACTGGTCGCCGGAGGAATGCGAGGTCGCCGCACGCCTGCGCCGCACGCTGATCGAGGTGATCCTGCGCATGAGCGAGGACCTCACGCGCGAACGCGCCCGCGCGGCCGAGCAGCAGGATCTGCTGATCGCCGAGCTCAACCACCGCGTGCGCAACATCCTCGGCCTGATCCGCGCGCTGGTCTCGCAGTCGCAGGCCGAGGCGCTTTCGGTGCCCGGTTTTGCCGCGATCATCGGCGGGCGGATCGCCGCGCTCGCCGCCGCGCATGACAATATCACCGCCAAGAACTGGGGCCCGGCGAGCCTCGCGAAGCTGATCGAGGCCGAGCTTGCGCCCTATTGCGGGTCGGACCGCGCCCGCTTCCGCATTGCAGGCGAAGATGTGCTGGTCACGCCCGAGGCTTACACGATCCTCGCACTGGTGGTGCACGAACTGGCAACCAACTCGGCGAAGTATGGCAGCCTTTCGGCGCGGGCTGGCCGGGTCGAGGTGAGCCTCGCGCGCACCGCCTTCGGCGATCTTGCGCTGCGCTGGCGCGAGAGCGGCGGCCCGCCGGTGACCGCGCCGACGCGCCACGGCTTCGGCTCGACCATCATCACCCGCTCGATCCCGCATGACCTGCAGGGCGAGGCTGACGTGCGCTACAGGCTGGCCGGGGTGGAGGCCGATTTCCTGGTCCCGGCGCGCTATCTCGCCGCGCCCGACGCGAGCCGGCGCCGGATGCCCACGCCCCCGCCCGATCCGATGCGCGCCGACCGCCTGCCGCCCGATGCGCCCGCGCGGGTGCTGGTGGTCGAGGATTCGATCATCATCGCGCTCGATACCGAGGAGAATTTGAAGCGCCTCGGCGTGGCCGAAGTGCGGCTCGAAAGCTCGGTCGG
The DNA here is from genome assembly GCA_013911835.1 of Porphyrobacter sp. Taxonomy (GTDB): domain Bacteria; phylum Pseudomonadota; class Alphaproteobacteria; order Sphingomonadales; family Sphingomonadaceae; genus Erythrobacter. The sequence goes on along the minus strand of JACESM010000098.1, from coordinate 4,524 downwards.
CGGCGCGCTGTCGGCAATTGCGGACGACCCGCCGGACTTCGCGATCATCGACTTCAACCTGGGCGGCGAAAGCTCCGAACCGATCGCCGATGCCCTGCGCAGTGCCGGGGTGCGTTTCGTGCTGGCGACGGGCTATGCCGAAGGCGCAGGCCAGTTCGAGCGTCTGGGTGCCGAGGCGGTGCTGCGCAAGCCCTATGGCATGACCGAGATCGAGCGGCTGCTGGTGGGGGCGTGAGCTATTGCGGGGGCAATAGCGATGTTCTGCAAATGTTTCACGTGAAACATTGCGGGGACTTCAGGCCGCGCGGGTCAGCAAAGTCACCTTCGCCGCGCTGAAATCGAGGCTCGCGAGCCCGTCTGCCACCAGACACTCCCCCGCGCCCGCCTGCGCCGAGCCGTCCCGCGCCGCCACCTCGCCCTCCAGAGGCAGCACCAGCAGCGCGCCCGGATAGGCGGCGAGTGTCGCCGCATCGGGGGTGCCTTCCACCCGGTCGAACCGGAAGTGCGGGCCATCGACCAGCACCTGCCCGTCCGCGATGCTGCGCTTGTTCTCGGCCCCGTAGGGCGTTCCGCAAGCAACGGCGAGGGCGCGCTCCAGATGCAATTCGCGCGGGCGGCCATAGTCGTAGAGGCGAAAGGTGGTCTCGCTGGTCTGCTGCACCTCGACCAGCGCCAGCCCCGGCCCGATGGCGTGGACGGTGCCTGCGGGCAGGTAGAACAGATCGCCCGCGCGCGCCGGGTGCCAGGTCAGCAGGTCTTCGATGGTGCCGTCCTTTGCCGCCGCCTCGATCTCGGCAGAGGTCACCTCGCGCGCGAAGCCGATGGCAAGCGTCGCGCCCGGCTCGGCATCGAGCACCAGCCAGCACTCCTCCTTGCCCGCCTCTCCTGCAAGCGCGGTGGCGTCGGAGGGATGCACCTGCACGGACAATTTTTCGCTTGTAAACAGATACTTGACCAGAACCTGCGGCACTTCGGGCGGAGGCTCGAACCAGATCTCGCCGATCCGTGTGCCCGCAGGCGCAACAAAGGGCGCAGGCAGCGTGTCGCGGCCCCACACCTTCTCGACCATCTTTGTTGGAAGCTGGCGTGCCGTCACTGGTTCACCGCCCCGGGCAGCTTGCCCACGGCCTGCGCACCCTCGCGCGTGGTGACCAGCACCTCGCCATCGGAAACGATGATGCACACCCCTTCGAGCCCCACGGCCGAGATGCGTAGGGAATCGGTGGTGGCAAAGACATTGCGGCACTGCGCAAGATCGACAGGCCCCCGCACGACATTGCCGCACTCGTCCGCCTCGCCCGCCAGCGCATCGGCAAGCGCGGCCCAGTTGCCGATGTCGGACCAGCCCATGTCGGCCGGCACCATCGCCGCGCGGGCGGTGTTCTCCATGACGGCGTAGTCGATCGAATCGCCCTCGATCGCGGCGAAGGGCTCAGCCGCCGGATGGAACCGCGCGCCCTCGGCCACGCCCCCCGCGACCGCTTCGGCGACGAGGCGCGCCATTGCGGGGCGATGCGCGGCGAGTTCGGCGAGCAGGTGCCCGGCGCGGAAGGCGAATATCCCGCCGTTCCAGCTATACTCGCCGCTGGCGAGGTATTCCTGCGCCCGCACCAGATCGGGCTTCTCGACGAACTGGCGGATCGCGTAGCCGCCCGCGAGCGGCTCGCCCCGGCGAAGGTAGCCATAGCCCGTCTCGGGCCGGTCGGCGGCGATGCCGAAGCTCACAAGATAATCCTCGCGCGCCAGCGCTGCGGCGGCGAGCGCGGCGGCACGGAAGGCGGCGCTGTCGGCGATATGGTGATCGCTCGGGCAGACCAGCATCACCGCGTCTTCGGGCAGCAGCGCGGCGGCGAGCGCGATGGCGGGGGCGGTGTTCTTCGCGGCAGGCTCGATCACCAGCCGCGCGCCCGGCGCATCGCCAAGCTGCGCGGTGATCAGGTCGGCATGGGCCGGGCCCGCCACCACCATCGGCGGGGCAAAGCGCGCGTCACCCGCGACGCGGCGCACCGCCTGCTCGAACAGCGTCTCCTCGCTCACCAGCGGGAGGAAGGGCTTGGGCACCGCCTTGCGGCTGACCGGCCACAGCCGCGTCCCGCTGCCGCCGCACAGAATTACCGGATGGATCGCACTCACTGGAACACCCCTCGTCTGGTGCAGGCTATAGCAAGTCGTCTCCGGGAAACGAGCCTGAACTCGCCATTATTCCCCCCACCATCGCATCAGAACCACCGCTGACGCCAGTAGAACGGCGCCGCCACCGGATTGCCGTTCGCATCCATCGCCGGGCGGAAGCCGAGACGGCTTTCGACCAGACGGCAGGTGATGCGGTCGGCTTCGGGATCGGGGCTCGGGCGGACGATGGCGCAGTCGCGCGCGCGGCCTTCGGGGGTGACGGTGACGCGCACGATCACCTGTGTGCCCTTGCGCGCTTCGCGCCCTCCCGGGGGCACAGGATAGTCGCGCGCATTGTCGATTGTGCCCGAGATGTGGACCGGCTTGGAGACCGCCACCCCGCCGCGCCCGCTCCCGCCATTGCCGCTGCCGGTACCGGTACCTGTGCCCGCCGCGCCCGTGCCATCGCCCGCTGTCGCCCCGCCCGATTTGGTCGCGGTGCCGGTCGAGGAGGCGCGCGGCAGGGCAACATCTTCCTTCAGCCGCCGCTGTGGAACCTCCGCCGCGACGGGCTTGGCCACCGCCTCGCGGGCGGGCGAGCCTTGAGCCCCTTCGTCCGGTTCGGAGCGGTTTTCTGGCGGCGGCGGGGCGGGCTCGGGCGCGGTGATATCGAAGGCCGCGACCACCTGCCGCTCGACCGAGGCCGTCATGTCGGGCGCCAAGGCGCGCGCGAGACCGTAGAGCGCGGCGATGTGCAGCACCACCAGCCCTGCCACCACCGGCCAGCTGAGCCGCCGCCTCTGCGCGCTGAAAGATTCCTCGCTTGTCATGCCGCCCGGCCTCACCCTGCCCCTGTTGATCCGTTTCGGATGCGATTGTCCCCGCAAGCCTTGCCGGAGGCTTATAACAGTCGCGCAGCATTTGGCGATGGAGCGCACACGATCGAGCGCGGACTGGATCACGAGCGGCACCGCGGCAGCGATCCGCCGGATGCCGATGACGACCGCGTCCCGCAGGACGGGGGTCCTGCGCCCGCGCCCGCTGGCGGCGGTTGGGCGGGCGATGCCCCGCGCGCGTCTCCGGACGCGCGATCCGCATATCGGGGCAGCGCCGCTCCCGGATCGGCTGCGGCGACGGCGGCGGCAGGAGCACCGGTGCAGCGCGCGACCCGCGCGGGGGCAGGCGCTTGGATGGAGAGGTTGCACCACCAGCTGTCGCTTGCCGGGATCGCCACCGGCCCGCTCGACCGCCGCAGCCTCGCCGCCGCGCTGATTGGCGGAGTGGGCTATCTCGTGATCGCCTGCCTCAGCCTCGCGCTGGCCCACGCGGGCGAGACCGTCAGCCCGATCTGGCTGCCCAATGCCTGCGTCGTCGCCTTGCTGCTGCGCGCGCGGCTCAGCTGCGAGCTGCCGCTGCTGGCCGCCTGCTTCGCCGCCAGCCTCGCCGCCAACGCCGTGGTGCAACTGCCCGACACGGTCGCGCTGGTCTTCTCGATCGCCAACATCGCAGAGATCATCGCCGTCCTCGCACTCACCCGCGTTGCCGGGCGGGCCGAGCCGGACATGACCCGGCTCGGCGATCTGGCGCGCTTCGTGTGGGGCGGCGGGCTGGTCGGCCCGCTGGTCTCGGCGATCCTTGTCATGCCGGTGCTTGGCGGTGACTGGGACAGCTGGCGCGCCGGGGCGCTCGCGTGGTTCCTGACCGACAGCATGGCGATGCTGCTGATCGTGCCCGCGGTGCTGCTGCTGGTCGACCGGATCGCGGGCCGGCTCGCTCCGGCACCCGCCGGCCGGGCCGAAAGTGCAGCCCTGCTGCTGGGCGGGATGGTGAGCGCCTTTCTGGTGTTCAACCAGACGCATTATCCGCTGATGTTCCTGATCCAGCCGATCACCCTGCTCCACGCCTTCCGGCTCGGCAGCCTCGGCAGCGCGCTTAATGTTGCGGGCGTGGCGGGGGTGGCGGGGGTTATGACCTTCCTCGGACAGGGGCCGATCGCGTTGGCGGGCGGCGCGATGGCCGAGCTGCACCTGCTGCAAGTCTTCGTCGCGGCGAACTTCCTGACCGGGCTGCCGGTCGCCGCGATCCTCGCCGGGCGCGACCGGATGATGGCGCAGCTCGAAGCCGGCAAGCGCGAGACCGATCTGCTCGCCGACAATATCTCCGATGCGATCCTGCGTTTCGATCTGGCGGGCATGTGCACCTATGCCTCGCCCTCGGCGGCCGAGGTGATGGGGGTGCCGCCCGCGACCTTCCTCGGCCGCCATGCCTCGGCCCGGCTCCATCCCGAGGCGCAACCCCGCGCGATGGAGGCGATGGAGCGACTGCTCGCCGGCACCTCCGAGCGCGAGCGGGTGACCTATCGCCGCTTCAATGACGCCCCCGACGGTTCGCCCGTCTTCCTCGAGGCGGACT
>JACESM010000097.1 GCA_013911835.1 Porphyrobacter sp. | reverse complement strand
CCTCCCCTCTGGCTCGCTGATCAGGTTTCCCGAGCGAGCCTCGCCTTGAGTTCATCGTTCCAGTCGAAACCGGTGGACGCTGGCGCTCGCGTCTGGATCACACGGCCAGGCGCAGAATATGCTTTTCGCGCGCGCTGATCTGCGAGCTCGCCTCCTGCATCATTGTCGATGAACAGGTGAAGTTCGCGCACACTCTCTGGGACTGACACTAATCCGAAGCGTTCGTTTCCAAGCGTTGCCCAGCAAGGGATGCCGAACAGTTGCTTGGCTGACAGGGCGCTTTCGATACCTTCGGCAAGGCCCAACCGGCCCGCTGCTGGCGGGGCAAGTCTGACAGCACCACAGTCGAGGCTTCCCAGTGCACGCTTGGGACGCTCGAAACCTGCCAACTTGGCGCTTGCAGTATCGAGAAACGTCCTGTGCACCGCGATTATGCCGATGTCAGTTGTGACTGCCGCCAACATTGCAGGGAGGAATTGGACCGCTCCACGCGGCCCAAGCGGCGTGCGCCCGAAATAACGGAGCTGATCGGAGGCACGCAGGATCCCGCGCTGCGCGAGGTATCCTTCGGCAGGGCTGTCGGAGATCGCCGTCGCCGAGCGCCACAAACGCCGCGCGTTGGAATTAAAGGCCCTTTTTTCCAATCGATCAGCGGCCACGGCACCAGAGCCATCGAACAGGTCACGGCTGCGAACACCCTGGCGGTCGAGTGCGGCAATCACCTCGTCATTCGAGCATCCCGCAAAGCAATGGAACAGGATCGCTTTGCGACCCAGTGTCACGCTCAGCGAGGGAGTTCGGTCGTCATGCGCTGGGCAGCAGCACATTCCCTTGTTCTGATGCCATGTTCCGCCCAGGCTTTCGACAATCGTGCGAGCGCGACGATCAAGGTGATGAGCATTCGTTTGTTGGGGCATCGACCCACTCCGTTTGATGTGCCCCTCCCGCGCAGACTCCGCTCTGCATGCGCGCCAACAGATTTCCCTCCGCGCTATGTTCTATATATGTTCTCATATGAGTCGGCCATCGAGGATCGAGCAATGACCCCAAAAATCCTGTTTTTCGCCAGCGCCTGCATCACGACTGCGCTCGGCTTCCCGGTCAGCGCGCAAGAAGAAGAGCGATCATCTGATCAGGTAGGATCCGGACATTCCATCAGCGGCGTGCGCATCGCGGAGGCTTCCAACGGATTCCAGCTGGTCGAGCATGGACTATGGCGCACTCATGATGAGGCTACGCCCGCCAATTTCGATATTGGCGCTGCGCCGCGCGACGACCTTTCGCTCCGCTATCAGCATGCCGCCGGAACGAGCACATCGAGCTTTAGGAGAGCAAGCTTTTTGCCTCACGTCTATGTTGCGGAGGCAAAGTACGCCCTGCCCCCAGGCTTGCTCGACGCGCTAGTCTGGACAGAGTCCAGATACAATCCGTTGGCTGTCAGCCGCGCCGGAGCAGCGGGCCTCGGGCAATTGATGCCGGGCACGGCCAGGGAGCTCGGCGTGGCCAATCGCTTCGATCCTGTTGCAAATATCGACGGTGCCGCCCGATATCTTCGGCAGATGCTTGATCGTTTCGGAGTGGTGCACCTCGCCTTGGCAGCCTACAACGCCGGGCCCGGAGCCGTTAGCAAGGCTGGCGGCATACCGCGGAACGGCGAAACGCCGGCCTACGTGCGCAACGTGCTTCGGCGTTGGAAGCTTTGACAGAGGGACGATTTACGGTGAGCACACAGCGGAAACGCATATCAGGTCGACTGACGAAGGGAGCGCGAAGCCTCCTTCTCACGACTTGTGATGCGCAGACCTGGATCGTCGACGCGCTGGATGTCGACCAGACCCTCGTTGGCAAAAACGTCATCGTCGACGGCATTTCTACGGCGGCAGATCGTATCAAGGCCGACTGGATCGGGTGCGCCTAGCGAGCTGGAAGCCCCAATAGCTTCGACGGCTCTGGAAAGCCTTCGAACAGTATCTTCGCCCACATCTCGGCGATTTCGCGGCGACGCTCAAGGAATGCAGCTCGATTGTAGGCACCTTCAGAGCCCGACACCCCCTCTGGAATGTGGGCAAGCATCAGATCTATGACCAGCCTGTCGCTCGCCGTCCCATTCCTCTCGGCCCACTCATTCATGATGGTCGAGAATGATGCCCGCCAGCCATGCGGCACATGCCTGCCCTGATATCCGCAGCGGTTGTAGAAGTAGCTCAGCGTATTTTCGCTCATCGGAACTCGGGCGCTCCGGTTGCTCGGGAATACAATGGGTCCCCGCCCGGTGAGCTGCTTAGCCGTCCGCAAGACAGCAACGGTCTCAGGCGCCAGTGGCACCAGGTGATCGAACTTCTCGTCCTGCTTCAAGTCATTTGCCAGCTTCATGTGACGCGCCGGAACTCGCCAAAGAGCCTCGGGGCATAGACCATCTCCATCCCAGTCGATGTTCTCGAACTCGCCCCATGCCATGCATCTGATGGCCCCAAGCCTCTGAGCTGTCAGTGCAGCGAAACGCGATGCGAGCTTAGTGAGCGGCGAGGCCAGTTCCGCTTCCGTTTTGCGGATCATGTCGTGAAGCGCTTCGATGCTCACAATTGCAGGCCGCTTGCGTCCGCGTGGTACTGGCTTGAGGGCTTTGCCCACCACAGCAGCCGGATCCCTCGCCGCAAGCCCTTCGGCAATCGCCTGCACGAAAACGGCTGACATGCGTTGGCGTACGCGATGAGCCGTCTCGATGGCCCCTCGCTTTTCAATCTTCCTGAGCACTGAAAGCACGATCGGTTCATCAAGCTCGGCGATCGGCAAGGAGCCGATCCATGGAAACACCTCTTTTTCCAAGCTCGAGATTACGTCCCTTGCGTGGACAGGCGTCCATCGATCTTCTTGGAGTACAAACCAGTTGCGCGCCACAACCTCAAAGGTATTCGAGGCTGACATGGCACGCGCAATGGCTGCCTTCTTGGCTTCGAGACCGGGGTCCCTGCCTTCAGCAAGCAGCTTACGAGCATCACACTTCCTCTCACGCGCTTCCTTCAGCGACAACTCGGGATAGGCACCCAGGATCAGCCGTCGCTCCTTCCCCGCAAAGCGGTACTTTAGACGCCAGCTTCGACGGCCAGATTTGGCCACGAACAGATAGAGCCCTTCAGAGTCGGAGAGCTTGTAATCCTTGTCCTTCGCCTTCGCTTGCCGGACTGCCATTTCGCTGAGCATCTGTGCCCCCAAAACTGCGTTTCGATGCCCCCAGAAATGCCCCCAATCGTTGCGGACGCATGCGGAAATATCGAAACAAATGCAGAACGATCTCTAGCACGAAATGGCTAGAAATCAAGGAAAACAGCGGTTTTTTGGACGGTTGCGGAAGGGTGACTGGCGGAGAGGGTGGGATTCGAACCCACGTTACCGTTGCCGGTAAACCGCATTTCGAGTGCGGCGCATTCGACCACTCTGCCACCTCTCCGCGAGGTCTGGCGCGCGTATCAGGGCCGTCTGGTCGAGAGGCGGCGGGCGTCAGAGCCGCGCCCGTTAGCCCAAGGATTCGCCCTTGCCAAGAGGGGCGGGGGCACAAATTGCGGGCATATCTAGGACGGACCGGCCAAGTGCGCTTGTTTTGCCCGCGCGAAGGTCCATATTGCGGCGCATGGAACGTGCTGAGTTCTTTTCGAGCCAGGCCGGACGCACGATCATCGCGCCGCGCCAGACCCGCGCCCGCTTCGGGATCGGCGATGTGGTCCGCCACCGCCTGTTCGCCTTCCGCGGCGTCGTCTTCGATATCGATCCGGTCTTCGCCAACTCGGAAGAGTGGTACCAGTCGATCCCCGAGGACATCCGCCCACGGCGCGACCAGCCCTTCTACCACCTGCTCGCCGAGAACGAGGATTCCTCCTACGTCGCCTATGTGAGCCAGGGCAACCTCGTCGCCGACCCGCAAGGCGGCCCGGTCGATCACCCGACGGTGCGCCAGCTGTTCGACCGCTTCAAGGACGGCCGCTACCGGATGAGAGCCTCGCTCACACATTGACAACCTTGCCCTGCTAGAAGGCAGGGCATGGTCGATCAACTACCACCCGACAACACGGCGATGGCACGGCTACGGCTGGCGCTCGAGCGGGAGCTCGGCCCGGGCGAGAGCGCGGTGTGGCACGGCTGGCAGCTGGCGCGAATCGATCCGAGGCATTTTCTGATCTATGTCTTCGCGGTGCCGTGGACAGCGTTCGCGCTGATGTGGACGGTGCTCGCCTCTGGCGCGGTCGGGGCCTCGGAGATCGGCCTTGTCGGCATCGCCTTCCCGCTGTTCGGCGTGCCCTTCATCGCCGTCGGCTGCTGGATGCTCGCGCGCCCCTTTGTGCCGCTCTGGGAGAAGGGGCGCGTGCTGTATGTGGTCACCGAGACCCGCGTGCTCAGGCTCGCGCTCGGCCGCGACCTGGTGGTCAAGACCGTGCCCGCCGACCGCATCGGCCTTGCCGAGCGGCGCGAGGCGCCCGACGGCTCGGGCACGCTCAGCCTTGCGGTGCGGATCGGGCGCGACAGCGACGGGGACAAGCAGACCGAGAGCTTCGAGCTCGGCCCGGTGGCAGGCATCAGCGCCGCCGCCGCCGCAGTCGCGGCGATCGAAGCGCGGGCGCGCTCCGCCGGTTCTGCCGCCGCCCTCAGCTCTTGAGCTTCCAGCCGCTGCGCAGCAGCGCATAGACGCCCGCTGCCAGCACCGCGTTGAGCACCAGCAACCCCGCGCCCGCCGCCGCGACATGCGCAGCGTCGCCGATGTCGCTTGCGCCCAGGAAGCCATAACGGAAGCCCGAGATCACGTAGAAGAACGGGTTCAGCCGGCTCACCGTCTGGAACACCCCGTTGAGGTTCTCGATCGTGTAGAAGGTGCCCGACAAGAGCGAGGCAGGCGCGATGATGAAGTTCGAGATCGCGGCAGTGTGGTCGAACTTCTCGGCCCAGATCGAGGTCGCTAGGCCGATGAGCGCGAGCAGCCCCGCGCCCATCAGGCCGAACCAAACGACAGCCCAGGGATGCGCCATGGCGAGCGAGACACCCGGCCACAGCGCCATCGCCAGCCCGACCGCGCAGCCCACCGCCACCGCGCGGGTGAGCGCCGCGCCCAGGATCGCCGCCATCAGCTCGCCCGAGGACAGCGGCGGCATCAGATAGTCGATGATCGTCCCCTGCATCTTGCCCCCTAACAGCGAGAAGGAGGAATTGGCGAAGGCGTTCTGCATCATCGCCATCACGATCAGGCCCGGCGCGACGAAGGTGGCAAAGGGCACGCCCAGCACCGCGCGGCCCTCCCGCCCCAGCGCGACCGTGAAAATCACCAGAAACAGCAGCGTGGTGAAGGCCGGAGCCCAGATCGTTTGCGTCTGCACCTTGAGAAACCGGCGCACCTCCTTCATATAGAGCGCCGAGAGCCCCACGCGATTGACGCCCGTGATCACGGGCACACCGCGCGGGGTGAACCGGAAGCTCCCGCCGGTCTTGTCATCCGCCGTCACATCCGTCACGGGAGCGGCATTGCCGGAGGGGTTTGCAGTTGCGTTGTCAGCCATGGGCACTTTGCCTAGGCTGCGCCCTCGCCGCTGACAAGCACCCGACGCCCCGCGCCGGACACAGGAACAGGTAGAAGACTATGAGCTGGACTGACGAGCGCATCGCAACGCTCAGGAAGATGTGGGAAGGCGGCGCGACTGCCAGCGAGATCGCCACCGAACTGGGCGGGGTCAGCCGCAACGCGGTGATCGGCAAGGCGCATCGCCTCGGTCTCAAGGCGCGCCCCTCGCCGGTCAAGGCGAACGAGAAGAAGAAGCCTGCTGCGGCAGCCCCTGCTGCCAAGAAGCCGGCTGCGCCCGCACCAGCCGCCGCACCCCGCGCGCCCGCCGAACCGGCCGAGCGTGCGCCCGTGGAGGCCTCCGAGCGCCCCGCTCCGCGCAGCCCCGCGCCCGCACCGCGCGCCGAGCCTGCCGCAGCCGACGGCGCTGCTGCGCCCGCCCCGCCGCCCGAGAACCTCCCCAAGATCGTCTCGGTCGGCCCCGGTGGCTTCCTGCGGCAGGGCCCGGGCGACCAGCAGGCCCCGATCCCGCCCGCCCCGCCGCGCCGTCTGGTGCCCGCCAAGCCGAGCGCCGAGATTGCCGGCAAGACCACCCTGCTCGATCTGTCGGACAAGGTGTGCCGCTGGCCGATGGGCCACCCGGGCGAGCCCGATTTCCACTTCTGCGGCGTGGCTGTGAACCCCGGCTTCCCCTATTGTGTCGAGCATTGCGGCCGCGCCTATCAGGCGCAGCTGCCGCGCGGCGTGCGCCGTCCGCCCCCGCCGCTGCCCTTTGGCGGACCGCGGGTGCGATAGGGCGCGTCAGCCCGATCCGCCCGCCGCTATCGCAGCGGGAACTCAGGCCTTCTGGGCAAACCAGATGATGTGATGCGCGCCCTTGTTGTTCGGGCGTGAGCGCACGTTCCATTCGGTCACCTGGAGCCCCGTATCATACAGCCGCTTGCGGAACGCCGGATCGGGCCCGGCTGACCATACCGCCAGAATGCCGCCGGGCTTCACGGCATCGCGCGCCTTGGCCAGACCGGTGCGCGAATAGATGCGGTTGTTGGCATCGCGCACGATCCCGTCGGGGCCGTTGTCGACATCGAGCAGGATCGCATCGAACTTGGCGCAAGTGCCGTCGTTCGCGTCATCGATCAGGGCGGCGACATCGCAGATTTTCAGGTCGAGCCGCGGGTCGGCGAGGCCCTCGCCCGTCAGCGCCGCCATCGGCCCCTTGGCCCAGTCGATGATCGCCTCGGAAATCTCGGCAACCACGATCTGCGCATTGGCACCGAGCTTTGCCGCGGCCGCACGGTAGGTGAAGCCCATGCCATAGCCGCCGATCAGGATGCGGGCATTGTCCTTGCCCAGCCGACCCAAGGTGAGGTCGGCCAGCTGCTCCTCCGAAAAGCGCATCCGCGTGCTCATCAGCTCGTTGCGGCCCATCACGATCATGAAGTGGCCTGCATGGGTATAGAGTTCGAGGGTGACGCCGTCCTCGATCTGCGTCGTGTCGATCAGTTCACGCTGGAGCATAAACATTCCTTGAAATCAGCGCCCACATTGTTATATCTACATGAGTGACATAATGAGGTAACCCCGATATGCGTTCGACCCGTACCATTTCTTTCTCCCTGCCCGAAGCCGTTGCTGCCAGCCTGTCCGGTGCCGCCGACGAGGCCGGGCTTTCCCCCGGTGCACTGGCCGCCGAGATCGTGACCGACTGGCTGGAGCAGCAGGCCCTTCTGCCCCCAGACATCATGCAAGACCGTAAGATGAAGCGCGAACTCACCGAGAAGGCGATTGCACACATGTGGGATGAAGTTCGCGCCGCACCCTTCACCGGTGATATCACGCTCAAGACCTTTGAGGCCTGTATGCGCGACCCCGACTGGATGAAAGCCTACGCTGCCTATATCAATGACGATGCCTTTGCGTCCGGCAATCCCCGCAAGGCCGATATCAACCGCACGATCGGGCGCCAGATCAAGGCCGCTCTCGGCGCGGAAAATGCCCTCGCCAGTGACGGCTCGGAAGAGCGCGGCTATCCGGTCAACATGATCATCCGCAGCTACCAGCAACTCGCCAACCCGACTCGACTGACTCCCTGACGCCCTTACCCATTGATGCCTCAACGAAAAGCCCGCCGGGATCGCTCCCGGCGGGCTTTTTTTGGCTAAAAGCCGTCCGTCAGTCCTTCAGGAAGTCGGGCAGACCGGCCGGACCGCTGTCACGCGGGCCACGGTCGCCGCCGCGGTCGCCGCTGCGGCCGCCGCGATCACCACCGCGACCACCACGGTCGCCGCCGCCGCCGCGAGGCCCGCGACGATCGCCGCGGTCACCACGGTCGCCGCGATCACCGCGCGGTTCGCGCGCTTCGCGGGGCGGTCGGGTGTCCTCCAGCTCTTCGCCGGTTTCCTGGTCGACGACGCGCATCGACAGGCGGACCTTGCCGCGCTGGTCGATCTCGAGCACCTTGACCTTCACTTCCATGCCTTCGGAGACGACATCGGTGGGCTTCTCGACCCGCTCGTTGCGCATTTCCGAGACGTGGACGAGACCGTCCTTGCCGCCCATGAAGTTCACGAAAGCACCGAAATCGACGATGTTGACGACCTTGCCGTTGTAGATCTTGCCGACTTCGGCTTCCTCGACGATGCCGAGGATCCACTTCTTCGCCGCTTCGATCTCGTCGAGGTTCGAGGACGAGATCTTGATCACGCCTTCATCGTCAATGTCGACCTTGGCGCCGGTTTCGGCGACGATCTCGCGGATCACCTTGCCGCCGGTGCCGATGACGTCACGGATCTTCGACTTGTCGATCTGGATCGTCTCGATGCGCGGCGCGTGCTTGCTGACTTCGGTGCGGGCACCGGTCAGGGCCTTGGCCATTTCGCCGAGGATGTGCTGACGGCCGGCCTTGGCCTGCTCCAGCGCCTTGGCCATGATTTCCTGCGTGATGCCGGCAACCTTGATGTCCATCTGCATCGTGGTGATGCCGTTTTCGGTCCCGGCAACCTTGAAGTCCATGTCGCCGAGGTGGTCTTCATCGCCGAGGATGTCCGACAGGACGGCGAATTCGTCACCTTCGAGGATCAGGCCCATCGCGATGCCGCTGACGGGCGCCTTCACCGGCACGCCCGCGTCCATCATGCTAAGGCAGCCGCCGCAGACCGTGGCCATCGAAGACGAGCCGTTCGACTCGGTGATGTCAGACAACACGCGGATGGTGTAGGGGAAGTCTTCCTTCGACGGCAGCACGGGATTGAGCGCGCGCCAGGCGAGCTTGCCGTGACCGACTTCGCGGCGACCCGGCGCGCCGAAGCGGCCCACTTCACCGACCGAATAGGGCGGGAAGTTGTAGTGCAGCATGAAGCTGGAATAGCTCAGGCCTTCGAGCCCATCGATCATCTGCTCGGAATCCTTGGTGCCGAGCGTGGTGGTGCAGATCGCCTGCGTCTCGCCGCGGGTGAACAGCGACGAGCCGTGGGTGCGCGGCAGGAAGCCGACGATGGCTTCGATCGGGCGCACTTGGTCCAGCTTGCGGCCATCGATGCGCTGACCATCCTTGAGGATCGCCCCGCGCACGATTTCGGCTTCGAGCTTCTTCATCAGCTTGCCAGCGACCATCTGGGTCTGGCCGCCTTCGTCGGCGAACGCAGCCTTGGCCTTGGCCCGGGCTTCGTTCAGCAGGTTCGAACGCGCCGACTTGTCGGTGACCTTGTAGGCCGCCGCGATGTCGCCGCCGATCAGATCCTTGAGCTTGGCCTTCATGTCGGCGGTATTGTCGCTGAGATCGATGTCCCACGGATCCTTCGCGGCCTGCTCGGCCAGCTCGACGATCGCGCCGATGACCTTGCGGATCTCGTCATGCGCGAACATGACGGCGCCGAGCATTTCGTCCTCGGTCAGTTCCTTGGCTTCGGATTCGACCATCATCACCGCGTTCTGAGTCGCGGCGACCACGAGGTCGAGGCGGCCTTCGGCAAGCGCCTTGTCCTGCTTCGGGTTGAGGACATATTCGCCCTCGACGAAGCCGACGCGCGCGGCGCCGATCGGGCCCATAAAGGGCACGCCCGAGATGGTGAGCGCAGCCGAGGCCGCGATCATCGCGACGATATCGGCCTCGGTCTCGCCGTCGAACGACAGGACCTGCGCGATCACGTTGATCTCGTTGTAGAAACCTTCGGGGAAGAGCGGGCGGATCGGACG
>JACESM010000096.1 GCA_013911835.1 Porphyrobacter sp. | reverse complement strand
TATCGGCTTTGACCGTCTCCAGCTTGACCACGCCTGCTGGCGTGTTGCGCCCGAACAGCGTGCCTTGCGGTCCGCGCAGCACCTCGACCCGTTCGATATCGAACAGCGGAAAGCCGCGCAGGATCGCGTTCTCCAGCGGTATTTCGTCGAGCACAACCGATACCGGGCCATTGGCGTTGAGATCGAAGTCGGTATTGCCAAGCCCGCGAATATAGAATCGCGGAAAGATCCGCCCCGAGGAGGCTTCGGCGTAGAGGCTCGGGCTACGGGCGGCGAGGAACAGCAAATCCTGCGCTCCGGCACGGGCATTGTCGAGCCGCGCATCACGGAGCACGTCGAGCGACAAGGGGACGTCAGTGATTGCCTCGCTGCGCTTTTGCGCGGTGACAATAATATCGCTCGCAACAGGTGCGGGTTCATCTTCCTGAGCTGCATGAGCAACAGCCGGTGCGCTCAGCCAAGTGGAGCACAAGAGCAGGATTGATAGTCTGTTTGTTACCGGGCGTCTCCAAGGATCGGGTAAGGACGTGCCCAACTTTCGCGCCTGCCCGTCAAAGGGTTACAAGCTCACCGCCGGTAAACATCGCCACTATGCCAATTCCGTGTAACGAACCGCACTCCGGTCGCTAATTAGGAGCATGAAGCAAGCACGGCAGGCCAATTTCGATCGGCTGGCTTGCACGATTGAGCGAGCCAATTTGACGCATGGCCATTTTGATCACCGGCGCAGCAGGCCTTTTGGGCGGAGCTCTGACAGCAGCACTTTTGGCTAAAGGCCTCAGCGTCGTCGCCATCGTGCATCGGAACAACATGGTCTGCGACAATTCTGGTGCCCAGCTCGCCGCAATTTGCGACGCTTTGCCTGTTGCACCCTCAGGGGCGGTGGTTTTGCGCGGCGATGTCACACAGCCCGGCCTTGGCCTCGACGCTGCCACAATTCAGTGGCTCCATCGGCACATCAGTGCCGTTGTGCATTGTGCGGCGCTGGTCCGTTTTGAGGCAGCGCAGGTAGACCTTGAAGCGGTCAACATCGAAGGCGCGCGCAATGCGGCACTGCTATGTCCGGCAGCGCGTCACGTCCATGTCAGCACGGCCTATGTTTGTGGTTTGGCTGGCGGTCCTGTTCTTGAAGAACCCTGTGACCCTGCGGGTCCCTTCGGCAACCGCTATGAGCAAAGCAAAGCCATCGCTGAATGTGCGGTCAAAGAACTGCGCCCAGACGCAGTGATCGCGCGCCCGTCCATCATAATAGGTGAATCAGAAACGGGCCGAATTCGCAGCTTTGATACGATCTACAGGGCATTCAAATTCATGGCCGAAGGCAAGGTTGCCGCAGTCCCGGCCCTGCCGTCCGCCACGTTGAATTTCGTGCCGATCGACCATGTCGTCGCTGCCATCGCCGCGCTCCTCAATCAGCCGCGCAGCGATGGCAGGATCGTGCATCTTGCTGCACGAGAAGCAATTCCGGCGGTCCGTTTTCTTCACCTGATCGGCACAGTGCCGGGACTCCACACGCCGCGCGTTGTCGATCCCGGGTTCTTTTCACACACTCGATGGTCGATCGCCGAACAACTGTCACGGCCTTACTGGGGCTATTTCCAGCGGAACCCCGACTTTGCCACCACAACGCTAGCTGAACTCACTGGAATGGAAGCACCGGAGGTAAACGATGCCGCCCTGCTGCGCCAGATCACATATTGTATTGATGCAGGATTTATCAGACCGCAGCGGCAAGGTGTTTAGTGCCTAGCAAGGCGCTTATACCAGCGCGCTAAGATGCTGACGCATCACGCGCTGGAATTGCTCAAGCGCCGTACGGGCTTAACCAATGCCCGATAAGTCAAGCTCATCGGGCATTGCTACTAGCGGATATCGGGGTAGTGATCGGCCAGCCGCTCGCGTGCGCCCAGCGCCCACATCATGCCAACCTTGAAATAGATCCAGTTCGCCCGCCACCGACCCCAGGCGACGATCCGGCGATCCGAAGTCCAGACCCAACGGTGCACCATCCTCGTCCGTCCAAAGCGGGCGAGCTTGATGCACAGGTCGGCCTCCTCCATCACCACCACCCGCTCGTCGCAGCCGCCCACTTCGAGGAACTGCGCGCGCCGGAAAAACATGGCATGGTCGCCGAACAGCAGTCGCACCCCGCGCACGAACAGGTGCGGGCGGGTGAGCAGCGGCGCATACCAGGTCTTGATCCAGTTGTGGAAGCTCGATCCCCAGCGCGTGCCGCCTGGACCGGCGATCCGCGGCATGAAGCTGGCGAGCGCGATACGGGAATCGGACATGGTTGCGCGGATCACCGCGACGGCATCGGCCGGCAGCTGCGAATCGGCATGAAGCACGCAGATCACCTCGCCGCTGGCGCTGTTGACGCCATGGTTGATCTGCGCGCCCCGGCCTTTTCTCGGGGCGCAGACAGTCACAATCCGGGCCTCCCAGGCGATCGCAAGCGTGGCGTCGGTGCTGCCCCCGTCGACCAACAGCACCTCGTCAGGCGGCGGGTCCATGGTGCGCAGAGAGGCCAGCGTGGCGGGCAGCGCCTGCTCCTCGTTGAAGGTGGCGATCAGGATGGTGACGCGCATGACGACACCAGATCGGGCCACCGGGCGAGGTCCTCCGGCCGGTCGCAGTCGGCGAGCGTCTCGAGCAGGGACGGTACGATCCCCAGGCGAGTGAGCCTAGCGAGCGTCTCGGGCAGCACCTGCTCGGTGCTCCACGGCATGTCGATCAACAGCTCGGGCAAGGCCATGCGCATTCCGATCAGGTAATACCCGCCATCTTCGGCCGGGCCGATAACAACCTCGTGGCTATGTAACGCCAAGATGGCCGCGTCGACATGTCGCGGCAACAGATCCGGGGTGTCGGCACCAAAGAAGATTACCGGAGCCGGCTCAAGGCAGGCCATTAGCCGCGCCGAGAGCCCCCCCTGTGCCTGCTCGGCCAGGTGCACCTTTGGCCCAAGCCACGCGGAGAATTCGCCTTTCCCAGCCCCTGTAAAGGCGACCGTGACGGTCCGTTCGCCGGTGCCCAATACTTCGATGGTGCGTTCGGTCAGCCGCCGATGCAAGGCCGCAGCTCCATTCGCCCCCAAGGCGGGGATAAGCCGGGTCTTGCAGGCACCCGCGGCCGGAAATCTGGCAAACAGAACAAGGCGCGGATCAATCATTCGCGGCCCGCTCTGCCAGCGTCGCCACGAGATTGCCAGCTTGCTTGCCGCGCACAGACGCATGCTGCCTGCGACCCGGTCCTTGCGCTTGGGACACGTGGCTCACGCCAAAATCGCCGAAGGCTTCGCGCCCGATCACAAAAAGGATCTTTGTCCCCGCCAAGATCACGCCTCGCACCGTCCCCGAGATTTTGGACACCCCGATGCGGCGGCGATAGCCGGTCGGCACCTCGATGATCCGGAGGCCATGCTTGGCGGCGCGCACCTGCATCTCGATGGTCCACCCGAAGTCACGGTCCTGCATGGCGAGCTGTTCGAGAGCGTCGCGGCGGATCGCGCGGAAAGGTCCAAGATCCGTGTAGCGCACACCCCAGATCAGCCGAACAAGCAGCGGCGCAAGCCAGTTACCGAAGCGTTGCGGCGCGGTCATCGCCCCTTGCTCGATCACGCCCGCCACGCGTGATCCGATGACCAGATCGGCATGCCCGGCTATAATCGGTTCGATAATCCTGAGAGCGTCTGGAACGACGTCGGACCCATCACTGTCGACGAACAGCACAATATCTGCATTGCGCTCCACGATCGCCAAAGCCGCAAGACAGGCAGCGCCGTAGCCTCGCTGCGGTTCTCGAACAACAGTGGCACCCGCCGCCTCGGCAATTTGCGCGGTTTGGTCGGTGCTGCCGTTGTCGACCACGATGATCTGTGACAGACACGGGCCAAGTGTGGTTCGCACGGTACTCACGACCCCGCCGACCGCCGCTTCTTCGTTCAACGCCGGGATGATGGCCGCAATGCGAGCATCGGCGACCGGGGTGAATGGCACGACCGGCGTGCTGGCGCGGCGGGCACGCATTCGCAATCCATCGGCTACTAGCGCAGCCACAAGGATCGAGATCTCGATGAGCCGGGCCAGCGGATGGACTTCGAACATTTCCAGCCCGGGATCGTTCAGAGTCAGTCCGGTCAAATAGGAAAATGGCAAGGCGATAGTCGCCGCGAACGGCCAGATCTGCCCTCGGCATACGGCAAAGGGCAGAAGCCACAGCAAGTACCAGCTGTTGATCGCTGGTGCGAACAGCAGGATCACGCCAAAGATGGTAGTCAGCGGCACGTCTTCTGGGGCGTGACTACGCGCGTGAAGACAAAGAACGATCAGGCCGGCCAGACCGAATGTCGCAAGGCGTGCGAACTGCCAGTCGAACACGGACAGCAAGGCATCATAGACAAGCGGGTTGAAGTGCCAGAGCTGTGCGAAGGCGTGCGTCGTCTTAAGCCCGACGCCGCGCCCTTGCACTAGGAATAGCAGATAGAATGCGACGAGCGAGGCTACTGCTGCGACCAGGGCTGCCGGGCGCAAGCGCACCAGCAGGGGCCATGCCGCAAGGGCAACTAGCTTCACTCCCGCAGCTGCGGCGAACAGCGCCCCTGCAAGGGCGGGACGGCGGCGGCCCGCCAGCACTCCGGCGAACAGCGCAGCGGCCAGCAAGCCGTCGGGATGCAGATGCAGGCTAGTGTCCGCTATCACCAGCGGATTCCAGGCATAAAGTGCCACTGCGTCTGGGGAGCAGCGCCGCAGCAGCAATGTAACGAGCAGCAGGTTGACCCCGGCAAACAGCAACTGCAATCCCAACGGATTGGTACCGAAGAGCGCAAACACGGCAGCAAAGACCAGTTGCAGGACTGGTCCATAAATGGTGGCGTATTCGGGATTGTTGATTCGATCGAGCGTCGTCCTGAGCTCGAGCGGCACAGTTTGGTCGACAAAGAACTGTTCGGGAGCGGCTCCATATGGCGTGCCGGTCTGTAAGGTCAGCCAGCCATCCCAGATGAAGCGGAAATAGTCGTCAACGAAATCAGGGACAGCGCACAAGGTCAGCGCATGCGCCAAGGCCGCTCCGCCGAGAACCAATCGCTCGCTGATGGCAGGCGGTCGCCACAACAGGGCTATCGTGACGGCGCTCGCCGAGGCCAGCGTCAGGGCATAAAGCGGCGCATCAAAACGGACAGCAGGCCCCAGTTGAACCAGCCAGACCATCGCTGACAGAGTGCAGGCCAAGGCAGCCCATGGCCGTAGCGACCCTGATTTGGCATCATCCATGTTTGTGCTGACGCTGATACGGTCAGATGCCGAACCGGTTAGTCAGATAAAACAACACCAGTTGGCGCTCATTGTCCTTGAGATCGAATTCGCCTGCGCGCACCTGTGCCGCAACTGCGCGTGCGGTCGCGGCGTCTTTCACACCGCCCGGGTGAGCACACTTCTTGCAGCCGATTTTTTTCGAAACCAGAGACTTGCCGCGGTTATGCGCTTCGACTGCCGGATCACGCGGAGGGCGGTTCGGGAAACTGGCGCCGCCGCCTTGGCTGCCACTTTGGCTGCCGCTCTGGAGCGCAACGGCTGTTGCCGGTCCGGAGGCCTGTACCGGTAGTGCAGTCGCATTCAAAGCGGCGATCAAAGCAGGAAACATCAAAGCGTTGCGCATAGTTCAGCCCTTTCCGTCGTGAAGAATCGGGAAGGTTTCGCGAGGAGGGAACAAATGGTTACGCCAATCGCACAAGTTCTTTCAACTTGCGGAGAGCTTGAGCCCAATCACACCGATCCCGATCAACACGACGCTCGCTATCTTTGGCAGCGTCAGGCTCTCTCCGAAGAGAACAGCCCCTAGTAACACCGTTCCAGCCGCACCCACGCCAACCCAGATAGGATATCCGACTGATACGGGAATATCGCGCAGCGCCAAGGTCAGACAGCTGATGCCGCCGATCACCCCGATGACCGTCGCGATCGAGGGACCTAGCACGGTGAACCCTTTCGATGCTTTCATGGACGCCGCAAAGCCGACTTCGAATAACGCCGCGAGCGCGAGATACACCCAGCCCATCATGGCACTGACCGTGACGAGGATTGTGCGGTTGTGGCGGCGCGGTGGTCGAGGCGATCACCAGAATCCAGTTGTGCGAACAGTGTACCTCCGGATTTGAGATAATCCGCGCCAATTGTATCGTTCAGCAATTGTGCCCGAAGGCTTGCCGCCATCGTTGCCCGGATCAATGCATGATCGCGGGCAAGTCCCGGATACGCGAAACTGCGAGGGCCGAGACGCGGGTCAGGATCGCCGCCGAAGGTAAAATGATTGGCGCCTTTCAGAAACAACAAGTGTTGCTCGACATTGCTGATCGCAGCAAATGGCACGAGCCGCTCGCGGGCGTCGAAATCACCATTGGGGGCATCATCTTCGCTGCCGGTCAGATGGAGCAACGGCGCATTCATCCGCGCGAAGGCGTCCCGGGCGCTACCATATCCCGCCCGCGGCGGAGACGGGCTGAGCAACACGGCAGCGCGGAGGTCGCTGACGGCATGCTTCCGCCCTAGTCCTTCCACCCACTGTCCGGCAGCAACCTGCGCGGTAATGGCACCAAAAGAATGACCATACACGGCCAAATGGCTGCCGTTGACACGGCCAGCCACCGCTTCGTCGCCGCCGCGCATCATCTGCGCAGCAAAACCAATATCGGCAAAGCGCGGTTCGGCGAGGAGCGGATTGCGGGAGGCCTCGGAGATCCGACGACGGTCCGCACGGAATGCGTCGCGGTCCGATCCGAGATGCTGAAGGTGGAGCGAGGCGATCCCGTGACTTGCCAGGTGCTCGCCGAACATCGCACCGCTCTCCCGGGTGCCGCCGCCTCCGTGAGAATATATCGCTATTGGTGAGCGATTGGCTACTTCAGGCAGGTAGAGTTTCCATGGCACCGCACGTCTGGAACGAGCTGCATCCTGCCAGACACCAGCAATAGCTATTGTCGGAAAGCGGCCCGGAGCACCGAATTCCTCGAGACCGGCAATTGCTGCAGGATCGGCCCGCCAATTGTCCTCGCCTCGCACTCGCCTGGCCCGGATCCGATCCCGCAACCGCTGAAAAGGCTGCGCCTTTGTCTCGCTCGAGAGCAATCCAGTCAGCGCAACCCACGCAAGGCTGCCAAGCACAACGTCGCGCCGACTGATCATGTCATCAGTCGGCTCCATCATAGAGCTCGGATCATTTGCAGAAAAGCTGCGAGCGCACTGCTCATTGCAGCGACATCGGCAGAAACACGCGAATGCAGCATCGCTCCGTCACCGGCAGCCACGGCAAGCGCGGCGAGCGCATCCGAGTCGAGTTCACGACTGATCGTCCCCTCAGCCTGCCCCGCGCGCAGACACCGAGCAAACCCGGCGCGCAGCCTGACGGTCGCTTCCTCCAACTTTGCCGAAACGTCGGCATCATTCCCGCCGAGTTGTGCAATCGTATTAACCACCAGGCACCCGCGTTGATCTTCCACGCTGGCATCGGCGATCCATTGCTTGAAGGCAGCTTGAATACGATCCGGCGCAGGCGTGCGGGGGTCATCCAGGATTGCCACCAAGCCTTCGACCCGTGCGGAAATATAGTGGGCAATGACCTTGTCGAACATCGTCCGTTTGTCACCGAAGGCATAGATCAGGCTCTGCCGGCGCAGCCCTGTGGCCTTTTCGAGGTCGTCATAGCTGGTGCCATGAAATCCGCCGCGCCAGAATGAATTCATGGCCAGATCGAGAACGGCGACTTCATCGAATTTTCGAGGTCGACCAGACGCTACGCGGTTCATAGTGCAATTATGGATATCTGGTCATAAATTGCAAGCCTCTCTCGTTCGTGCCTCAACCGGAAAACAGCATATGCACCCATACTTGACGGAAAAGGGGCTGTCCGTCTGCCGCAAGCGGGGTAACGTTGTCGACCGCTGGCGCGCCATGGGCAGGAGCCGCTGAAGGTCCTGTGGGGTTGGGATTCGGCGCCGCGCTGGTCACCAATTGGCGTGAGCCCTCAAACGGAGGACTTCTTCCGTCGACCGAAACCTGGCCCCCAAACAGTCCCAGCCCTATCGACTGCCAGTTGCGCAGATTATTGGCCAGCGGCGCCAATGGGTCCGCCGTGTGGGTGAATTCGAACTGGTCTGACAAGGGGGTAACGTTGGGCCGCGCTGTCCATGATGCCGGTTGATCTGGTCCAGGCCCAGGGTCTGCCGGTCCGGAAAACATCCCGACTCTTTGCACTCTCACAAGTTTGGCGAAGAATGCGGCATGGCCGGCGCCTTGCGAGTGCCCTGCGACCACGATCCTTGTCCAATCAGGAGCGCCGTTGGCGAGAAACTGGGCCCAGCCTTCACCAGGAAATGTCCGATCAAGATATAGCAGCAGGTCGGTAAGGCGGCCTGTGATCGAATTCACGCGGTTCACGCTCACAAGCGGGCTGGCGTCCTCGCCGGTTATCACTTCGGTGCGCACCTCGCCGGCGCAGTCAGGCCTCGGAGAATTGGCGCAGAGAACGCCCACCGCATCATCATTGGGATACGCGAGCGACCTGTTCTGCTCGGCCCGCGCTGCTTGTTCCCGCAGCTGCTTTCGATAGGCGTGCTCCCCATACCGCTTCCTCACCTCGCGGAACATCATGGCAAGCTGGAATCCGGTCATCGGCGCGCGCCAGTAGCGGTTTGAGAGACGTCCTTCGATTTCATCGAGCAAGTATGGCCGTTCCCGGTCGGTTGCAGCGACCAAGGCTGCAGCGATATCGCGGCCGCTGGCAATGCTGTGCATACGCGCAACTAGTGGGAAGATGACTACACCGACGGCGGTCAGGCTGATCGCAGCGACACCGGGGATGAACAGCTCCCTGCGTTCGGGCGCGACGTCGAGGACGATCGCGGCGAGCGTTGCGATCCCGAATGCGATGATGATGGCCAGAGGCACTGAGACCGCGATCGGGTGGCGGCTTGCGAAGAACCGGGCACGGCTGATGGGACCGGGATGAGGTAAAGCAGCGATAGGCTGGGCATTTGCGGACGGATTGTCGGTCATGGTGATTCCCTTGTTTGAAGCATCAGGGAGGCAGTGCTGATCATTCGCCTGCCATTGAGCGGCGGGCATCAATCGCTCCGCGTATGATCGAACCCGCCGGCGCCAGTGCCCGACCAGTGATCGAAGCTGCTGCCGGTCGACCCGAAATCATGGTGGTGATGGTCATGACGGTGATGATGGTCGTGGTGGCTGTGGCTGTGGCTGTGGTGATTGTGGTGATCGTCCCGGCGGTCCAGATTCACGCCGAAGGGGTTGCCGCCGACATCAACACCGCCGATGCCGGGGGTGATCATGGGAAGACCGGTGGCGGGGTTGATTCTGGGCCCCTCGTCGCTGGGGGAGCTTGGCGGGGTGCTCGAGCTGGTGAACAGGCCGGTCAGCCATTGGAACAGTCGCATGGGCATGTGGAGCTGTTCACATGCCCACATGTGCAGCTGTTCAATCTCGCCCGCTGCTTTGCCGTCGGGATCGAGCTCGAACACGGTCTGCCCGCCTGCAACGGCATGGCGATAGGCTGCGCGGTCCGGCAGGATGATGGGGCAGGTCTGGCCGCCGAACCCGGTCACCAGTTCGCGGGCATCGGCATAGATGTGCGGGGCATGGGGCGGTCCGGCGGTGAATACAACAAAGGCAGGGCGCGCCAGCAGCTCGACCAGACGGATGGTGGTGCGCATCGCGGCAAGGTCAAAGGCGCTGGGGC
>JACESM010000095.1 GCA_013911835.1 Porphyrobacter sp. | reverse complement strand
TCCTTTCGCAGGCGCGGCGCTGTTCCGGCCGCCCGCCCGCAAGCTCTTTCCACCTTGTAAAGAAGGCCCAGCCCATGAAGATCAGCGGCGTTGATATCCGCCCCGGCAACATCCTCGAATATGAAGGCGGCATCTGGAAGGTCGCCAAGATCCAGCACACCCAGCCGGGCAAGGGTGGGGCCTATATGCAGGTCGAGATGAAGAACCTGCAGGATGGCCGCAAGACCAACGTGCGCTTCCGTAGCGCCGACACCGTTGAACGCGTGCGGCTCGACACCAAGGACTTCCAGTTCCTCTATGCCGAGGGCGATGACCTCGTCTTCATGGACAACGACACCTACGAGCAGATCACGCTGCCGGGCGACCTGCTGGGCGATGCGCGCCCCTTCCTGCAGGACGGGATGCAGGTCGCCCGGCAGCGTGATCTGCTCGTAGGTGTCGTTGTCCATGAAGACGAGGTCATCGCCCTCGGCATAGAGGAACTGGAAGTCCTTGGTGTCGAGCCGCACGCGTTCAACGGTGTCGGCGCTACGGAAGCGCACGTTGGTCTTGCGGCCATCCTGCAGGTTCTTCATCTCGACCTGCATATAGGCCCCGCCCTTGCCCGGCTGGGTGTGCTGGATCTTGGCGACCTTCCAGATGCCGCCTTCATATTCGAGGATGTTGCCGGGGCGGATATCAACGCCGCTGATCTTCATGGGCTGGGCCTTCTTTACAAGGTGGAAAGAGCTTGCGGGCGGGCGGCCGGAACAGCGCCGCGCCTGCGAAAGGATGCGCGCCCATAGCCGAGGCGGCACCCATCGGCAAGCGGCGGGAGCGGTTGGCAGGCCGCGCCCGAAAGCCACGCCATGGTTAATGGCATGGCGCAGGGCCGCAGCCGGTGATAGAGGGCGGGCCATGAAGACCCGTTACGTGTTCCTGCTGCTGGTCAGCGCCGCCGCCACCGCCGCCCTTCTGCCGGGCCGGGGGCTGGGTCAGGAGTCCACCAACCGCGCCGCCTCGCGCCCCGGGGCTTCAGCGGGCGCGCCTTCGGGCGGGATGCTCGGCATCCTGCGCCACGGCAACTGGGAATGCGCGCTGCCCGGCGATGCCGGGGGCGAGGCCTTCTTGCCGGTGCCCGCGGAAGCCTTCCGGATCGGCACGGCCTCAAGCTACGAGAGCCCCGCAGGAAGTGGCATCTACCTGTTGCGCGGCACCGAGGTGGTGTTCACCCGCGGCCCCAAGAAGGACCAGCGCTTCCGCGTGCTGGGCGAGAACACGCTCCAGAAGCTGGCGCCCGGTGGCGGGCTGACCAAGCTGATCTGCACCAGGGTCGGTAGCGGCAACTGAGCGAGGGCGCGCCTGCCATGACCGCCCCGTCGCTGCCAAAGGCGCTCGCCTTCGACGTGTTCGGCACGGTGGTCGACTGGCGCACCAGCGTGACGCGCGAATCTGCCGGATTTCTGGCGCAGATCGGTGCGGACCCTGATGATGCCGCCGCCTTCGCCGACGCGTGGCGCGCGCAATATCTCGCGGCGATGGTGGGGATGAGGAAATCGGGCCGCGCTTTCGTCCCGCTCGACGTGCTGCACCGCGAAATGCTCGAGGCCGCCTTGCGCGCGCGCGGCGTCGACACGGCGGGGATGGACGATGCGCTGCTCGCCGACTGGAACCGCGCATGGCACCGCTTGGACCCGTGGCCCGATGCGGTGGAGGGACTGACCCGGTTGAAGGCGCGCTTCCCGATCGTGACCTGCTCGAACGGCAATATTGCGCTGCTGCTGAACATGGCGCGGCGCGCGAGCCTGCCATGGGACGCGATCCTCGGCGCCGAGGTGAGCGGCACCTACAAGCCCGACCCCAGAGCCTATCAGCACACCGCCGAGGCGCTTGGCATCGCCCCGCATGAACTGTGCCTCGTCGCCGCGCATCATGGCGATCTGGCGGGCGCGCGGGCTGCGGGGCTGCTGACCGCCTATGTCGACCGCCCCGAGGAATACGGCGCCGCGCCTGCACCCGATGCGCATCACGAACAGGCGTGGGAATGGTCGGCTACCAGCTTTATCGAGCTTGCCGATCAGCTGGGCTGCTGATCACATTCCCGCCAGCCAGAAGACATGCATGAACCACACCTCGCGCGCGAGGAAGGGTAGCTGTGTGCCGAGACTGCGATAGCGGGTGGTGGGCGTGGGCGATGGCAGCGCAGCGAAGCCCTCCGCCGCGGCCATCGCCATCGCGCGGCGCATGTGGAGCGGGTCGGAGACGATCAGCACAGGCTGGCGGGCGCTCTGGCCCAGCACCCTGCGCGCATTGGCGAGGTTCTGGCGCGTGGTGCGTGAGCGGTCTTCGATGATGATTGCCTCCACCGGAACCCCGCGCGCTTGCAGATAGGCACGACCCGCCGCCGCCTCGGAGAGCTTGTCCTCCGGCGAGCGCCCTCCGGTGACGAGAACCCGCGCTGTCCTGCCCTCGCGATAGAGCCGCGCCGCGTGGTCGAGCCTTGCGGCAAACACCGGCGAGGGCCGCTCACCGATCACCGCCGCGCCGAGCACGATGGCGGTCTCGCCGCGCGCCGTGCCGGTGACAGCCGCACCGACCGCGATCCACGCCGCGACCGCGCCAAGCCACAGGACAAGCGCCCCTGCCGCTAGGCCGAGGCGGCGCTTCACCCCCGCATCACTCTCGCAAAGGCCTCGATCGCGGCGACCTCGTCCCCGCCCCACACGGCGTGGCTGACCGCGAGGAAATCCGCCCCTGCCTCGATCAATGGCTGGCAATTTTCAGGCGTGATGCCGCCGATTGCAACGCAGGGGATTTCGAAGATCTGGGTCCACCAACGGAGCAGTCCGGGTTCCGGGCGCTCGGCGTCGCCCTTGTCCTTGGTCGAGGACGGGAAGAACGCCCCGAAGGCGACATAGTCCGCCCCGGCCTCGCCCGCCTCCATCGCCATGTGGCGGCTGGCGTGGCAGGTCACGCCGATCTGCGCCTCGCGGCCCAGTTCCGCGCGCGCGTCCCTGGGCGAGCCGTCGTCCTGGCCAAGATGCACCCCGTCGGCCTTCAACCGCTTGGCGAGCGCGACCGAATCGTTGACGATGAAGGCCACGTCATGCGCGGCGCAGATCGCTTGCAGGGGAGCAGCGAGCCGCGCAGCCTCGTGCTGGTCGATTCCCTTCACCCGGAACTGGAAGGCGGTGACAAGATCGCCATGCCGCCGCGCCCCCGCGGCCAGCGCGCGCTCGAGCCGCGCGGGAAACTCGCCGCCGACGTCGAGGGGGCTGATGAGATAGAGCTGTGTCTGGGTCATGACCGCGCTCGCTAATCGCTCGCGCGGCCCCTGTCACCTGTTCAGCCGTATCGGCTCAGCCCGAACAGCTGGCGCTGGCGATCTGGTCGATTGCCTTGCCGAGCGTCGCGTTGAATTCCGCGTCCGACTGGCCCTTGCGCAGATCTTGCAGCAGCCCGCGGCTGAAGCTCGCGATCATGCCGGGGTTGTGCGACAGGCGCGCGCAGGCATCGTCGGTCGAGAAGCCGCCCGACAGCGCGACGACGCGCAGCACCTTAGGGTGCGCGATCAGCGGATCATAGAGGCCCGGGGTCGCGGGGATCGAGAGCTTGAGCATGACCTGCTGGCCCTCGGGCAGCGCATCGAGATGCTTGAGAATCTCGGCCATCAGCAGCACCTCGCCGTCGGCGCGGTCTTCGGCGGCGATGTCGTATTCGGGCTCGATGATCGGCATCAGACCGGCGGCGGTGATCTTGGCGCCGACTTCGAACTGCTGGGCGACGACCGCTGCGATCCCGGCGGGGTTCGCCGCCTTGATCACCGAGCGCATCTTGGTGCCGAACATGCCCTGCGCCACCGACTTGGCGAGCAGCGCGTCGAGCTTCACCATCGGCTTCATCAGCTGCACGCCATCCGCCTCGTCAGCGAGGCCCTCATCCACCTTGATGAAGGGGACAACCCCGCGCGCCTTCAGCGCCTCGGCCGTGGGCTTGCCATCCACCTCGCCGTCCATGGTCTTCTCGAACAGGATCGCGCCGATCACCTTGCCGCTGGAGAAGCAGGGCGAGGTGATCACGCGGGCGCGCATCGCGTGGATCTGTGCGAACATTTCCTCGTCGCCCGACCACTCGCTTTCGTCCACCCCGTAACCGAGCAGCGCCTTCGGGGTCGAGCCGCCCGACTGGTCGAGCGCGGCGATGAACCCCTGTCCGGTGGCGATGCGGGTCGTCATTTCCTGGGTGTTCATGGCAAGCGTTCTCCAAGTCGCGAGAGGTGGTCTGAATGCGTCCCAAGCCCTCTGTGCATAGGTATGCAAGGAGGGCCTTCCGCGCCCTTAGCGAGCGTCTCGTGATGCTGCAACCGCGAAGGCCTAACGCTTCGACAGGCGGCGGATGATGGCGGTGAAACTGAGCGCAGGCGCGCCGTCGCCCGTCACCAGCCCGCGCACGAAGATCGTCTTGCCGCCCCCGCGGGTCACTTCCCCGCGCGCCTCGACCAGCGCGCCCGATTGCACCGAGCCGAGGAAATCGCCCGCCAGATTGAGCGTCACCGCATGGTCGCCCGCCAGCGCGTCGGTGGCGATCGCGAAGAGCGCGAAATCGGCAAAGGTCAGCAGGCAGCCGCCATGCATGAAGCCGCCCCCGTTCATGTGGCGGGCCTCGGCGCGGAAGGCGCTGGTGTAGGAACCGTCCTCCTCGCGGCGGTAGTAAAACGGGCCCGAGCGGGTCTCGAAGGGGTCGCCCTCCCAGAACCGCCATCCGGCAAACTCGCCGCTCTCCATCACCTTGAGCGCGCCGTAAGAGGTTTCGACTGCTTCGCTCATGCCTATTTCCACAATTGCAGCTTGGCGACCGCGGCGGCGAGGTCGGTGTCCGGGTCCTGCCGTGCAAGGCTGAGATCGGCGAGCAAAAGCTTGCTCGTCCACATGCTCTTGCGGAACATCGCCGAGACGAGGAAGGCCCCCGTCCACGCCCGCCCGCCAAGCGCGAGATCGAGATCGGCCCCGGCCACAAACCACGCCGCTTCCCGGTGCTTGCGCGCGATCACCTCGCGAAAAGCGAAGCGGTTGCAGGTGAAACCGCGCTCCATCGCCGCAAGGAAACTCGGGCGATCAAGCAGTTGTGGTGGAGTGCTGCCGACCAGCATGAGGAAATCCTTCGCCGTCAGCTTCTTCATCGCCTTGGTATCGCGCGCCACCCAGGCGCGCATCGCGTTCAGCGCAAGCGCCTCGATCTCGGCTTCGCTCACTGCCATGGATCAGCCCTCGAGCGCGGCGACGCCGGGCAGGACGCGGCCTTCCATCCATTCGAGGAACGCGCCGCCAGCGGTTGAAATATAGATGAAATCTTCCGAGGCTCCAGCATGGGCGAGCGCCGCGACCGTATCCCCGCCCCCGGCGACGCTGATGAGCGAGCCTTCAAGCGTCAAAGCTGCCGCGGTGCGCGCGAGCGCGACGGTAGCGGCATCGAAGGGCTCGGTCTCGAAGGCGCCCAGCGGCCCGTTCCACACCAACGTGCGGCAGGTCTTGAGCACATCGGCCAGCGCCTCGACTGCCTGCGGGCCGAGGTCGAGGATCATCTCGTCCTCGGCGACCTCGTGGACGTTGCAGACCCGCAAGCTCGCCGGGTTGGCCGCGAATTCCTTCGCGACGACCACGTCATAGGGAAGGTGCACGGTGCAGCCCGTACGCTCGGCCTCGTCCATGATAGCCGAGACGGTGGGGGCGAGGTCATGCTCGCACAGGCTCTTGCCGACATTGACGCCGCGCGCGGCGAGGAAGGTGTTGGCCATGCCCCCGCCGATGATCAGATGCTGCACCTTGCCCACAAGATTCTCGAGCACCGCGAGCTTGGTCGAGACCTTGGCCCCGCCAACCACCGCCGCGACCGGCTGTTCGGGGGTGCCGAGAGCGGCGTCCAAGGCCTTGAGTTCAGCTTCCATCGAGCGGCCCGCATAGGCCGGCAGAAGGTGCGCCAACCCCTCGGTCGTCGCATGCGCGCGGTGTGCGGCGCTGAAGGCATCGTTGACGTAGAGCGTGCCGTGCGCCGCGATCGCCTTGGCGAGCTCGGGGTCGTTCTTCTCCTCGCCCGGCCAGAAGCGGGTGTTGTCGAGCAGGCCAATGTCGCCTGCGCGCAGGATGCCGATCGACTGCGCGACCACCGGCCCGGCGATCTCGGGGATGAACATGATCTCCTCGCCGAGCACCTTCTCGACATCGCCGATCACCATGCTGGTCGAGAGCACCGAGGAACGCGCGCCGCCGGGGCGACCGAAATGCGCCAGCAGCAGCACCTTCGCGCCGCGCCCTGCGAGCTCGAGAATGGTGGGCTTGACCGCCTCGACCCGGGTCACATCGGTTGCCGAACCGTCCTTCATCGGCAGGTTGAGATCGACGCGCACCAGCGCGACTTCGCCGGTGAGATCGGCGGGAAGATCATCGATGGTCTTGAACTTGGGCATTGCTCACTCCGATCCTCCCCCATCGGGGGAGGGGAACCGCGCGCGGAACGCGCGGGGTGGAGGGGCACCCTCGAATGATCCGAACAGTGGCGGGTGCCCCTCCACCATCCTGCGGATGGTCCCCCTCCCCTGAAGGGGAGGATTACCTCACAAGAACTTCGCCACCACCCCGGCGGTGTCGACCATGCGGTTGGAGAAGCCCCATTCGTTGTCATACCAGCTGACGACGCGGGCAAGCTTGCCTTCCATCACGCTGGTTTCCAGCGAATCAATAGTCGAAGAGGCCGGGTAGTGGTTGAAATCGCTCGAAACCAGCGGCTGGTCGGTAAAGTCAAGCACGCCCTTCATCGCGCCTTCGGCGGCGGCCTTCAGCGCGGCGTTGATTTCCTCGGCAGTGGTGTCGCGCGAAGGGGTGAAGACGAGATCGACCATCGAGACATTCGGCGTCGGCACGCGAACCGAGGAGCCATCGAGCTTGCCCTTCAATTCCGGCAGCACCAGGCCCACTGCGCGCGCGGCGCCGGTGGTGGTGGGGATCATGTTCTGCGCCCCCGCCCGCGCCCGACGCGGATCCTTGTGGATCTGGTCGAGCATCTTCTGATCGTTGGTATAGGAATGGATCGTGGTCATGAACCCGCGCTCGATGCCGATGACATCGTTGAGCACCTTGGCGACCGGCGCGAGGCAGTTGGTGGTGCAGCTCGCGTTGGAGATGATCTCGTCCTCGGCGGTCAGCGTCTCGTGGTTGACGCCGTAGACGATGGTCTTGGCAACGCCCGTCGCGGGCGCCGAGATCACGACGCGCTTGGCCCCGGCGGCCAGGTGCGGGCGCGAGGCCTCATCGGACTGGAAGAAACCGGTGCATTCGAGCACAATGTCGATGCCCATGGCGGCGTGCGGGAGCTTGCCCGGGTCCTTCTCGGCGGTCACCGCGATACGCTTGCCGTTGACGATGATGGCATCGCCGTCGGCGGTCACTTCGCCGTTGAAACGGCCATGGACCGAGTCGAAGGCGAACAGCAGCGCATTCGACTTGGCATCGGCAAGGTCGTTGATCGCGACCAGATCGAGATCGTGATCGCTGCGCTCGAGAATGGCGCGGGCGACGAGGCGGCCGATGCGGCCGAAGCCGTTGATGGCGACTTTGGTAGCCATGAGAGGTACTCCTGCTTAGTTCTTGAGCTTGTTCATGATCTGCGGGACGATTGCCTGCACGGTGAAGCCGAAGTGGGCAAACAGATCTTCCGCCGGAGCCGAAGCGCCGAAGCTGTCGAGCCCGATGTTGAGGCCGGAGCGCCCGGTGTAGCGTTCCCAGCCGAGGGTCGAGCCTGCCTCGATCGAGACGATCAGCGCATCGGCGGGGAGGAGGTCGGCCTTGTAGGCCTCGGGCTGGGCGTCGAACAACTCCATGCACGGCATCGACGCGACATCCGCGCCGATCCCTGCAGCTTCAAGCTCAGCCGCGCAATCCACCGCCAGCGCCACTTCCGAGCCGGTAGCGACCAGCACGACCTTGCGCCCGGCGACGGCGGCACGCAGGCGGTAGGCGCCCAATGCACAGCGGTTGGCGCTCTGCGTCCAGTTCTCCTCGCCCTCCCCGCGCAGCTGCGGCAGGTTCTGGCGGGTCAGCGCCAAGACCGAAGGCGTTTCCGGCGTCGTCAGCGCCAGCGCCCAGCATTCTGCGGTCTCGATCACGTCCGCCGGACGATAGACATTGAGGTTGGGGATCAGGCGCAGGCTCATCACCTGTTCGACCGGCTGGTGGGTCGGCCCGTCCTCGCCCAGTCCGATGGAGTCGTGCGTCAAAACGTAGACCACCCCGGTCTGTTGCAGCGCCGACAGGCGGATCGCGTTGCGGCAATAGTCGGAGAAGATCAGGAAGGTGCCGCCATAGGGCACGATCCCGCCGTGCAGCGCCATGCCGTTCATCGCCGCCGCCATGCCGAATTCGCGGATGCCGTAATAGACGTAGCGCCCGGAGTAGTCCGCGGCGGTCATCGGCAGGGTCGAGGGCGTCTTGGTGTTGTTCGATCCGGTCAGGTCCGCCGAACCACCCACCAGCTGCGGGATCGCGGCAGTCAGCGGACCGAGCGCCATTTCCGAGGCCTTGCGGGTCGCGACCTTCTGAGGGGCAGCGACGAGGCCGCGAACATAAGCCTCGATCGCGGCGGGCACGCGGTCGGTGATCGGTGCCATCTGGGCGAGAAAATCGCCCTTCTTCTCCGAGGCCTCGAGCCGTCCGGCCCAGGCGCCGTGAGCGGCGCGGCCCGGCTCGCCGGCCATGTGCCAGTCGGCCAGAATCTCGGATGGCACCGCGAAAGGCTCGTGCGACCAGCCCAGCGTCTCGCGCGCGGCAGCGACCTCCGCCGCGCCCAGCGCCGAGCCATGGACCCCGCTGGTGCCCTGCTTGTTGGGCGCACCCTTGCCGATCAGCGTGCGGCACGTGATCAGCGAGGGGCGCGGGTCAGCCTTGGCCTCGTTCAGCGCGCGGTCGATATCGGCGAAATCATGCCCGTCACACTCGGTGACATGCCATCCGGTCGCGATGTAGCGCGCCTTGATATCCTCGGACGAGCTGAGGTCGGTCGCCCCGTCGATGGTGATGCGGTTGTCGTCCCACAGCACGTTGAGCCGCCCGAGCTTCAGGTGCCCGGCGAGGCCAATCGCCTCGTGGTTGATTCCCTCCATCAGGCAGCCATCACCCGCGACCACCCAGGTGCGGTGATCAACGAGCTCGTCGCCATAGACCGCGTTGAGGTGCCGCTCGGCCATCGCCATGCCGACCGCCATGGCAAGGCCCTGCCCCAGCGGGCCGGTGGTGCATTCGACGCCGTCGAGCAGGAAGTTTTCGGGGTGGCCGGCGCAAGGAGAGCCGAGCTTACGAAAATTGCGGATGTCGTCGATCGTCGGCGCGGCGTAGCCGGTCAGGTGGAGCAGGCTGTAGATCAGCATCGAGCCGTGCCCGGCGCTCAGCACGAAGCGGTCCCGGTCGGCCCAGTCGGGCGCGGTCGGATCGAACTTCAGATGGCGCGTGAACAGCACCGTCGCCGCGTCGGCCATGCCCATCGGCATCCCCGGGTGCCCCGAATTGGCCGCCTCGACCGCGTCCATCGAAAGGGCGCGGATGGCGTTGGCCATCGGCTGAAGGCGGGCGGCATCGAGGCTCATCGGCACGCTGTTCTCCTGCGGTGGCCGCCCGCGCACCCTCGCGCGATTCGACCCCGGTTCCGGTCGGGGTGTGCCATTGCCGAGCCCAAGGGGGAGGTCAACCTTTGCCGCCGCCAATCCCCGCCCGGGCCCGCGCGGTCACTTATCAACAGCCCGCCCCAAGGCTTTGCGCAAGCACCCTTCTGTTGGTATCGGTAACGCCCATGAGCGCCGACCGCATCGCATCCGCCGTAACCCGCATCGAGGCCGCGATGGCGCGCATCGATGCTGCGCGCGGGGCGCTCGGCGAGGGCGAAGGCAAGGCCGCGAACAGCTCGGCCCGGGTGGTCGAGCTGGTCAATGTCCATGAGAAACTGCGCGAGCAAGTCGCTGAAAGCCTTCGCGAACTTGACGCACTTCTGGCAACGCTCGAGGATTAGGCCA
>JACESM010000094.1 GCA_013911835.1 Porphyrobacter sp. | reverse complement strand
ATCGTGATCCCGGTGCTGGTGTTCCTGGTGCCGATCCACATCGCCATGCTCGGCCTGGTGCTGACCATTGCCACGGTGATGGGGGTCACCAATCACATGGGGTGGGAGATGTTCCCGCGCTGGCTCGTTCACTCGCCGTTGGGCAATTGGCTGATAACCGCCAGCCATCACGAGCGTCATCACGAGGAATACAGATGCAATTACGGGCTCTACTTCCGGTTCTGGGATCGGGTGTGCAGGACGGACAGGGGGCTCTCGAAGCGGATCGTCGCCGAGGCGGGGCACGCACCGGGCGCGTCAGCATGAAGCTGTTGCGCGCACTCGCCCTTGCGGGCTTCGCGGGCGGGCTGGCCGCAGCGGCTCCGGTTCAGGCGGGCGAGGTGGTGATCACCGTCACCGACGTGCGCTCGACCAAGGGCGTGATCCGCGCTTGCATGACGACGCGCAAGGATATCTTTCCCAAATGCGTCAACGATCCGAACGCGCACCGCACCGTGGTGCCTGCCACCACCAAGGAAATCCGCTTCACCGGCGTGAATCCCGGCGCCTACGGGATCGCGCTGCTGCATGACGAGAACAACAACGGCAAGGCCGACCGCGCGCTGGGGATGGCGCCCAAGGAAGGCTACGGCTTCTCGCGCGATGCCCCGGTGCGCATGGCCCCGCCCAAATTTGCCGACGCAGTGATGCAGGTGGGCGAAGGCACGAGCCGCGTGACGATCAAGATGAGGTATTTTCTCTGAGCCGCCCAAAAAGCGCGGGCGATAGCGTAAGTGGGCAGGTGTGGCTGGTTCGCGCCAAGTCGCCAAGGTGCCAAGATGTCGGAAACAGACGTGAGGGCTGCGCTTGAAATTTCGCGCAGCAGCTTGGCTTCTTTTGGCGGCTTTGCGCGAACCCGCTTCGACGGCCTGCGGCCGCTGTCGGCCGTCGCAATATTGGTGCGAACGGCGAGGAGCGGGCTGCCCCGCCAACAATCCCCCCACCCGCTTAACGCGATCTTTACCACGCCGCGCCAGAACGGGCCGACACAGGTTCACCAAGGGGCGGATTTACAGCCATGGACACTCTGCGCGGCACCTTCGGTTCCGATTCCTCTGCGGATCGCAGCTGGGAGGAAAGCGAGGACGACGGCATCGAGCCGGCCCGCACCCGCGAGCTTCCGCCGCATGCCATCGGCCAGGACGAACGCCGCATGCAGGTGCGCGCCTATAATCACTGGGCGAGCCTGCTGGGCGAGAACATGTTCCCCGATATCGAAGACCTCGATCCCGCAGGTCTCCCCGATTTCGGCCCGCATTCGGTGCTGCTTGATTTCTCCTACGGGATCGACAATCCGACAGTGCGCTTCCTCGGCGACAAGCTCGCGCAGGAATGTACCGCCGACGGCGCCATCATCACCCGGCTTTCGGACGTGCCGCCGCGTTCGCTGCTCAGCCGCATCACCGATCACTACATGCAGATCCTCGCCAACCAGGCGCCAATCGGCTTCGAGGCGGAGTTCGTAAACCACGCCGGGGTCGCGATTCTCTATCGCGGGATCCTGCTGCCGTTCTCGAGCGATAACGAGACGATCGACTTCATCTATGGCGTGATCAACTGGAAGGAAATGGCCGACCAGCTGACCGCCGACGAGCTGCTGCTCGAGATCGATCAGGCGCTGGAGCTGGGCACCGAGCTCGAACTCGAGGACGAGATCGCCGAGGACCCCGTGCCGCGCCCCGTGCCGCGCGTTGCCGAACCGGTCACCGACTGGGCGGATTCGCCTGCGCATGAGGACGAAGCCGGGCTCGCCGTGTCCGAGGCCTCTGATTACAACGACTTCGCGCCCGATTTCGCCGGCCTCGCAGCCTCGGACGCCGCGTCCGGCGAGGATGCCGACTTGCCCGATTTCAGCCAATACGCGCTCGACGATCCCGACGAGGAATATGACGAGGACGAAGGCGAGGGCGAGAATGTCGGCTACAGCTTCGCGTCGCTGGCCGATTACATCGAGGCTCCGGCCAAGAAGGCGATCGATCTGACCGCGCTCGAGCCGCTGCCCTTCACCGACGAGGCGCCCGCGCCCGATTACGGGTTTGTGCCCGAGCCGGAACCCGTCCCTGTCTACGACGCGGTGGAGGAGAGCGAAGAGCTCGCCGTGGCAGACCAGGTCGATGACGCCGACGAGGCCTATGAAACCAGCGCCGTCTTCGCCGACGACCTGCCCGAGGACGCGGGCCTTTACGATTGTCTCGCCGCCGCGCGCGAACTTGCCCGTGCGGCCGACAGCACCGAGGACCGCAGCCGCTCGGCGCTCTATGCTGCGGTCAGCCGCGCCTACGACTTCTCGCTCGCCGCCAACCAGGCGCCCGAGGATTATGCCGAACTGATCGCCGATGCCGGGCTCACCGTGCAGGAGCGCGCGCCGATGACCCCGGTGGTCAAGCTCGTGTTCGGGCATGATTACGACAAGACGCGGCTTACCGAATATGCCGCGGTGCTGACCCATGCCCACCGCCTCAAGCTCGAGCGCGGGAGCCTGGCCGACTATCTCGCCGCAACCGAGGGCGGGGTGAAGGCGATCGTCAAGGCCGAACGCCGCCTGCGCCGCGAGGAGCAGGGCAAGCCGGTCGAGGATGCGCACGCCGTGCGCGAGGCGCTCGCCCAGGCGCTGCGCACGCTGGAGGCGATCACCCTCGAGGAACTCGACGGCGCGGGGCCGGAATTCGCGCTGGCGCTGATCCGCCGCGACGAAATCGGCTGCGCGGAGATTCTCGGCGAAGTTCCCGAGGACATCGCACTGATCGAACGCGCCGCGCGGAAGATGGTGGGGTGAGTTTGCGGCCGCGCTGACGCGCGAGAGCGCCGCGACAGGTGGCTCCGCTTAAGATTGCGTTCAGCGCCAATCGGACTAGGGTGTCTGCGATGCGCGGTCGCCCCAACCCCCTCGCCTGTTTTCTCGCCCTTCTGGCGAGCCTGATCTTCGCCGCGCACCCGGCTGCGGCGCAATCGATCCTGCGCGACGCTGAGACCGAGCAGCTCCTCAGGGACATGCTCGCCCCGCTGGTGGAATCGAGCGAGCTGGAGCCCGGCAATGTCGAGGTCGTGCTGATCAACGACGGCTCGATCAACGCCTTCGTTGCGGGCGGGCAGGCGATCTATGTCCATTCGGGGCTGATCGGCGCGGCCGATACTGCCAACGAGGTGCAGGGTGTGCTCGCGCACGAGCTCGGCCACATCACCGCCGGGCACGCGGTGCGCTTCGAGGAGCGCACCAAGGCCGCCAACGGCATCTCGATCCTCTCGCTGCTGCTTGGTGTCGGTGCGGTGCTGGCGGGGGCGGGGGACGCGGGAATCGGGATCCTCGCCGCCGGGCAGCAGGCCGCGATCGGCAGTTTCCTGTCGTTCAACCGCGATCAGGAAGCCGCGACCGATCTTGCCGGATACCGCTACCTTTCGGGCGCAGGGATCAGCGGCAAGGGGATGATCACCTTCTTCGAGAAGCTGCGCGGCAACGAGATCCGTTCGGGCTACAGCCAGGCCGACGAAGCCGCCTATTCGCGCACTCACCCGCTCACCGGCGACCGCATCCAGGTGCTGCGCGGGCTGCTCGAGAGCGATCCGGCGTGGAACACCGTGCCCGATCCCGAACTGCAACAGCGCTTCGTGCGCGCCAAGGCCAAGCTCTACGGCTTCCTGTCCGAGCCGCCGCGCACGCTTGCCGCATATCCCGTCACCGACACCAGCGTGCCCGCGCGCTATGCCCGCGCCTATGCCTATCACAAGGATGCGCGCATCGACATGGCGATCGCCGAGACTGACGCGCTGCTCGCGGCCGAGCCCGACAATCCGTGGTTCCTCGAGCTGAAGGGTCAGGTGCTGCTCGAATCCGGCAAGCCCGCCGAGGCGCTCGGGCCGCTGCGCCGTGCGACCGAGCTGACGCTCGCTCACCCGCTGATTGCCGGCCTGCTCGGCCATGCCCTGATCGCCACCGAGGACCCGGCCAATTTCGCCGAGGCCGAGGGCGTGCTGCGGGCTTCGGTGCAGAAGGATCGCTTCAACCCCTTCGCGTGGTACCAGCTCGGCGTGGTCTACGAAGCGCGCGGCGATATCCCGCGCGCGCGGCTCGCCAGTGCCGAGGTGCAGGTGA
Source organism: Porphyrobacter sp. (assembly GCA_013911835.1). GTDB lineage: Bacteria > Pseudomonadota > Alphaproteobacteria > Sphingomonadales > Sphingomonadaceae > Erythrobacter. The sequence continues at coordinate 6,053 of JACESM010000094.1, read as the reverse complement.
TGAACCGCCAGTATCCGCAGGCGCTCGCCAATGCGCAGGCGGCCGAGGCCTACCTGCCCTATGGCTCGCCCGACTGGATCCGCGCGCAGGATGTCGCGCTCGAAGCGCGCGCCGAACTGGAACGCTTCAAGAACCGGCGCTAGGCTGCGGCCAGCCCTTTTTCGCTATTCACGAAAGCCGCCATGTCCACCGATGCTCCCTCAAGCCTGCGCCACACCCTGCTGACCGCACTGCTGGCGCTGACCTTCGGCTTTCTGGGCGCGGCGGCGTGGTCCGGCGCGGGCCTCGCCGACAACCGCACCCGCAGCTTTCTGCTCTCGCATCCCGAACTCCTGCCCGAAATGGCGGCGGCCTACGAGGAGCAGGAAGCGGCCAAGCGGCTCGCCAAGATGGGCGGTGAGGTGTTCGAGGAATTCCCCGGCGTCGTGCTCGGCAATCCCAAGGGCAGCCGTGTGCTGGTCGAGTTCACCGATTACCAGTGCCCCTATTGCGAGGCGAGCCTCAAGGACGTGAAGCGGCTGGTGGCCGAGGACCCGGACCTCAAGGTCGTGGTCCGCGAATGGCCGATCTTCGAAGGCAGCGATGCGGCTTCGCGCATGGCGCTCGCGGCAGGGATCCAGGGCAAGTATCCCGCCTTCCACGATGCGATGTTCAAGATGAACGATGTCGAGGCGGCGGCCAAGGCGGCCGGGCTCGACATGGCGAAGGCGCAAGCCGATGCGGCGTCGCAGGCGGTCACCAACGAGATCGCCAAGAACCTCGAACAGGCCCGCGCGCTGGGCTTTACCGGCACGCCGGCATGGATCGCGGGCAAGAAGCCGATGGGCGGGGCAGTGGGCTACGAGAAGCTCAAGGAAGCGCTCGCCGCCGCCGACACCGCGGGCTGAGGGGCGCGGGGGCGTGCGCGCGCCTATGCTTGCCAACGTGCTTGCCGCGTTGCTCGCGGCCCCGCTGGCTGCAGCCGCGCCCGATGCGCCGCCCGCGATCGACTACACCGCAGAGCGCGCGGCGATCGCGCGCTATCAGGATGCCAACCAGCGGTTGCAGGACGCCGGCTGGCGCCTCGCCCGCGCCAATGCCGCATTCTGCCCCCGGGTGATCCCGAGCATCGGGCTGCAAGTGCAGGACATGGCGAGCTATGGCGGGCCTGAGGTGGCCCGCGCGGCGCTCGGCCTCGACCGCGATTTCGCGGTCAACGCCGTCGCGGCGGGCTCTCCCGCTGCCCTTTCGGGGGCCTTTCCGCGCAACCGCGAGATCGTCAGGCTCGAGCGCTTCGACCCCAATCAATGGCCCGCCACCCCGCCGATGGCGTGGGAGCGCACCGCCCGCGCGCATGACCATATCGATGCGATGCTGGTCGAGCACGGCGGCATCACCATCACCTTTGCGGGTGGCACCGAGGTTCGCCTCACCCCGATCGAAGTCTGCGCCACCCGCTTCGACCTCTACGCCGCCGAAACCCGCGCCTTTGCCGACGGGACGCGGGTGATCTTCGGGATGGGCTCGCCCGCCTTCGGCTATGACGAGCCGGTCTTCGCCGCGCTGGTCGCGCATGAACTGGCGCATAATGTGCTCGGCCACGATGCCTGGCTCGACCGCAACGGACGCAGTAGCCGGAACGTCCGCCGGATCGAGCGCGAGGCTGACCGGCTGGTGCCATGGCTGCTCGCCAATGCGGGCTATGATCCGGCCGCGGGGGCGGAATTCATGACCCGCTGGGGCAAGGAACACGACGCCGGGCTCAAGCTGCGCCGCACGCACGATGGCTGGGACGAGCGCGCCGAGATGATGGCCGCCGAAGTGCCGCAGGTGCGCGCCCTGATGGCGGCCGAGGGCAAGGCGGATTGGGCAAAGCACTTCCGCCGCGAAATTGATCCTGCGGGCGGGCTCCTGCCCCGTGCCGAGCGTTGAAGCGTTTCGCGGGCACGGCGGCGCGGGCGATTAGAAGTGCCCTCTGCGACGAAATGAGTTAGACCAGCGCGATTATGGCAGTGCTCCAGATCCAGGCGGCGCCGTTCTTCGCGAGCAAGAACCGGGCGTTCTGGAACCTCCAGCTGGCGGGCTGGGGCGCCGCGTTCCTGCTGCGCGCGGTCTCGGCGCTCGCCAACCAGCAGCCGCTCGACATCCTCGCGCTAATTCTGGTGACGACCATCACCGGCTTTTCGATCAGCCTGATCCTCTCGGTGATCTACCGCCAGCTGATCCAGCAGCAGCCGCTGGTGACCTGGGGCGTGACCGCGGTGGTGCTGTTCTTCGCGGTGCTGCTACACGCCTCGATCGATACCTGGGTGCAGGGCGTCTATTATGCCGCCACCCGCGATACCACCTTCGCCCAGCGCCTGATCGGCCTGCTCTACCTGCCGCTGACGCTGCTCGGCGGGTGGAGCGCGCTCTATTACGCGATCAATTTCTTCCTCACGGTGGAGCAGCAGGCCGACCGGCTGGAGCGCTTGGAAGCGCAGGCGACCGCTGCGCAGCTCGCCATGCTGCGCTACCAGCTCAACCCGCACTTCCTGTTCAACACATTGAATTCGATCAGCACGCTGGTGCTGCTGAAGCAGACCGAGCCTGCCAACGCGATGCTCACGCGCCTCTCCGGCTTCCTCAGGCACACCCTGATCGCCGAGCCCGGCAGCCAGGTCAGCCTTGCGCAGGAGATCGAGACCTTGCAGCTCTATCTCGATATCGAGCGGATGCGCTTTGAAGAACGCCTGCGCACCCAGTTCGAGATCGAAGACGCCGCGCTGCCTGCGCAGCTCCCCGCAATGCTGCTCCAGCCGCTGGTCGAGAACGCGATCAAATACGCCGTCAGCTCGCAGGAGGAAGGGGCGCAGATCGCGCTCACCGCGCGCGTGATCGGCGAAAGGCTGCGGCTGACGGTCGAGGATACCGGCCCGGGGGCGGATGACACTCCGCGTGATCCCGCCGCGCCGCCCGTGCCCGGCCGCCCGGTCTCGACCGGCGTCGGCCTCGCCAATATCCGCAACCGGCTTGCACAGGCCTATGGCGACAACCACCTGTTCGAAACAAGATCCGAAGCTGGGGGCGGCTTCACCGTGCTGATCGAGATCCCCTTCACCCGCGCTGACAACGCCGGATCCGGGCCAACATCCGCCGTGGCAGACGGGACTGCCCCAAGCGGCGGGGGCGACAATATCATCCCCCTCAGAACTATCGGAACCAACGCATGACCATCAGAACCATCCTCGTCGATGACGAGAAGCTCGCGATCCAGGGCCTCCAGCTGCGGCTCGAACCGTTCGAGGACGTCGAGATCATCGACACCTGCGCCAATGGCCGCGAGGCGATCCGCAAGATCAAGACCGAGAAGCCCGATCTCGTCTTTCTCGATATCCAGATGCCCGGCTTCGACGGCTTTTCCGTCGTCAAGGGCGTGATGGAGATCGAACCCCCGCTGTTCGTCTTCGTCACCGCTTACGAGGAACACGCAATCCGCGCTTTCGAGGCCAATGCGGTCAACTACCTGATGAAGCCGGTCGACGAACAGAAGCTTGCCGACACGATCGAACGCGTGCGCCAGCGCCTTGCCGAGAAGAAGTCGTCTGAGGATGCCGGGCAATTGCTCGAGGTGCTGGCCGAAGTCGCGCCCGAGCGTGCCGCCGATTTCGTCGAGACCACCGCGCCCGCGGCTGAAAGCGCCGACCGCTTCGAGAAGCTCATCAACGTCAAGGACCGCGGCCAGATTTTCCGCGTCGAGGTCGACACGATCGAGCATATCGAGGCCGCGGGCGATTACATGATCATCTCGACCGGCGATAATTCGCTGGTGCTGCGCGAGACGATGAAGGACCTGGAGCGCCGTCTGGACCCGCGCAAGTTCCAACGCGTCCACCGCTCGACGATCGTCAACCTCGATCTGGTGCGGCAGGTGAAGCCCCACACCAACGGCGAGTGCTTCCTGGTGCTGGAATCAGGCGCAGAGGTGAAGGTCAGCCGCAGCTACCGCGATGTGGTGGCGCGGTTTGTGCATTAGGGATTTCTCACACAAAGGCACAAAGGCACAAAGATATTGCGCCCGGCCCGCGAGGGCCGTTTGATGCGGCATGCGTTGGAATGAGGGCGCGGCTTCGCCGCTTGGAACGCCCTCTTTGTGTCTTTGTGTCTTTGTGTGAACCCCAACCACTTCTCGACTTGGCGTAACGGCAACGGCTAGGGAAGGCGAATGACAACCTTCACACTGCCCGGCTTCGACCTCGCCAAATTCATCCGCGAGACGCTCGCGGAAGACCTCGGCGAGGGCCTGCGCGGCGGCGGGCGCGATGTGACGAGCGAGAGCGTCATTCCGGCGGAAGCGCGCTTCACCGGGGTGATGGACAGCCGCGATGCCATCGTCGTCGCGGGGCTGCCGCTGGCCGAGGCATTCTTCCGGCACCTCGATCCCGACTGCCGCATCGAAGCGCTGGTGGCGGACGGCGACGCCGTGCCTGCCGGCACCGATCTCATGCGCATCGAGGGCAGCGCGCGCGCCCTCCTCACCGCCGAGCGTTCCGCGCTGAACATCGTCCAGCACCTCTCGGGCATAGCCACCATGACCCGCGCTTACGTGACCGCGATGCGAGAGGGCAGCGCCACCTGCACGCTGCTCGATACCCGCAAGACCATCCCGGGCCTCCGCTTCCTCGAGAAATACGCCACCCGGCAGGGCGGCGCGCAGAACCACCGGATGGGGCTGTGGGACGCGGCGATGATCAAGGACAACCACGTCGCGGTCGCCGGAAGCGTCGGCGAAGCGGTGCGCCGCGCGCGCGCGGCGGGGGTGGAGAAGATCATCTGCGAGGTCGACAACCTCGACCAGATCGAACCCGCGCTGGCGGCAGGCGCGCATCACCTGCTGCTCGACAACATGGACCCCGCGACCCTCACCGAGGCAGTGCGGATCGTCGCAGGCCGCGTGCCGACCGAGGCGAGCGGGGGCGTCAACCTCCAGACCATCGCGGCCAAGGCGGCGAGCGGGGTCGACTTCATCTCGGTCGGCCGCCTCACCCAGAGCGCGCCCGCCGCCGACATCGGGCTGGACTTCAAGCCGCTGTGAAGCTCGCGCGGGGGTCACGACCGCTGGTGATCCGCGTCTTCGCCGCCGCCTTTCTTGCCGCGGCGCTGCTGCGGCTGGTGCGCGGGCTGGGCGATCTGGCGGCCTCGCAGGCGGACTTTGCCGCGCACGCGCCTTGGGCATCGTGGAACCGCGACTGGACGATCGTCACGCTCTCGGCCGAGTTCACCATCGCGCTGATCCCGCTGGTCTGGATCTATCTCTTCGCCGCCCCCTTCGCGCGGTGGCTGGTGCTGGGCTTCGGCGCGCTGCGGCTCGCTTTCCTTGATCCGGCGGCCCTGGTCGGAGCGGTGCTGGTCGCGGTAGCGATGGCGAGCCTGCTCACCCCTGGAGCCGCCCGCTGGTTCGACCGCAAAGCTGCGGAGGAGGAAGATGGCCCTGCGGTCTTCGAATAGCCTCCTTGCCGCACTCGCACTCGGCCTGCCTTCGCTGGCGAGCGCGCAGGCCTATCAGTGCCGCGTGCCCGAGGTCGCCGCTGTCCCGCGCGTCACCCCGGACGGCCCGCCGCGCAGCATGCCGGTCACCGGCTACACCCTCGCGCTGAGCTGGAGCCCCGAATTCTGCCGCACCCGCGCCGACGATCGCCGCCAGGCCATGCAGTGCGGCGGGAGGAACGGCAGTTTCGGGCTCGTCGTCCACGGCCTCTGGCCCGAGGGTGCCAAGGGCTGGCCGCAGTGGTGCGGGGCGAGACGCGCGCTCACCCCGGCGCAGGTGCGCTCGGCGATGTGCATGATGCCTTCGGAACGCCTCGTCGCGCGGCAATGGGCCAAGCACGGCAGCTGCATGGTTCCTGACCCCGGGGCCTATCTCAAGGTCACGCGCATCCTGTTCGAAGGCGTGCGCCTGCCCGATTACGACCGCATCGCGCGCGAGGAGGGCCTGACCGCAGGCCGCATCCGCGCCGCCTTCGCCGATGCCAACCCCGAGTGGCCCGAGAGCGCGGTGGGCGTGCGGCTCAACGAGCGCGGGTGGCTCGAGGAAA
>JACESM010000093.1 GCA_013911835.1 Porphyrobacter sp. | reverse complement strand
CACCGCTGACCGCGAGCTTCGGCGTGGCCGCCGAACGCTTCGGCGACGGCCACGAAAGTCTCGCCAGACGCGCGCGCCGGGCGCTGGATGCGGCAGTCGCCAAGGGGCAGGATCATGTCGTCCCGGCGAGCGAGATCGAGGAGATCATGCTGCTGCCCGCCCCGACTCCTTCACCCCTTGGCGGCGCCGAACCCTCTGCCTCGGCTGCCTAGGGCGAGACCCAGCGCCCATCCCATTGCGCTGCACCACAATCACCCGCGCGCTTGAACTGCGCGCGCACATGCCCGGTGTGCGCGAGATAGAGCCAGTCGAGCGCAGTCAGCGTGATCCGTAGCAGCGCGAAGTTCTCCCGCGCGGGGACAAGCTGCGCATCGTCAGGCTCCACCCCTTCGAATTCGGGCGGCAGGCCCGAGGTCGGCGCGTCCGAACCCGCCCCCGGCCCCTCGCCCAGATAGCAGCGCCGGGCGAAATTGGTGCTGGCGTTCCATGCCGCATCGACCTCCGGCCCGGTGCGCAGGATCGCGCCTGTTCCGCGCGCCCGGATCTGGATCTTGGCACCCTTGTCATAGAACAGCACCGCGATGCGCGGATCGGCAGCGATGGCTGCGGCCTTGGGCGCGCGGGTGTCTGTGTGGAGCCGCAGCCGCCAGGCGGACGCATCGAAGGCGCGCAGCACCATCACGCGCGCATCGACATCGGCGGTGACGATCACCGGCGTGTGCAGCGGCGACTTGCGGTCGCGGGGCGCGCGAATGAGCCGGTCGCGGCAATCGGTGAGGGCGGCATCAAGGGTGTCGAACATCGCGAAGCGCCTTTGGCCGCAACCGCGCGCGCGTCAAGACTTGCGGAAAAATGTTCAGCCAAGTCACATTTTTTCTGAACATCGGCGAGCCGGTTCATCGCTGCGACAGTCTGCGGGGTCTATTACGGCACCATTACAACAGGCCTGTGGTGGGCTGGCGATACTGGAGGCACTTGCCATGAAGTCACTTTTTGCCCCCTTTGCCAGAACCGGCGGATCGCTCGCCGCGCTCGCTGCGGCGCTGGCTATCGCGCTCCCGGCGGTGCCCGCCGCGGCGGAGCAAGACCGTCCGCGCCCGCCGCGGGCCGAGCGAGTCCAGCCGCGCGGCGATATCTCCGGGGGCCGCCAGCGCGTCGACCTGCCGCGCGCGCCTCGCGCCGAGGCCCCGCGTCCCCAGCGTGCCGACACTCCCCGGCCCGAGCGCGCCGCACCGCGCTTCGCCGCGCTCGCTGCTCAGCGTCCGCAGCGCGCCGCCCCGCCGCCGGCAGTCCAGACTGCCCCGGCCCGCCCGGCATCGCGCGGCTTCGGCAGCGAGGTGTTCGATCGCACCCGCGCGGCCCAGCAGCAGGCCCAGCGCGAACAGCGCGCCGGCCGGATCGATCAGCGCAGCGAACGCCGCGCGGACCGGGTCGATCAGCGCTTCGAGCAGCGCGCGGACCGCGTCGAACGGCGCGGCGATTTTGAGGCACGCCAGCTCGACCGGCGCGGGCGCTTTGGCGCTGCCGACCAGGTAGACCGCCGCACCGACGGGCGCGCAGACCGCATCGAGGATCGCGGTGACCGCCGTGCCGACCGCATCGAGGATCGCGGCGACCGCCGGGCCGACCGGATCGATGATCGGCGCGGTGACGGCCGCGTCGGCGACATCCGCGCCCGCGGCGGCCGCGATGGCGGCTTCGACAGGCGGGGCGACGGCGGGTTCGACGGCCAGGTCCGCGACATCGCCCGCGAGGCACGCCGCGCAGACCGGCGCGACGACTGGCGCGGCGACCGCGGCGGCTATCGGGGCGACCGCTATGGGTATCGCGGCGACCGTCGGGGCTGGCGTCAGGACGATTGGCGCTGGGGCTGGAACGGCCGCGCAGGCTGGGATCGCCGCGATTTCCGTCGCTGGGACAACCGCTGGCGCTTCGACCGTCGCTACGACTATAACGATTACCGCCGCGGCAACCGCTTCGTGTTCCGCCCCGGCCCGTACTACGCGCCGTTCCGCAGCCACCGCTACAACCGGCTGGGCGTCGGCTTCTTCCTCGACAGCCTGTTCTTCCATCCACGCTACTTCATCAACGATCCCTACGCCTACCGCCTCCCGCCGGTCTATGGGCCCTATCAGTGGGTTCGGTATTATGACGACGTGGTACTGGTCGATATCTACACCGGTGAGGTCGTAGACGTGATCCACGACTTCTTCTGGTAGGTCTTCACCAGCCTGAAGGGGCCCCGTCGGAGCGATCCGGCGGGGCTTTCTTTTTGCACGGTGCGGGCAGCTTGCACCGGCGCATGGGCTTGCTAGGCTCCGCGCCGATGACCGCCTCGGACCCTGCCCCCGACCAAAACGCCCTCGCCCGGCTCGGCACCGCGGTGCGCGCGCGGCTGGGGGCGATGCCCGGGATCTACCGCGTGCCCGACGAGCGGATCGAGCTCTATGCCATCGGCGGATTCCTGTCGGGCGGGGAGTGCGGGCGGCTGTGCGCCATGATCGACGCGGTCGCCAAGCCCTCGGCGCTGCACGAGCTGGGCTACGACAGCGGCTTTCGCACCTCCTTCTCGAGCGATCTCGACCCCTATGATGCCCTGGTCGCGGGCATTTCGGCGCGGATCGATGCGGTGCTGGGCGTGCCCAAGAGCTTCGGCGAGCCGATCCAGGGCCAGCGCTATCTGCCGGGTCAGGAGTTCAAGCCGCACAACGACTGGTTCTACACCTCCGAAAGCTACTGGCCGCAGGAGGAGGCGCGCGGCGGGCAGAGGAGCTGGACCACGATGGCCTACCTCAACCCGGTCGAAGCAGGCGGCGCGACCGCCTTCACCTTACTCGGGATCGAGATCGCTCCCACCCCCGGCGTGCTCCTGCTGTGGAACAACGCCCTGCCCGATGGCCGCCCGAACGAAGCGACACTCCATGCGGGTGCGCCGGTGGTGGCGGGGGCGAAATACATCATCACCAAGTGGTACCGCACAAGAAGGTGGCGGTAATGGTCATGCCTTGGCCAGCGCCTCCGCGATCAGCGCGCGGGTGGGGGCAATGCCGTAGAGCGCGATGAAGCTGCCCATGCGCGGGCCCTGTTCGGAGCCGAGCAGGGTTTCGTAGAGCGCCTTGAACCAGTCGCGAAGGCTCTCGAACCCGAACTCCTCGATCTTGCCGATCTCGTAGACGATGGTCTGCAGATCCTCGGCGCTGGTCGCCGGGTCGGCCATTTCGAGCGCCGCGTCGAGCGCCTTCAATGCACCGACTTCTCCGCCCGCAGGCGCGCGCTTTTCCAAAGTCGGGGCGACAAAATCGCGGTTGTAAGCGAGCGCCCGGCCCACCAGCGCATCGAGCGCGGGGTGCTTCGCAGGGTCGGCATCCGCGACATAATTGCCGAGGTACGACCACACCGCCTCGCGCGTCGCGCCCGCGCCGAGCACGCCCACGAGGTTGAGCAGCAGGCTGAAGGGCACCGCCAGCGTCTCGCCCTCGCCCGGCGCTTCGGCGCCCTCGCGGCGCTCATTGGCGCGCAGCAAGTGCCATACCGGATTGCCGAGCCGCTTGTCGGCGTCCTGCCCCGGAATAGCGGCGCGGAACTGCCAGTAGTCGTCGACCGCCTTGGGGATCACGCCTGCGTGCAATTGCTTGGCGCTCTTGGGATTGGCGAAGATGTAGAAGCCCAGGCTCTCGGGGCTGCCATACTGCAGCCATTCCTCGATCGACAGGCCATTGCCCTTGGACTTCGAAATCTTCTCGCCCTTGGCGTCGAGGAACAGCTCGTAGATCAGGCCTTCGGGCTTATTGCCGCCGAGCACGCGGGCGATCTTGCCCGACTGGATGCCGGAATCGGTCAAGTCCTTGCCATACATCTCGTAATCGACGCCGAGCGCGACCCAGCGCATCGCCCAGTCGACCTTCCACTGGCACTTGGCCATGCCGCCCAATGCCGATTGCTCGACCACCGAGCCGTCCTCGTCGGTGAAGCGGATGATCCCGGCGGCGGCGTCGACGACTTCGATGGGCACCTGCAACACTGCGCCGGTGGTCGGGCTGATCGGCATGACGGGGGAATAGGTCTTGCGCCGCTCTTCGCCCAAGGTCGGCAGCATGATGTCCATGATCGCGCCGAAATTCGTCAGCACGCCGCGCAGGGCCTCATCGAACTTGCCGCCGTTGTAACAGTCCGAGGAACTGACGAATTCATACTCGAAGCCGAAGCGATCCAGAAAGTCGCGCAGCATCGCGTTGTTGTGCGCAGCAAAGCTCTCGAACTTCTCGAAGGGATCGGGAATGCGCGACAGCGGCTTGCCGAGATTGGCGTCCAGCAGCGCCTTGTTCGGCACATTATCGGGCACCTTGCGCAGGCCATCCATGTCGTCGCTGAACGCGACCAGCCGGGTGGGCTGACCGGTCAGCGTCTCATAGGCGCGGCGCACCAGCGTGGTGCGCAGCACTTCCTGAAAGGTGCCGATATGCGGCAGGCCCGAGGGGCCATAGCCGGTCTCGAACAGCACGCCGCCGGGCTTGCCTTGCGGCAGCCGCTTGGCGAGGCGCTGCGCCTCCTGGAAGGGCCAGGCCTTGGAATTGGTCGCGGCGGCGATGAGGGCGTCTTGGGTGATGATCATGGTCAGGCGGCTTTTACGGGGCAGGGGGCGGCTTGCAAGCCTAGATTGGCTGTTGGGAAGATGACAAAGGTGACAGCGCGTCACTTTCCCAACATGGCTTTTTCATATTATAAAACAGAACTTTGAAGGCGCATTTTGCAGGCGGACGGACAGGGGAGCGCGGCGCGAAACGCGCAGACAGTCGATTGAATCTGCTCTCCATACGGCGCTGGAGCCATTGTAGGAAAGCCCGGTCTGCCGCCATCTGCTTTTCCGCCGACCACCTTAGCCGCTTGGCAACCAAATCGGGCTAGCGGTGCGCGCATGGCATATGATCATCCGTTCTACCTTCTGATCCCGGCGGTGTTTGGTCTGTTCGCGGTGGCGCTGGGGCTGATCGCGGTCTTCGAGCGGCGCCTGCTGTCGGCGCGCTGGGCGGCGGTGGGATTCATGCTCGGCAGCATCTCGCTGGTGATCGACGGGGTGCGGACGCTGGGACAGCTCGACTGGCCCTTGTGGTTCGCGGCAATGTCGCACTTTGCGGCCATGCTGGCGCTGATCGCGGGATTTCTGGCGCGCGGCAAGCAGCGCGTGCCCGCTGCAACCGTGGCGATCACTCTGGCGGGCGCGATCCTGCTGATGCCCTATGTGCCCTGGCAGCAGCCGCTGGGGGTGCGCTCGGCGGCGATGCAGGCTGTGGGCGCGGGGATGATCTTTTCGGCCTTGAGCGCGATCGGCCCGCAGCACCGCGTGACCCAGATCGACAAGGTGGTCTTCTTCGTCACCTTTTGCGCAGGCCTCACCTATCTCATCCGCATGGTCCTGGCCACGATCAACCTCGTGCTCCATCCCGGATCGGCGCTGGCCGAGGTGTTCGGGCCGATGCTGATGATGTTCCACATCACCGGCGCGATTACCGGGATGATCGTCGGACTGGTGCTGATGCTGTCGATCGGGCACGACATGCTGCGACTCAAGATCGACGAGAGCGAAACCGATCCGCTGACGGGGTTGGGCAACCGGCGCAAGCTCGACCGCCTGATCGCCGACAATGACGATAACGGCCAGATCGGGGCGGTGATCATGATCGATCTCGACCGGTTCAAGTCGATCAACGACCGCTATGGCCACGATGCGGGTGACGAGGTGCTGCGCAAGGTGGGCGCGCGGCTGGCGGGCGTGCTCGGCCCGTTCGGTGCGGTGTGCCGGATCGGGGGCGAGGAATTCGTCGCGCTGCTTGGCCAACCTTCGGCCGAGGCGACCGGGTCGCTCGCGATTGCGGCGCGCGCGGCGATTGCAGGCCTTTCATTCGACGGTCCGGCAAGCGGTGTCCGCACCACCGCCAGCGTCGGCTTTTGCCTTGTCGCCCCGGACATTGGCCTGCGCGAGGCATTGAAGCGTGCCGATCAGGCGGTCTATGCCGCCAAGGCCGACGGGCGCGACCGGGTGGTGGGTTCGATCGCCACCAACGGCTTGCAAGTGCTCAAGGCAGTCGCCTGATCAGTGGGTGACGCGGCGCGGGGACAGGGGCCCTCGCCGCCGTTTACAAGCCGCAGCCCCTCGCCCATTGATGGCGCAGTGACCGCTCCCGATCCGCTCCCGGCCCCTGTCCCCCTGGCCGCGCTCCACGCCAGCCATGGCGGCCATTGGCTGCGCAGCGCGTCGGGAGGGACACAGGCCGTCTCCAAGGGCGATGCGATCATGGCCGCAGCCGATACGCCCGTGCTGCTGCTCAACGCGCCGCTGGTGGCGAGCCGGTTGGGCTATCCCGACCTCTCGGGGCTCGATCTGCTCGAGGCTTTCGCCTTCATCCATCCCGCGCGCTTCTGCGTGCCGACCCCGCGCGGGCTGGCCGAGGCGCTGGGACTTCCCCCGCCGCAAGACGACGCCGCCGTGCCCGAACTGCTCCAGCGCGCGGCGGGGGCGTTGATCGCGGTGTGCCAGGACCCCGAATGGTTCGAGCGCGAAGGCGCGTGGAGCGCGGTGCAATCGCTGGAGCGCCTGCGCTGGCCGTGGGCGCAGGTGCTGCGGCCCCATATCGCCAAGCCCGAGAAGGCCGAACGCTGGCTGTTCGCCAAGCTGCCCGAATGGGACGAGACGGGCGATCGCCCTGCCCCGCGACAGGTCGAACTTTCGCCCGAGGCGGTGCAGGCGCAGCTGGCGCGCCTCACCGGCGAGGGCGCCGAACAGCGCGAGGGCCAGCGCGCCTATGCGCAGGATGTCGCGCGCATCTTCGCCCCGCGCTCGGCCCCCGGCCGCCCGCATCTGGCGCTGGCGCAGGCTGGAACGGGGATCGGCAAGACATTGGGCTATCTCGCCCCCGCCTCGGTGTGGGCGGGGCTGAGCGGCGGGACGGTCTGGGTCTCGACCTTCACCAAGAACCTGCAACGCCAGCTGCGCGCCGAGAGCCGCCGAGCGTGGCCGGTGAAGCGTGCCGACGGCACCCCGCCGGTGGTGGTGAGGAAGGGGCGCGAGAACTACCTCTGCCTCCTCAATCTCGAGGACGCGCTGCAAGGCGGCTTCGCGGGGCGGCCTGCTATCCTTGCGCAGCTGGTCGCGCGCTGGGGGGCCTATACCCGCGACGGCGACATGGTGGGCGGCGATCTGCCGGGATGGCTCGGCACGCTGTTCCGCAAGCGCGGGATCGCCGCGCTCACCGACCAGCGCGGCGAGTGCATCTATGCCGGCTGCCCGCACTACCGCAAATGCTTCATCGAGCGGGCAGCGCGGGATTCGGCGCAGGCTGATCTGGTGATCGCCAATCATGCGCTGGTGATGGTCAATGCCGCGCGCGCCCGCGACCCCAACCAGCGCCCGACGCGGCTGATCTTCGACGAGGGCCACCATGTCTTCGACGCCGCGGATTCGACCTTCGCCGCCACTCTGAGCGGGCAGGAAACCATTGAATTGCGCCGTTGGATCATGGGCCCCGAACGCGAGGCGCGCGGGCGGCGGCGGGGTCTATCAGCGCGGCTCGCCGATATCGCCAGTTATGACGATGCGGGCGCCGAGGCCATCACGGCGGCGTGCAAAGCCGGGCAATTGCTCCCGTCCGACGGCTGGCTCCAACGCCTCGCCGAGAACGCGCCCTTCGGGCCACTGGAGGCCCTGCTAGCCGCGGTGCGCACCGCGACCTATGCCCGCGACGAGAGCGGCGGGCAGGAGGCGGGCTACGGGATCGAGACCGAGGCGGCGGGGCTTCCCGGTGAGGTGATCGAGGCGGCGGGCGCAGCCAGCGAGGCGCTCGCCAGCATCCGGGTGCCGCTGATCCGGTTGGGCGGCAGGCTCGAGGCGATCCTCACCGAACCGCCCGACTGGCTCGACGCGCAAGGCCGCGCGCGGATAGAGGGCGCGCGGTTTGCGCTGGCGTGGCGGATCGACCTCTTGGCCGCGTGGGAATCGCTGCTCGACCGGCTCGGCGGGCCTGCCGATCCCGAATTCGTCGACTGGCTTGCGGTCGACCGCTCCGACGCGCGGGAGTTCGATGTCGCGATCCACCGCCGCTGGCTCGACCCGATGAAGCCCTTCGCCCGCGTGGTGCTCGAACCCGCCCACGGCGTGCTGCTGACCAGCGCGACCCTGACCGACCGGACCACCGATACCGATGCGCCCGACGAGAAATGGTCGAGCGCGATCCAGCGTTCGGGCGCAGCCCATGTCGAAGTGCAACCGCTTCTGTCCGCTGCCGAAAGCCCCTTCGATTACGCAGGCCGCGCCGAGGTGCTGATCGTCACCGACATCGCCAAGGGCGATCTGCCGGCGCTCGCCGGAGCCTATGCGCGGATCATCGAGGCGTCAGGCGGCGGCGTGCTCGGCCTGTTCACCGCGATCCGCCGCCTGCGCGCGGTGCATGGCCGCATCGCCGACCGGCTCGCGCGGGCGGGCCTGCCGGTCTATGCCCAGCATGTCGACCCGATCGACACCGGCACGCTGGTCGACATCTTCCGCGATGATCCGCGCGCGAGCCTGATCGGAACCGATGCGCTGCGGGACGGCGTCGATGTGCCCGGCCACAGCTTGCGATGCGTGGTGATGGAGCAGGTGCCCTGGCCGCGCCCCGACATCCTCCACAAGGCGCGCAGGCTGCCGGGCGGCGGCTCGGCCTATGACGACCGGATCATCCGCGCCCGCCTCGCGCAGGCCTTCGGGCGGCTGATCCGCAGCAAGGATGATGCGGGCCATTTCATCGTCCTCTCCCCCGCCTTCCCCTCGCGGCTCCTGTCCGCTTTTCCCAAAGGCACGCCGGTGCTGCGTGTGACGCTCGATGAGGCTTTACAACGCGTCGCGGCTGGTGTTGTGGGCAAGCTGTCGGAGCCAACGGGAGAAGCCTTTCAGCCATGAAGATCCTCGGTCTCCTGCGCCACGCCAAGTCCGACTGGGACGATACCAGCCAGCGCGATTTCGACCGCGGGCTGAATGCGCGGGGGCGCAAGGGCGCTGCTCTGATCGGTCAGCACATCCGCGACCACGGGGTGAAGTGGGACCGGCTGATCGCCAGCCCTGCCGAGCGGGTGAAGCTGACGCTCGAGGGCGCGCTGCCCGAGCTTGCGCCGATCTACGACCAGCGGCTCTACCTCGCCAGCTTCGACACCATCGTCGAGACGATCGAGGCCCACGCGGGCACGGGCGACGGCGAGGCGAAGACGATCCTGATCTCAGGGCACAATCCGGGCCTGCAGGACGTGCTGCTCGAACTGGTCGCGCCGGGCAAGGAGAATGCCCTGTTCAAGGAAGCGGTCGTCAAATTCCCGACCGCCGCCTACGCCGTGCTCGAATGCGACATTCAGCATTGGAGCGAGCTGAAGCGCTACTGCGCCGAGCTGGTGCACTTCGCGCGGCCCCGCGATCTCGATCCGGAATTGGGGCCGGAGGGCTCTTAGCCCCTTCCCTCTAGGGAAGGGAGTTAATTCACCGCCACCACATTATCATCCGCATCGCGGTCGATATAGAAGTTGTAAGGGTCGACCCCGGCAAAGGCGGGCTTCTTGGCGGTGACGATCTCGATCACCTGGCTTCCGCCGCGCACCGGCATGCGTTGCATCGACAGGACATTGGCCTTGGCAAAGGCACCCGTGCCCGGCCGCGCGGTGAAGGCGCCGATCTCGATGCTTTCCGCGAGGCTGGCGGGGGTCTCGACACCCTTGCCGTCGGCGGTGAACTTGCCCGCCTCGATGGTGACGCGGGTCACCCACTTGCCGTCGGCGCGCTTGGTTGAGGTCGCTTGCCTAGCCTTGAAGTCATAGATCGTGATCGTCTCGAACAGGTCGGTGATCAGCGCATGGTCTTGCGGAGTCTTCGCTTCCTTGCGCAGCTCGGCGATCAGATCGAGGCTGCGCGGGTAGGGCGCGCCCTTGAACTTGTAGCGCGCCACCAGCCGCGCCAGCGCGCGGTTCACCGCGTCCTCGCCGATCCGGTGCTGGAGCAGGTACATCACCATCCCGCCCTTGTTATAGTGGATGTGCTGCTGGTTCTCGACCCGCAGCAGCGGCTGTTCGGGCAGGAGATCGGACTTGCGCCCGGCCAGATACCGATCGAGCTCGAACTTGAGGAAGCGGCGGATCTTGTCCTCGCCATAGAGCTCCTTCATCACCATC
>JACESM010000092.1 GCA_013911835.1 Porphyrobacter sp. | reverse complement strand
ACCCCCGACCCCTCCCCCATGGGGAGGGGTCGGGGGTGGGGGGACTGCCGCCCGCTGATGTCGAACACCCATCCCCAACCCGTAGGCGCTCCGCGCCAGCTTCGCTTCCCCTCAAGGGAAGGGGCTCTTTGCGCTACATGGCGGGCGAGGTGGCGGGGCTCGACATCGGCCAGTTCGATCTGGTCACCAGCGTCGAGGTGATCGAACATGTCGCCGACAAGCCCGCCTTCCTGCGCGACGTGGCGGCGCGGCTGGCGCCTGACGGATTGCTCGTCATGTCCACCCCCAACCGCACTGCGGCGAGCCGCCTGCTGCTGGTCGGCGCGGCCGAAGCGGTGGGCTATGTGCCGAGGGGCACGCATCATTGGGAGGATTTCGTCACCCCTGACGAGCTGGAAGCGCTGCTGGCGGAAGTTGGCCTCACCGTGACGGCCAAGCGCGGGATAGCGTGGCGGCCGGGCAAGGGGCTGCACCTGTCGGACGAAATGTCGCTGAACTATATCCTGAGCGCGCGGCGCGCCTAATTCCGCTATCCCAGCTTTCGCTGGGGCGACGTGGGGCTTAGGGGCAGCTGCGCCCCTTCAGCGGCCCGTCGCTGAACACGCCCGACACGCCCGCTGCCTTGAGCATCGCGGCCAGCTTCACGTCGCCGCAGCCCTTGCCCTTGGGATCTTCGCCCGTGCGCAGGGCCGGAGGGAGAAATTCGTTCTCCGGGCGGATCGTCCACGCGTGCACCTGCAACCCGGCCGCGCGAGCATCGGCGACCAGCGTCGTCGGCGTGCCGTCGGGCCTGAGGATCATGCCCGCATAGGCCCCTACCGCGTCGGCATATTTCGCCACTTCCACAAGCCCGGTGGGCGTCACCATCTCGGCATAGCGCATCGCCGGTTCATCCGCGGGGCCCTCGCCGGGGGCGACCAGTTGCACCAGCTTGAACCCGCCGCCGCGCGCCTTGAGGCGCTGGAGCGGGGCGATCTCGAAGCTCTGGATGAACACCGGATCCGCCGCCGTGATGCCGAGCACCCGGAAATCGCGCAACAGCAGGTCGACAAGGTCGATCCCGGCGTTCTGGAGCAGGAAGCTCGGGTGCTTGAGTTCCGGATAGAGCCCGATCCGCTTTCCCGTCTCGGCCTCCTTGGCGCGCACCAGCTTCATGATGTCGGCCAGCGTCGGCACCTGCCAGAGCCCGTCGTAGCGCGCATTGGCCGGGCGCAGCGACGGGATGCGCTCCTTCGCGCGCAGGGTGCGCAGTTCGGCGAGGGTGAAGTCCTCGGCGAACCAGCCGGCGATCTTCTGGCCGTCGATGGTCTTGTCGCGGCGGCGGTCTTCGAACTCTTCGCGGCTCGCGACATCGGTGGTGCCCGACAATTCGTTCTCGTGCCGCGCGACGAGCACGAGGTCTTTCGTGGCGACCAGATCGGGCTCGATATAATCCGCGCCCTGATCGATTGCGCGTTCATAGGCGGCGAGCGTATGTTCGGGCCGCTCGGCGCTCGCCCCGCGGTGGGCGATGATCAGCATTTCGCTGTCCTGCGCAGTCACGGGAGCGGCGACGGCGAGCGCGGCGGCCAGAATTATCGCGGGTCTCATCATGTCATCGCTCCTATTGCGGCGCGCGCCGCCTGCAGCCGCGCCTCGCCCTGTCCGGATACCCGCGCGAAGGGAACTCCGGCATCGACCAGCACCTGTTCCACGATCATTGCGAACCTGTGACGGTCGGCGGGATCGCTGAAGAAGCGGGTGCCATCGTCGACCCACGGCAGGTCGGGCTCGAACAGCAGGTAGAGATCGGCCTTGGGCGCCTGCATCAGCTCTGCGGGGCGTGTCCCGAGGAGCATCTCTGCCCAGGCGGCGGTCATCAGCGCATCGGTATCGGCGATCAGCAGCGGCCCGGCCCAGGGCGCGGCGGCCGCGATCATCGCGGTCTGGGCGCGGCCGATGAGGAGGAGGTCGTCGTGGGTGAGTGGCTCCCTGTGCACCTCGCAATGGCTGCGGCCATATTCGCCCACGATGAGCGCGCCGGTCTCGGCGGCGAGCGCGCCGGCGAGGGTGGACTTGCCGGTGCTCTCGGCCCCGTGGAGGCAGATCGTGCGGCGGTAATGCGCCTGCACCGGCGCAGGCAGGTAGGGCCAATGCGCCGCCGGATCGGCGCGGACGGCGCTGGCGGAAAGCCCTGCGACCGGATCGCCTGCGAGGCCCAGCACCCGCCCGCCAAGCGGCACGAACAACCCGCCGACCTGCCGGGCAAGCTCTGTCCCATAGTCCTCGCCCGCGAACAGATAGTCGATGGGTTCGGGATGCGCGGCAGCGACGATGGCGGCCCAGATCGGCCAGAAACCGGCGCTTTCTTCAGGGGCCTGGGGGACGATTTCCCCGTGGCCGACGACCCGGCAATCGGGGGCCAGCGCGTGCATCCATTGGAGGCGTGTCTCTCCCGGGATCGGGTCGCCGGGAAGCCAGCACACCAGCACCGTCAGCTCGTCCACCAGCGCGCGCGCGGTGCGGATCAGCGAGAGGTGCCCGGCATGCGGGGGCATGAACTTGCCGAGCAGGAAGCCGCGTTTCGTCACGCTTCCACCGCCTCGCCGCTGCGCGCGGCCCTGGCCCATTGCATCAGCCCCGCCGTCGCCAACATGAGGAACACGACATAGAGCCCCGCCGTCAGATAGAGCTCGCGGTTGAGGTAGACCCCGATCGAAAGCACATCGATGGCGATCCACAGCGCCCAGTTCTCGACCCGCCGCATCGCCAGCAGCACCTGCGCGACCACGCTCCCGCCCGCGATGGTCGCATCGGCATAGGGCATCACCGCGTCGGTAAAGCGCGCCATCGACCAGCCGATGCTGATGCTCGACGCCGCGACCAGCGCCAGCGCGGTGATGCGCGCGCGCCAGCCCATCCACTCCACCGCGACCATCCTAGCAAGGCCCCCGGCGCGCGCCCACAGCCACCAGCCCCAGCCCTGCACGACGAAGAAGAAGACCTGCAAGCCCGCCTCGCCATAGAGCCGCGCCTCGCGGAAGATGACGAAGTAGAGCGCCACCATCGCCATGCCGAAGGGGTAATTCCAGATCGAGCGGCGCACCAGCAGGCCGACATTGGCAATGCCGAGCGCGACGGCGATGATCTCGAGCGGGTTCATTTTTCTGAAGAGTTGCTAGCCGAGCGCAGCCGCCCACTCGTCCGCCTTGAAGCCCACCAGCAGGCCGCCCGGGTGCTCGACGATCGGGCGCTTGATGACGCTGGGATTGGCGGCGAGCAGCGCGGGGGCCTGCGCGGCGTCGGCGGCGCGCGCCTTGTCGTCCACGGACAGCGCGCGGAAGGTGGTGCCCTTGCGGTTCACCACGAGGTCAAGACCGGCGGCGGCGATCCAGCTGGCAATGCGCTCGGGCTCCGCCCCTTCCTTCTTGTAATCATGGAAAGTGTAGGCCTTGCCCTCGCCATCGAGCCACACGCGCGCCTTCTTCACCGTGTCGCAATTGGGGATGCCGTAGAGGTGGATCGTCATTGCAATTCCGTCGCTTGCCTGCATTTGCCGTCTTGACGGGCCGGGGCCCGGAGTGGGACGTGTTTGGCGATCAATCGCGGGGGTGGCAATGGCGTTCTGGGACGTGGACCTTTCGACGCGCAGCAGCGCGGAAACCGCTGCCGATCAGGGCGGTCTGGCGTGTTTCACCACCGCCGGGCTGACCGTGCTGGGCGCGCTGTTTTTCGGCGGCATGGTGGGCTTCGACACTATCGAGGGTCAGCTCACGGTCGGCGTGATCGGCCTTCAGGCGCTGATCGCGCTGGTTGCGGGGTTTCGGCTGAAGGCGGGCAAGGGCGTGTTCTGGGGCAGCGCAGTGGCGGCGATGCTGGTGCTGGAGATCATCAACAAGCTATTGATTGCACTGGCCTTCGGCGGGCTGATCCTGAACCTGTTCTTTCTGGTGATGGTGGTGCAGGGCGTGCGCGGCGCATGGGCGCTGCGCCGCGGTACCGGGTTCGAGGACGATCAGGTCGAGGTGTTCGAGTAGCGCGCTGATTCTGCGCGTTTTCCGAGCCGCCGGGTGGTTCCACCCGGCTTGAAAACGCTTCAGGCGCGCGGGGCGAGATGCGCGTCGGCAATCGCGACGGCGAGTGCGTCGGCCGCATCGCTCCCGGCGATGGCCACGCCCGGCAGCAGCACCTTCACCATCGCGGCGACCTGCGCCTTTTCCGCAGCCCCGGTGCCCGTGACCGCCTTCTTCACAAGCCGCGCCGCGTGTTCGTTGACCGTGAGGCCCGCCGCCCCGCACGCCGCCAGCACCGCGCCCCGGGCCTGGGCGAGCTTGAGGGTCGACTGCGGGTTCTTGTTGACGAAGATTTCCTCCGCCGCCGCGCGGGTGGGGCGATGGGCAGCGATCACTGCGGCAAGCCCCGCCTGAAGCGCCGCCAGCCGCTCGGTCATCGGGGCGGCGGGATCGGTCTTGATCTGCCCGTTCGCCACGTGGCCGATCCGCGCACCTTCGCTGTGGATGACGCCCCAGCCGGTCGAGGACAGCGAGGGGTCAAGGCCGAGGATCAGCATTCTTCTAGCCCCTCCCCTTGAGGGGAGGGGTTGGGGTGGGGAAGCCCCGCATCGCGCAAAGTGGCCGCTAGCTTGCGGAATAGGTTCGGGTGGTAACGCTTCGATTTCGGATCGTTGCTTACCGTCGAAATGAAGGCACCTTTGGCGGCGATGTGAATGTGCCCGCTATCCGGATTGAACCAGATACCCACGTCGAGCCTCGCCGTCTTCGACTTTCCTTCAGGCACGCCCCCACCCCCCGACCCCCTCCCCTGAAGGGGAGGGGGAGTTACTCAACCCAGCTTCTCCATCACCTCGTCCGAGATTTCGTAATTGCCCCAGACGGTCTGGACATCGTCATCGTCCTCAAGCGTGTCGATCAGCTTCATCAGCGTGGCCGCCGTGGCTTCATCGGCTTCCACCGTCAGCACCGGCTTCCACGCCAGCTTCACATTGTCCGCCGGGCCGAGCACCTTTTCGAGCGCGCCCGCCACGCCGTGCAGGTCTTCGGCGGCGGTCCAGATGGTGTGCCCGTCCTCGGAGCTTTCGACATCATCCGCGCCCGCTTCAATCGCGGCTTCGAGCACCTTTTCCTCGTCGCCCGCAGCGGCCGAGTATTCGATCAGTCCGCGCCGCTCGAAGCCGTGGCTCACCGAGCCTTCGCTGCCGAGGTTCCCGCCGTTCTTGCTGAACGCGGTGCGGACATTGGTGGCGGTGCGGTTGCGGTTGTCGGTCAGCGCCTCGACGATCAGCGCCACGCCGCCCGGGCCGTAGCCTTCATAGCGGATCTCGACATAGTCCTCGCCGCCCGCCTGACCGGCCTTGTCGATCGCGCGCTGGATATTGTCCTTGGGCATCGACTGCGCGCGCGCCGCGTTCACCGCGAGGCGCAGGCGCGGGTTCAAGTCGGGATCGGGCATGCCCATCTTGGCCGCCACGGTGATCTCGCGGCTGAGCTTGGAGAACATCGCCGCGCGTTTCTTGTCCTGCGCGCCCTTGCGATGCATGATGTTCTTGAACTTGGAATGGCCTGCCATTGGACGACTTCACCGGAAATGTTGCAGATGTGGAGGCGGGCCTTACTCCGGGGGGTAAGGGCGATGCAAGGGTGCGCGCGATGAGCCTGCGCGAGCGGGTTGATGATGTGGCCTGGTTCGTCGCGTGGCCGACCTTCGCTGCGCAGCCGCTTGCTACGGCGAGGGAGCGGGTCTTGGTGCTGCTGGCGGTTGTTCCTGTCCATCTTGTGTTCGGCGCCATCGTCCTCGTGCAACTTTGGCTTATAGGTCGGCTTGCCGGCCCGCTGCCCCGCCCGGCCGTCGCCCCCGATACGCTGTCAACAAGCCCGCTCGCCTTCCTGGTGATCGCCCCGCTGCTCGAGGAGCTGGTGTTCCGCAGCTGGCTGACCGGACGCGTCGCCGCCTTGCGCTTTGCCGCCTGCGGCTTTGCAGCAATGGCGCTGATGCTGGCGGGGGTGTCGCTGCTGCCTGATCACGCCCGCGCGCTGGCATGGATGGGGGCAGCGGTGGCGCTTGCGGGCCTCGCCCAATGGAGCCTGACCCGCGAGCGCGAGCACGCCCGCGCGGTGCCGCCCGCCTTTATCCGCCACTTCGGCTGGATCGTGTGGGCACAGGCGCTCTTGTTCGGCCTCATCCACCTCGGCAATTATGCGGCCCCCGCCAGCCCGCTTGGGGTGCTGGTGGTGATGCCTCAGGTGCTGGGCGGCCTGCTGCTCGCCTACATCCGCACCCGCGCGGGGCTGGCGGCGGCAATGGGGTATCACGCGGGGTATAATGCGGTGGTGCTGGCCGCCGCCGCTGCGGGCGTCGGCTGAGCGCTCAGACCCGCACCGCAGTCCCGCTGGCGCTGACCATCAGCATCGAGCCATTCGGCCCGATCACCTCGTAATCAAGGTCGATCGCGACCACCGCATTCGCGCCCAGCGCTGCCGCTTCGGCCTGCAATTCCTCGATTGCCTGCTTGCGCGCATCGGCGAGAATGCGTTCATACGAGCCCGACCGCCCGCCGACGATGTCGCGGATATTGGCGAACAGGTCGCGGAACAGGTTCGCGCCGACGATCACCTCCCCGGTGACGATCCCCACATATTCCTGGATCGGCCGGCCCTCGAGGGTCGGGGTGGTGCTGACGATGACGCCGCGCGCGTCTTTCAAGGGGATGCCATTGATCGAGTCTCCAATTGTCCGGCGGTCTAGCTTTGCCTAGGAAGCGGGAATGCATCAAGACGTTCAAACCAGCTTCATGCGAATGCTGCTTGCCGATGTCGTGCGCGCGGATGCCGCCCATCGGGCCGATCCGGGTCAAGGTGCCAAGCGGGATTTCGTCAGGACCAGCTTTGCTGCCATCGAAGGGGCTGTCTGGAGCTTTCGGGAGCATATTCGTGCGCTCGCGATTTCGACGGAGGAGTTGTCGGACGCAGAGCGCGCAGTGCTTTCCGAGATCGCTTACAGCGTCGACAAGACGGGGCGTTTGTCACCCCAGGCAAAGTTTCTCACGCTCCCCGCAGCGATCAGGCTTTGTGCCAGAATCGGCCAGCGCATTGCGCCTGCAGCGAACATGGATTTTGCGGGCGCCGGCTGGCAGAATTTCACGTTGGCGATCGACATCCGCAACCGCATTACACATCCCAAGTCGCTGGATGATCTGAACCTGACGGACGGTGACCTGAACACCTGCGCGGCTGCCCTCCATTGGTTTCTGGAAGAATCCACGCACATGATGCAGGCGACCCTATCGGCCGCCCGCGACCATGTTGAGGGTATTCGCGAAGTGCTGAATGATCTGAAGTCCGGCGATGAAGAAGCTTGGCGGGTGTATCGCTCCCTAATTACCGGCAATGACGATCCGGTTTAGGTCATGCCCAAAGCTGCCTTGTAGGTTTCAAGCAGCATTTCCATCTCAGCACGTTCTTCCGGCTTCATCTTCCGAAGCTTGATCAGTTGTCGCATCATCTTGGTATCATAGCCGACCGCCTTGCCTTCCATGTAGACATCGCGGATGTCGTCGGCGATGCCTTTCTTTTCTTCCTCGAGGCGTTCGATGCGCTCGATCAGGAGGCGCAGGCGGTCGTCGGCGGTTTCGGCCATTGGGGGGCTCCATCGGAAAATGAGAATCGGTTGGCGGGCGGAATAGCCAGAGCCTCGCGCCGATTGAACCGCCCGCGAAAATTATTCCTGTGCGTTCTTCGCCACACTCGCTGCCATGCGGGCGAGCTGCTCCTCGGTCGCAGGGGTCTGGCGGGTCGCTTTCCACTCGCCGCTCGGCATCCCGTGGATCACTTCGCGCGCCTGCTCCTTGTCGCCCGGATAGCCCGCATCGCGGATCCAGTCGGCGAGGCAATTGCGGCAGAAGCCGGCGAGGCCCATCAACTCGATGTTCTGCGCATCGTGGCGGTGCCGCAGGTGGCGCACCAGCCGCCGGAAGGCGGCGGCGGCAGCTACGTCGTCCAGCGTATCGAGCGGATCGGCATTGCTATTCATTGTGGCTTATTCCTTGAGTTGAAACGCGCCTGTGCCATAGGCTCAGGCCAAGAGGGATACCCAAAAGAGCACTTTCCTACCATTCTGACCCGCCCTGACGGAGCCGATTTTGGCCCAGCGCAAGAAACGACGAGCGAGCCATGCTAAAGCATAGTGAACGAGGAGAGACGCCGCGCTGGGCCAAAATCGGCCCGCCCCTCCGGGGTCGTGTCATGAAGTCCGCTGGCTTCGTCACGGCACTTGCAGGGGCAACCAGCCCCTGCTGCGCGCTGCTCCTGTCCAGCGAACTTCCTGACACGATCAGGGTGGGTCAGAATGGTAGGAAAGTGCTCTGATGTCACGACGGATCGACCCGCGCGGCCGCAAGGTCAAGATTCTCGCCACCATCGGCCCCGCAAGCCGCTCGCCCGAAATGCTGGAGCGGTTGGTGCGCGCAGGCGCAGACGCCTTCCGCCTCAACATGAGCCACGGCACCCATGCCGATCACGAGCCGGTGGTCGCGGCAATCCGCGCGCTCGAAAAGCAGTTCGCGCGGCCGATCGCGATCCTTGCCGACCTTCAAGGGCCCAAGCTGCGCGTCGGCACCTTTGCGCAAGGTCAGGCAGTGATCCGCCATTCGGGCCACTTCGTGCTCGACCGGGACGAGACGCCCGGCGACGAGAATCGCGTTTACCTGCCGCACCCGGAGCTGTTCGGGATCATGGAGCGCGGGCAGCGCCTGTTGATCAATGACGGCAAGATCCGCCTGAAGGTGCTCGAGGCTGACGACAGCCGCATCCTGTGCAGCGCCGAGGTTGGCGGGGTGATCTCCGACCGCAAGGGCGTCAACGTCCCCGATGCCGAGATTCCGATCCCGGCACTGACCGAGAAAGACCGCCGCGATCTCGCCTTTGCCACCGAGCAGGGGGCGGACTGGATCGCGCTCTCCTTCGTGCAGCGACCCGAGGACATTGCCGAGGCGCGCAAGCTGATTGGCACCCACGGTACCGCGATCTGCGCCAAGATCGAGAAACCCAAGGCGGTCGACCGGCTCGACGCGATTATCGAGCAGGCCGATGGCATCATGGTCGCGCGCGGGGATCTGGGGGTCGAGCTCGAACCCTACGAGGTGCCGCCGCTCCAGAAGCAGATCGTCAACGCGGCGCGCCGCGCGGGCAAGCCGGTGATCGTGGCGACGCAGATGCTCGAAAGCATGATCGAGGCCCCGACCCCGACCCGCGCCGAAGTCTCCGACGTTGCCAATGCGGTCTATGACGGGGCGGACGCGGTGATGCTCTCGGCCGAAAGCGCAGCCGGCGCATGGCCGGAAGAATCAGTCGCGATGATGGACCGCATCGCGGTGCAGGTGGAGCGTGACGAAGGCTACAAGGCGCGGGTGCGCTTTCTCGATACGCCGCCCGATGCGACCACCTCCGATGCGCTGGCGCATGCCTGCATGACCATCGCCGACACCGTGCCGATCAGCGCGATCACCGTGTTCACCACCAGCGGTTCGACCGCGCGGCGGGTGGCGCGCGAGCGGCCCGGAACGCCGATGCTGGTGCTCACGCCTTCGATCCGCACCGCGCGCCGCGTTGCGCTGCTGTGGGGCGCGCATGCCGTCGCCACCAAGGACATCGGCAGCTTCGAGGAAATGATCGGCAAGGGCAAGCGCATGGCGCTGCGCCACAAGGTCGCGAGCGCGGGCGCGAAGCTGATCGTGCTGGCCGGGGTGCCGTTCGGGACGCCGGGAGCGACCAACCTGCTCCACGTGGTGACCGTGACCGGCGACGAGCTGGATAAACACAAGGACTGATCTGGTGAGCGGGGCCTTTGCCTGGGACGCCGACTGGTACGGCATCGAAGACCCCGCAGAGGCCATGGCACTTTCCCGCGAACTGGAGCGCGAAGTCAGCGGGACGCACGTCTTGTTCGGCCACGTGTGGACGGCCATCGGACGGCGCACGCGCGACGATGTGCTGTTCCTGCTCGAAAACGGCACCGTCGCGCAAGTTCATCTGACGTGGCATGCCGAGTGCAGTCCGGACTGGCCAGCGGCCAAGGTCTACCCCGATTTCGCAAGCTGGCAGGCTGTGCCGCCGGAGGACCGCTGACGTCCGGCCTCAGAACGACTGGCTGACCCTGACGTTGATCCGCGGGGTCTTGTCTCCGGTATCGAAGCGGTCT
>JACESM010000091.1 GCA_013911835.1 Porphyrobacter sp. | reverse complement strand
GTCCGCCACGGCGGCAATCTCCAGGACGCCTTCCTCAACCTGCTGCGCAAGAACAAGATTCCCGTCACCATGTTCCTGGTGAAGGGGGTCAAGCTGCAGGGCATTGTCACCTGGTTCGACAATTTCTCGATCCTGCTGCGCCGCGATGGCCAGTCGCAGCTGGTCTACAAGCACGCGATCAGCACGATCATGCCCGGCACCTCGCTCGATCCGGCGCAGTTCGGCAGCCAGGGCGGCGGCAAGAAGCAGAAGCAGCTGCAGGACATCTTCCTCAGCCGCGTCGCCGAGGCGGAAGTGCAGGTAACCATGTTCCTCGTCAACGGCGTGATGCTGCAGGGGCGGATCGCGGCCTATGACCTGTTCTGCATGCTGCTCGAGCGTGACGGCGCGGTGCAGCTTGCCTACAAGCACGCCGTCTCCACCATCCAGCCCGCCGCGCCCGTCGACCTCAGCGTCGACGATGACGGCGAAGACGACGGGGTAGACGACTGAGCTTTGACAGCGAGTTTCAGGAGGAGGTGACCCGCGGGGCGCGGGCGCTGGTCCTGTGTCCGGACATCCGCGCGTTGCGCTACGACCTCGACCCGGCCGAGCGCTTGGCCGAGGCCGAGGGGCTTGCACTCGCGATCGGCGTGGTGATTGCCCATTCGGCGGTGCTGCCGGTGCGCCAGATGCAGCCCAACACGCTGTTCGGCTCGGGCCAGGTCGAGAATATCGGCATCTGGTGCGAGCAGCACGAGGCCGAGCTGGTGATCGTCGACGGCGCGCTTACCCCGATCCAGCAGCGCAATCTCGAAGACCGGCTGAAGCGCAAGGTGATCGACCGCACCGGGCTGATCCTCGAGATCTTCGGCGAGCGCGCGGCGACCGCGGAAGGCCGCTTGCAGGTCGAACTCGCGCATCTCGATTATCAGCAGAGCCGCCTTGTGCGCAGCTGGACCCACCTCGAGCGGCAACGCGGCGGCTTCGGCTTCCTCGGCGGCCCCGGCGAAACCCAGATCGAGGCTGACCGCCGGATGATCCGCCAGCGCATGGGCCGCCTGCGCCGCGATCTCGAACAGGTGAAGAAGACCCGTGCCCTGCACCGCGACCGGCGGGGGAGGGCGCCGTGGCCGGTGGTCGCGCTGGTCGGCTACACCAATGCGGGCAAGTCCACCTTGTTCAATCGCCTGACCGGCGCCGAGGTGATGGCCGAGGATCTGTTGTTCGCCACCCTCGATCCGACCATGCGCGCCATCGGCCTGCCGGGGGTGGAAAAGGCGATCTTGTCGGACACCGTGGGCTTCATCTCCGACCTGCCGACGCAGCTGGTCGCCGCCTTCCGCGCGACCCTCGAAGAGGTGACCGCGGCCGACGTGATCTGCCACGTCCGCGACATGGCCAATCCCTCGCATGGCGCGCAGAAGAAGCAGGTGATCGAAGTGCTCGCGGACCTCGGCGTGGTCGATGCCGAGACCGGGACAAGCGCCATCCCGATCCTCGAAATCTGGAACAAGTGCGACCTCGTGGACGCTGAATTACTTGCAGAATTGCGCGAGGCATCGGAAGGGCAGGGGGCGGTGATCCTTTCCGCGGCAACGGGGGAGGGGGTTGACCTTCTCGAGGCTGAACTGTCCCGCTTGCTGACCGGCGGCGCAAGGGAGGTGAGCTTCCTGCTGCCGGTAAGCGACGGGCGCCGCATCGCCTGGCTCCATGCTCACGGCGACGTGCTGGCGGATGATGACGCGGGCGAGAGCGAGGCGGGCCCGTTGCGGCGCTTGACCGTGCGCCTCAACCCCAAGGAACTGGGCCAATTTTCAAGCCTTTGAGGCGGACTTTTCGGACTGCTTCACCTTCTGCCAATAGCCCTCCTGCGCTTCGAGCGAGAGTTCGGCGAAATCCGCACCGTCCTCGGCCGCGAGACGTTCCATCTCGCGGAAGCGGCGTTCGAATTTTGCATTCGCGGCGCGCAGGGCTTCCTCGGCATCGACCCCGTAGCGGCGCACGATGTTGACGGCGACGAAGAGCACGTCACCGGCTTCCATCAGCCGTTCGGCATCGTCAGCTTCCTCAAGTTCCTGCAATTCTTCCAAGAGCTTGTCGCGCGGGCCTTTCACATCATGCCACTCGAACCCGACGCGTGCGGCGCGCTTCTGGAGTTTTTCCGAGCGCATCAGTGCTGGCAGCGCGCTGGCGACGCCGTCCATGGCGCTCTGGGCACCGGCTTCGGCACGTTCGCTCGCCTTGAGGTCTTCCCACCGGGCGCTGTCCATGCTGCCGCTTTCGTCACCGAAGATATGCGGGTGGCGCGCTTCCATCTTGTCCGCAATGGCGGCGGCGACATCGTCGAAGCTGAACAGGCCGGCTTCCTCGGCCATGCGGGCATGGAACACGACCTGGAGCAGCAGGTCGCCGAGTTCGGACCTGAGGTCCGCCATGTCGCCACGCTCGATCGCGTCGGCAACTTCGTAGGCTTCCTCGATGGTATAGGGCGCTATGGTGGCGAAGTTCTGTGCCAGGTCCCATTCGCAGCCACGCCGGGGATCGCGGAGCCGCGCCATGATGGCGAGCAGGCGGTCGATTGGGGGTTGAAGGGGAGCGTCGCTCATCGCGGGCCTCAAGATGGATAATATATATTATGTAAAATCTACATCAGCGAGGAAGCGGAGCCCTGGACATAGAGGAACCACTCCACCACCATGAAGATGCCCCCGAAGATCACCACCCAGGCCAGCGCCATCTTCACCAGTTGCCCCCAGCCAAGCCGGTGCGATGCCAGCGAACTCATGGCGAGGATCAGCCAACCGATACTGGTGACCAGAGGCAGAAGCATATCCGGGTTCATGCGATCATCTCCAGCCCGTCATAGCCCACGGTGACAAAGTCCGGCACCTCGCTGGAGAGCTGGCGGTAATCCATGCTCTTGTCGAGATGGCTGAGCACCACGCGGCCAGCCTTGCAGGCTTCGCCCAGTTCGATCGCCATGCCCAGATGCGCGTGGGTCGGATGCGGCTCGCGCCGCAGGCAATCGCTGACGAGGATGTCGATATTGTAGAACAGGTCGATCATCTCGTCCGAAATTGCGCTGAAATCCGTAGCATAGCCGATGCTCTTGCCATCGGCTTCGAAGCGATAGGCGGTGGTCTCACCGGGTCCGTGCGCCATCTGGCACCAGTCGATCCCGAAGCCCGCGATCATCCTGAGCCGGTCGAGCGTGTCGAGCGTGCAGATCGTAGGATAGCCTTCCTGCCCAGCGAAGACATAGCCGAAGCGCTGGCGCAGCCGCCGCACGGTTTCGGTCTCGGCAAAGCCTGGGATCGGGCCGCCGCGCCCATAGCGCAGCACGCGAAGGTCATCGATCCCGTGGCAGTGATCGGCGTGGTCATGCGTCCAGAACACCGCGTCGATATGCCCGATCCGGTTGGCAAGCAGTTGCGCACGACAATCGGATGAGGTGTCGACGAGCAGCCGACGACCTTCATCGCTCTCAACCATGATCGAGACCCGCGTGCGGCGGTTGCGCGGCTCGTCGGGATCGCAATCGCCCCAGTCGCCCGCGCCATCCGGCCCGCCCAGCCGCGGCACCCCGGTCGAGGTGCCCGAGCCGAGCATCACCAGCTTCACAGGGCCGCCTTGCTGAACAGGTTGAAGAAGTTGGCGGTGGTCACCTGCTTCAGATGTTCCACATCCGTTCCCCGCAGGCCGGCAACAAAAGCCGCGGTGTCCGCAACATAGGCCGGCTCGCACACCCTCCCCCGATGCGGGACGGGGGCGAGGAAGGGGCTGTCGGTTTCGACCAGCAGCTTGTCTTCAGGGATGATCTTCGCGACCTCCTGCAACTCCTTGGCATTCTTGAACGTCACGATGCCCGAAAGCGAGATCATCAGCCCCAGCGCCAGCACCTTGTCGGCAAAGGTGGCCGAGGCGGTGAAGCAATGGATCAGCGCAGGGTAGGCCCCCTTCCCCATCTCCTCGGCGAGGATCGCGTGGGTATCCTCCTCGGCGTCGCGGGTGTGGATGATGAGCGGCAGCTGCGTTTCGCGCGCGACGTCGATATGCATGCGGAACAAGGACTTCTGCGCGTCTCTGTCCGACTTGTCGTAATAGTAGTCGAGGCCCGTCTCGCCAATCGCGACGACCTTGGGGTGGTGCGTGGCTTCCAGCAACGCTGCGCGACCGAGGTCCTGGTGCGCGTCGGCCTCATGCGGGTGGATCCCGACGCTGGCGAAGACATCCGGCTCGCGCGCGGCGGTACCGACCACCTGATCCCACTCGGATTGGCGGGTCGAGATATTGAGGAAGGCCCCCACCCCCGCCGCCCGGGCGCGTTCGAGTACGCCCTCACGGTCCTCGACCAAGCCTTTGTATTCCAGATGACAATGGCTATCGACCAGCATCACGCGTCCTCGGCAGGAAGCTCAAGCCGCGGGAACAGCGGGGTCGGCGCGATGATCTGGTAATCGCTTTCGGCCAGCGGTGAATACCAGTGGCTGCGGATCCCTGCGAGGTTGCGCAGTTCCTCCGGAACACCCAGCATATCCAGAAGCTTGGCGCTGCTGGCCGGGATCACCGGGCTGATCGCCACCGCGAGCTGCGCGATGCAGATATAGAGTGTGGCCAGCACGGTCTCCATCCGCTCAGGGTCCGTCTTGCGCAGCGTCCAGGGCGCCTGCGCGTCGATATAGGCATTGCAGGCGAACACCGCCTGCAGCCACGCCTCGACCGCCTGCTGCAATGCAAGGCTCTCGAAAGCTTGCGGAATCTCCGTCGTGATTGCGCGGTCGACGGTCTCAAACAGCGCCGTGTCGGCCGCGTCATGCCCGCGGATGGCGGGAAGGTAGCCATCGAGGTTCTTGGCGATGAAACCGAGCGTGCGCTGAGCAAGGTTGCCGAAGGCATTACCAAGCTCGCCATTCGCACGCTGAACAATGGCTTCGGGCGAATAGCTGCCATCCTGTCCGAAGGCGACTTCGCGCATCAGGAAGTAGCGCAAGGCATCCACGCCGAACCTTTCCGCCAGTTCCAGCGGATCGGTGACATTGCCGAGCGACTTTGATTCCTTCTGCCCGCGATTGAGCAGGAAGCCGTGGCCGAACACGTGCTGCGGCACCGGCAATTGCGCGCTCATCAGGAAGGCAGGCCAGTAGATCGTGTGGAATCGCACGATATCCTTGCCGATAAGGTGCAGACTGGCGGGCCAATACCCGCCCATTGCCCCGGGATAGCCGAGCCCGGTCAGATAATTGGTGAGCGCATCGACCCACACATACATGACGTGGCCCTCGGACCCCGGCACCTTCACTCCCCAATCGAAGGAGGTGCGGCTGACCGACAGATCGCGCAGGCCCTGTTCGACAAAGGCGATCATCTCGTTGCGGCGGCTTGCCGGTTCGAGGAAGCCAGGGCTCTTCAGCAAATCAAGCAGTTGGTCCTGATATTTTGAAAGCCGGAAGAACCAGCTTTCCTCGACCGTCCACTCGACCGGCGTGCCCTGCGGGGAGAGTTTTTCGCCCCCCTCGCCTTCCTGCAATTCGCTCTCGTCATAATAGGCCTCGTCGCGGACCGAGTACCAGCCTTCGTAGCGGTCGAGATAGAGATCGCCCGCAGCCTCCATCGCCTGCCAGATCGCCTGGCTGGCGCGGTGGTGATCGGGCTCGGAAGTGCGGATGAAGCGGTCATAGGAGACGTTGAGAGCATCGCACATCTCGCGGAAATAGCCCGACATTTCGTCGGCAAGATTAGCGGGCGTGCGCCCCTGTTCCTCGGCCTTCCTCGCCATCTTGAGCCCGTGCTCGTCGGTGCCGGTCTGGAACCGCACACGGCGGCCCGAAAGGCGCTGAAAGCGCGCGATCACGTCGGCCGCGATCGCCTCGTAGGCGTGGCCGATATGGGGCTTCCCGTTGGGGTAGCTGATCGCGGTGGTGATGTAGAAGGGGGTTGTCTCAGCCATGGGCCGGTTCGCTAGCGGGGGCGGCGGCGACAAGCAAGCTGCCGATCTCGAAGGGCAGCAAGCCGGGATCGAAATTCGCCGTGGGTGCCTCGACTGCAAGCTGGACGAGCGCGGTGTGGGTCTCGATCAGCCGCGCACGGCGGGCCGGGTCCTCGGCGGCGCGGGCAGCGCGGGCGGCGAGCGACTGGGCCAGATCGAGCACCGCCTGCACACGCTCGCGCCCGGCGCGCGGGCCGATCAGCCGGGCAAGCTCGCCGCGCCCCGTCATCCAGCTGTCCCCGCTTGCGAGCAGGCCCGAGATCACCCGGGCGATGGGTGCCAGATCCTCCTCGGCAAAGCGCACCGCCGCGCCGAACGAGCCTTCCGCGGCCGCAATCGCCTGCGCGTCGGACGGCAGGCCAGCCTCATGGAGCATTGCGCCGAGCTGGCTGTCAGTCAGCACCGGGAACCGCAAGGTCCGGCAGCGCGAGCGGATCGTCGGCAACAGCCGCGCGGGGCGGTGCGTCACCAGCAGGAAGAAGGTGCCCGCAGGCGGTTCCTCAAGGCTCTTCAAAAGTGCGTTGGCGGCATTGCGTTCCAAGTCATCGGCCGGATCGATGATGATCGCGCGCCTGCTCCCCAGCGTCGGCCGGGTGGTCAGCCGGCGCTGCATCGCGCGGATCTGCTTGATGCGGATCGAGCGGGCGAGTTCGAAGGGCTTGCCATCGGCCTGCGCCTTCTCGCCCTTGTCGTCCTTGGGGCCGTAGGTCAGCGTGATGATATCGGGGTGCTCGCCCAAGGGTTGCGGCACGCCGGGTTCGGCGACCAGCTCGCGCGCGGCGGCCATGGCGAAGTCGCGCTTGCCCAGCCCCGCCTTGCCCGCGAGCAGCCAGCCATGATGCATCCGCTCGCCGCCCAAGGCATCGCGCCAGGCGCGCCAGGCTTCCGCGTGGTTGGGCCAGTCCGTCACGGGATCAGGTCTCCGAGGGCCGCAAGGATGCGGGCGTGGACATCTTGCGGCGCGCCGAGGGCGTCGATCCGGGCAAAGCCCTGCGCGTCCTCCTCCGCCAGCGCGCGGAACGCGGCGGCGACGGCGCGGTGATAGTCTGCCGGGCGGCCTTCGATCGCGTCGGCGGCTTCCCCGCGCGCGGCAAGCCTGCCGGCCAGCGCAGGCTCGTCGCCTTCAAGCAGGATCACGCGGTCAGGGCGCATGCCGCCGCTACCGAAGGCGTGGAGCGCGGTGATCGCAGCATCGCCGAGGCCACCTGCCCCGCCCTGATAGGCGCGGCTCGAGTCGACGAAGCGGTCGCAGATCACCCATTCGCCGCGCGCGAGTGCCGGGCGGATCAAGTGCGCGACATGATCGGCGCGCGCGGCGGCGAAGAGCAGGGCCTCGGCCTGCGGAGGCCAACCCGCTCCGGGAGGCGCAAGCAGCAGCGCGCGGATCGCCTCGGCCCCCGGTGTGCCGCCCGGTTCGCGGGTGACGACCACGTCAAGGCCGCGCGCGCGCAGGGCCTCGGCCAGCAGGCGGCTTTGCGTGGACTTGCCCGCCCCCTCCCCGCCCTCGAAGGCGATGAAGCGGCCCGGCAAGCTCACGAGAACAGCCCCAGCGCGGCGTTGACAATGCGGTCGAGCGGTCCGGCAGTGCCGATACTCTCGGCCGCGTAGAGCGGAATGCGTGCAGGCGCGACGCCCTCGGCGGTGACTTCCAGCACCGCGACTTGCTGACCGGCGGCAATCGGCGCGCGCAAGGGCCCTTCGTAGCGGATCGTCGCGGCAAGCGGGCTGTTGCTGCCCTTGGGCAGGTTGATCGCGACCCTTCCTGCGGCCTTCAATGCCAGCGCGCGCGCGTCACCGCCTTGCACCCGCGCTTCGCCCACCACCGCGCCGGGCGCGAAGAGCTGGCGGCGCTCGAAGGCGGAGAAGCCCCACTCGACATAGGCGCGCGCGACCCGCGCCCGCAGCCGCCCGTTGGGCACGCCCGCCAGCACCAGCACCAGCCGTTGTCCATTGCGGCGCGCGGTGCCGAGGTAGGAGAAGCCCGCCTCGTTAGTGAAGCCGGTCTTGATCCCGTCCGCCCCCGGCACCCTCCCGATCATGGGATCGTGGTTGATCTGCGCGATGCCTTTGTAATCCAGCCCCTCGCGCCCGATGTAATAGCCGAACTTGTCGGGATGCCGCGTGATCATCGCCCGGGCGAGCGCGACGAGGTCGCTGGCGGTGGTGAAGGTGCGGCCCTCGTCCGGCCAGCCATTGGGGCTGGCGAAGTGGCTCCCGGTCATCCCGAGGCCGAGCGCGGTCTGGTTCATCGCCTGCGTCCACGCCGCGACCGATCCCGCCTGCCCTTCCGCGAGCACCGCCGCCCCGTCATTGGCCGAGACATTGGCGATGCCGAGCAAGAGGTCGTCGACCCGCACTTGCTCGCCCATGTCGAGGAACATGGTCGAGCCCACCCGCCGCCAGTCGCGCGCGATTCCGGGGCTCATGGTGAAGACCTGCGCGGGATCGAGGCGGCGTTGCGCGATCAGCTCGAAGGCGAGGTAGAGCGTCATCACCTTGGTGACCGACGCCGGCATGAAGCGCGCATCGGGACGGCGGGCGTGGAGCACCTGACCGCTCCCGAGATCCACCAGCAGCGCGACCGGCGCCTCGGCGGCAGAGGGGACCGCAGGCAGCACCGGAGGGAGCATCAGCCCCGCATCGGGCATCATCGCGCGCGCAGGGACCCCTGCGACAAGGGCGAGGAGTGTCAGGGCAAGCGGCAGCAATCGGGAGAGCATCACGCGGGTGGCTATATCGGCCCCCTTGCCCCTTGGCGAGGCAGGCGGGGACATCAGTTCACGATTTCGTCAGCCAGCAGCCCCACGCTGAGCGCATAATAGCTCGAGCAGTTATATTCGAGGATCGCGCGGTAGTTGCCGGTGAGCAGCCAGGCGCGGGTTCCCGGGCCGTCGGGCTGGAAAAAGCTCGCCATGACATTGTCGCCCAAGGGGCGGAGCGGCTCGATTCCGACCGCACGCCATTCCGCGACGGTCATCCAGCGGCTGAGGCGTTCGTGGACGCGCGGGCAGACGGGCGAGACGAGGCAGGTGCGGTAGGCCGCAGCGTCGAAGCCCGGTGGCACCGCTGCGGCCACGCCCCAGGGCTCGCCCGGTCGCCACCCGGCGTCGCGGAAATAGTTGGCGATGGAGGCGAAGGTGTCGGCGCGGTTGGTGAAGATGTCCGCGCGTCCGTCCCCGTCGCCGTCGGTGGCGAGGCGCAGGTAGACCGAGGGCAGGAACTGCGGATTGCCGAAGGCCCCGGCATAGGAGCCGACCAGCTGTTCGCGCCCGTAACCCTTCTCGGCGATCTTCATCAGCGCGACGAACTCGCCCGCGAACAACTCGCGGCGGCGGCCCTCCCAGGCGAGGGTGGCGAGGCTCCGGGCAAGGTCGAAGTCGCCCTTCACGCGGCCATAGCTGGTTTCGTGCCCGAAGATCGCAAGGATGATCGGCGCCGGCACGCCGTAGCGCGCCTCGATCGCGGCGAGGGTGTCCTGATGCTGGGCATAGACCGCCCGCCCTCCCCCAATCCGCGCGCCATCGACATGGGTGCGGATATAGTCCGACATCGGCGGATAGCCGCGGGTGGTGGCGCTGCCGGGCTGGTTGTTGTCGAGCGCGATCACCCGCGGATTGGGGGTGAGCCCGGCGGTCATGCGCTCGAGCGTATCCTCGCGCACGCCTTCGGCCCGGGCGCGGGCCTTGAGCAGTTCGAGATAGGCGTCGAAGGGAATCCCGTCGGCGCTCGCCTGCGCGGTCGCGGGCACCGAGGCGGGCGACGCGGCCAGCGCGGCCAGAGCAAGCGCGGCGGCAGGGAGCAGGCGGGGAATCATGCGCGTAGAGATGTCACACCTTGGCTGAATTCCCAACAACGGAACTGGGGATGATGTGTCGTTCTCCAGCCAGCTCGGCGAGCGGGGATATATTCCCTTCCCCTTGGGGAAGGGCCGGGGATGGGGGTTCAGCGGCGATTAGGAGGCGCTACAATTCGAACGTCGTACCCCCATCCCCAACCCCTTCCCCCGAGGGAAGGGGCTATAAGGCAGGTGACAATTCCGCCGATCCTCGCTAGCCAGCCAAGGCATAGGACTGGTGGCCGAGTGGTTTAAGGCAGCGGTCTTGGAGTCGGAGGCGCGAAAGCGCCGGAGACGTCACCGCAGGTGACAATACCGCCGTCTGGCGATAGCCAGCCAAGGCATAGGACAGGTGGCCGAGTGGTTTAAGGCAGCGGTCTTGAAAACCGCCGTAGGTGCAAGCCTACCGTGGGTTCGAAT
>JACESM010000090.1 GCA_013911835.1 Porphyrobacter sp. | reverse complement strand
GTGATGAACGGCCACCCCTATGTCAGCGCCGAACTGCGCGAGCGGGTGGAAAAGGCGATGGCCGAGCTCGATTACCGCCCCTCGGTCGCCGCGCGCATCCTCTCGGGCGCCAAGTCGGGGCAGGTCGCGCTGATCTACGACAATCACAGCCCCTACTACATGTTCCAGATCCAGAAGGGCTGCTGGGATGTGTGCCACGAGGCGGGCATCCGCCTGCTGGCGCAACCCGTCGACGTCGCCGATCCGCGCGTCGGCGATCAGGTGAGGGGGCTCGTCAGCGAGACCCATGTCGATGGTATCATCCTGTCCTCTCCCGTCACCGACTGCGATCCGGTGCTGCGCGCACTGGAGACGATGGACGTGCCCTTCGTGCGCATCTCGCCGGGCACCAATCACGCGCTGACGTCCTCCGTGTTCATGGACGACGCGCAGGCCGCCGACGACATGACCACGCATCTCATCAACGCCGGGCACCGCCGGATCGGGTTCATCAAGGGCCACACCAACCACATGGCCTCTGACGACCGCCTGTTCGGCTACCGCCGCGCGCTTGACCGCGTTGGCATCCCGTTCGAGCCGAGCCTTGTGGAGGACGGCGAATTCGACTTCGACAGCGGTGTGCGCGGCGCGAAGGTGCTGCTGGATCAGCCGGGCCGGCCGACCGCGATCTTTGCCTCCAACGACGACATGGCCGCAGGCGTTCTCGCGGTGGCGCATGACCGCGGGATCGCTGTCCCTGCCGAGCTTTCGGTCGCGGGCTTTGACGATACCACGCTGGCGCGCACCGTCTGGCCGCCGCTCACCACGATCCGCCAGCCGATGGCCGACCTTGCCCGCACCGCCACCCAGATCCTGATTGCAGGCGGGGACATCACCCACAAGCGCCTGCCCCACGAACTTGTCGAGCGTGCCTCGATCGCTCCCCCCAAGAGGAATTTTTGACCCATGAGTGAACTGCCCCTGCCGCCTGCCATGCGCCGCCTTGGCGCAAGCAATATCGAGGTTTCGTCCATCGCCTGGGGGATGTGGCGCCTCGCCGAGGATGGCCGCACCGCTGGCGATGCGGCCAAGCTGGTGCATGCGGCGCTGGATGCCGGGGTCACCTTCCTCGACACTGCCGATATCTACGGCTTTGACGGCAGCGGCGGCTTTGGCGATGCCGAGGCGCTGCTGGGCGAGGTGCTGGCGGCTGACCCTGCGCTGCGGGGCCGGATGGTGCTGGCGACCAAGGGCGGCATCCTCCCGCCGCTGCCCTATGACCAGAGCGCGGACTACCTGCGGCAGGCCATCGACGCCTCGCTGGCGCGGCTGAAGGTGGACAGCGTCGACCTGTGGCAGATCCACCGGCCCGACATTCTGGCACACCCGCAAGAGGTGGCGCGGGTGCTGGATGACGCAGTGGCTTCGGGCAAGGTCAGGTCGCTGGGCGTGTCGAACTTCACGCAGGCGCAGACCGCCGCGCTGAACCATTTTCTCGGCACCAAGCTGGTCTCGACCCAACCCGAAATCAGCCCGCTGCGGATCGATTGCTTCGAGAATGGCGAGCTCGATCAGGCGATGATGATGGGCCTTACCCCGCTGGCCTGGTCGCCCCTGGGCGGCGGGCGGCTGGCCGCGCCGGAGACTGCGCGCGACAAGGCGGTGGCGGCGGCGCTCGATGCGGTGGCCGGGGCGCAGGGCGTCTCGCGCACGGCCTGTGCCTACAGCTGGCTGATGGCGCACCCTGCGGGGATTATCCCGATCATCGGCTCGCAGAATGCAGGCCGGATTGCCGAGGGTGCAGCGGCACTGAGCGTGCGCTGGACGCGGACGGATTGGTATGCGGTGCTCGTCGCCGCGCGTGGAGAGAGGCTGCCCTGATGACCCAACAATGCGAAATCGCGTGGTTCTCCGCGCTATGCGACGATGACTACGAGTTCCTCGGCGTGCCCGACCCCTATCTGCAATCGAGCTGGGAGCATTGCCGCAACATCGTCACCCGCGCCGAAGAGGGCGGGTTCGACAATATCCTGCTGCCCTCGGGCTACCAGCTCGGCGTCGACACCACGATCTTCGCCGCCGCCGTCGCCACGCAGGTCAAGCGCATCAAGCTGCTGTGGGCGACCCGCATGGGCGAGGACTGGCCGCCGCAGCTCGCACGCCGGATCGCCACGCTGGATCGCATCCTCGGGCCGAATGCTTCCGGCACCGGAGGGCGGCTGAACGTCAACATCATCTCCTCCGACATGCCGGGCGAAAAGATCGAGAGCGGCCCGCGCTACCGCCGCGGGACCGAGATCATGAAGATCGTGAAGACCCTGCTGAACGGCGAGCACCTCGATTTCGACGGTGAATTCTACAAGCTGAAGCTCGATCCGCCGCGTATCACGACCCTCAGTGGCAAGTGCCCGCCGTTCTATTTCGGCGGCCTCAGCCACGAAGCGCGTGAATGTGCGGCCGAGGCGGCGGACGTCTACCTGATGTGGCCTGACACAATGGACAAGGTGCGCGAGAACATCGCTGACCTCAAGGCCCGCGCCGCCAAGTATGGCCGCACCCTCAAGTTCGGCTACCGCGTCCACGTGATCGTGCGCGAGACCGAGGACGAGGCGCGCCACTACGCCGACCGCCTGCTCTCGAAACTCGATGACGAGGCGGGCCGCGCGATCCGCGAGAAATCGCTCGATGCCAAGAACTACGGCGTCCAGCGCCAACAGGAGCTGCGCGGCGCCGCCGATGGCGACGGTTTCGTCGAAGAGAACCTGTGGACCGGCATCGGTCGCGCCCGGTCGGGCTGCGGCGCGGCGATCGTCGGCACGCCCGATCAGGTGCTCGCCAAGCTGCGTGCCTATCAGGCCGAGGGGATCGAAGCGTTCATCCTCTCGGGCTATCCGCACATGCAGGAAGCCGATCTCTTCGCCCGCCATGTGCTGCCGCATATCCAGCACGGGCCGCTCGAAATGTGACCCTGTAGGAGGATGGGCGGCGGATTCGCTGGCCCCCTCCCGTTACCATGTCATTGCCGCTTCATTGGCAGGTCGTTGCGCTGCCGGTGATGTTTCACGTGGAACATTACGCTACTGCATGGCGGGGTTGCGGCGGGGGCGTGCAATTGCCTCTTTTCCGCGTCCGCGCGCCGTGACAAAGCGTATTTCAAAGCGGCAAAACGCAGTCTGGAGAGCGACCCCATGAACCTCGAATTCACCCCCGAAGAGCAGGCCTTCCGCGAAGAAGTCCGCACCTTCATCGCCGAGAACTATCCCAAGCACCTCGCCGATTTCGGCATGCGCGAGGATATGGCGCGCGAGGACTTCATCGCCTGGCACAAGGTGCTGGGCGCCAAGGGCTGGTCGGTCCCCGCATGGCCCGTGGAATATGGCGGCACCGGCTGGACCCCGACCCAGCGCTACATCTGGTCGGAAGAGAACGCCCGCGTGAACGCGCTCATGCCACTGCCCTTCGGCGTCTCGATGGTC
The DNA here is from genome assembly GCA_013911835.1 of Porphyrobacter sp. Taxonomy (GTDB): domain Bacteria; phylum Pseudomonadota; class Alphaproteobacteria; order Sphingomonadales; family Sphingomonadaceae; genus Erythrobacter. The sequence continues at coordinate 6,787 of JACESM010000090.1, read as the reverse complement.
GGCCCGGTGATCTACACCTTCGGCAACGAAGAGCAGAAGGCCCGCCACCTCCCCGGCATCCGCAGCGGCGAAGTGTGGTGGTGCCAAGGCTATTCGGAACCGGGCGCGGGCTCCGACCTCGCCAGCCTCAAGACCACCGCGGTGCGTGACGGCGATCACTATGTCATCAACGGCCAGAAGACCTGGACGACGCTGGCCCAGCATGCCGATTGGGGCTTCTTCCTGTGCCGCACCGATCCCACCGCCAAGGCGCAGGAAGGCATCAGCTTCATCCTCGTCGACATGAAGACCCCCGGCGTGGAAGTGAAGCCGATCAAGCTGCTCGACGGCGGCTATGAGGTCAACGAGACCTGGCTGACCGATGTGCGTGTGCCGGTCGAGAACCTTGTGGGTGTCGAGAACAAGGGCTGGACCTATGCCAAGTTCCTGCTCGCCCACGAACGTTCGGGCATCGCGGGCGTGGCGCGCTCCAAGCGCGGCGTCGAGAAGCTGCGCGAGATCGCGACGCACGAGACACTGGATGGCGCGCCGTTGATCAAGGATTTCGACTTCGCCAAGAAGGTGAGCCAGCTCGAAATCGATCTCGCCGCGCTGGAGATCACCGAACTGCGCACGCTGGCGGGCGAGCAGGCGGGCAAGGGGCCGGGGCCGGAAAGCTCGATCCTCAAGATCAAGGGCACCGAAATCCAGCAGCGCCTCACCGAACTGACGCTGGAAGCGGTCGGCACCTATTCCGCGCCCTATATGGGCGGGGTGTCGAACGACAACGGTTCCAACCAGCACCCGGTTGGCCCCGATTATGCGGCCCATGCGGCGGCGACCTATTTCAACATGCGCAAGACCAGCATCTATGGCGGATCGAACGAGATCCAGCGCAACATCATCACCAAGATGATCCTCGGCCTTTAGGCCTTCTTCTCCCCTCCCCGTGGGGAGGGGAGAAGAAGGCCTAAAGGCCGAGGATCATCTTGGTGATGATGTTGCGCTGGATCTCGTTCGATCCGCCATAGATGCTGGTCTTGCGCATGTTGAAATAGGTCGCCGCCGCATGGGCCGCATAATCGGGGCCAACCGGGTGCTGGTTGGAACCGTTGTCGTTCGACACCCCGCCCATATAGGGCGCGGAATAGGTGCCGACCGCTTCCAGCGTCAGTTCGGTGAGGCGCTGCTGGATTTCGGTGCCCTTGATCTTGAGGATCGAGCTTTCCGGCCCCGGCCCCTTGCCCGCCTGCTCGCCCGCCAGCGTGCGCAGTTCGGTGATCTCCAGCGCGGCGAGATCGATTTCGAGCTGGCTCACCTTCTTGGCGAAGTCGAAATCCTTGATCAACGGCGCGCCATCCAGTGTCTCGTGCGTCGCGATCTCGCGCAGCTTCTCGACGCCGCGCTTGGAGCGCGCCACGCCCGCGATGCCCGAACGTTCGTGGGCGAGCAGGAACTTGGCATAGGTCCAGCCCTTGTTCTCGACACCCACAAGGTTCTCGACCGGCACACGCACATCGGTCAGCCAGGTCTCGTTGACCTCATAGCCGCCGTCGAGCAGCTTGATCGGCTTCACTTCCACGCCGGGGGTCTTCATGTCGACGAGGATGAAGCTGATGCCTTCCTGCGCCTTGGCGGTGGGATCGGTGCGGCACAGGAAGAAGCCCCAATCGGCATGCTGGGCCAGCGTCGTCCAGGTCTTCTGGCCGTTGATGACATAGTGATCGCCGTCACGCACCGCGGTGGTCTTGAGGCTGGCGAGGTCGGAGCCCGCGCCCGGTTCCGAATAGCCTTGGCACCACCACACTTCGCCGCTGCGGATGCCGGGGAGGTGGCGGGCCTTCTGCTCTTCGTTGCCGAAGGTGTAGATCACCGGGCCGACCATCGAGACGCCGAAGGGCAGTGGCATGAGCGCGTTCACGCGGGCGTTCTCTTCCGACCAGATGTAGCGCTGGGTCGGGGTCCAGCCGGTGCCGCCATATTCCACGGGCCATGCGGGGACCGACCAGCCCTTGGCGCCCAGCACCTTGTGCCAGGCGATGAAGTCCTCGCGCGCCATATCCTCGCGCATGCCGAAGTCGGCGAGGTGCTTGGGATAGTTCTCGGCGATGAAGGTGCGGACTTCTTCGCGGAAGGCCTGCTCTTCGGGGGTGAATTCGAGGTTCATGGGGTCGCTCTCCAGACTGCGTTTTGCCGCTTTGAAATACGCTTTGTCACGGCGCGCGGACGCGGAAAAGAGGCAATTGCACGCCCCCGCCGCAACCCCGCCATGCAGTAGCGTAATGTTCCACGTGAAACATCACCGGCAGCGCAACGACCTGCCAATGAAGCGGCAATGACATGGTAACGGGAGGGGGCCAGCGAATCCGCCGCCCATCCTCCTACAGGGTCACATTTCGAGCGGCCCGTGCTGGATATGCGGCAGCACATGGCGGGCGAAGAGATCGGCTTCCTGCATGTGCGGATAGCCCGAGAGGATGAACGCTTCGATCCCCTCGGCCTGATAGGCACGCAGCTTGGCGAGCACCTGATCGGGCGTGCCGACGATCGCCGCGCCGCAGCCCGACCGGGCGCGACCGATGCCGGTCCACAGGTTCTCTTCGACGAAACCGTCGCCATCGGCGGCGCCGCGCAGCTCCTGTTGGCGCTGGACGCCGTAGTTCTTGGCATCGAGCGATTTCTCGCGGATCGCGCGGCCCGCCTCGTCATCGAGTTTCGAGAGCAGGCGGTCGGCGTAGTGGCGCGCCTCGTCCTCGGTCTCGCGCACGATCACGTGGACGCGGTAGCCGAACTTGAGGGTGCGGCCATACTTGGCGGCGCGGGCCTTGAGGTCAGCGATGTTCTCGCGCACCTTGTCCATTGTGTCAGGCCACATCAGGTAGACGTCCGCCGCCTCGGCCGCACATTCACGCGCTTCGTGGCTGAGGCCGCCGAAATAGAACGGCGGGCACTTGCCACTGAGGGTCGTGATACGCGGCGGATCGAGCTTCAGCTTGTAGAATTCACCGTCGAAATCGAGGTGCTCGCCGTTCAGCAGGGTCTTCACGATCTTCATGATCTCGGTCCCGCGGCGGTAGCGCGGGCCGCTCTCGATCTTTTCGCCCGGCATGTCGGAGGAGATGATGTTGACGTTCAGCCGCCCTCCGGTGCCGGAAGCATTCGGCCCGAGGATGCGATCCAGCGTGGCGATCCGGCGTGCGAGCTGCGGCGGCCAGTCCTCGCCCATGCGGGTCGCCCACAGCAGCTTGATGCGCTTGACCTGCGTGGCGACGGCGGCGGCGAAGATCGTGGTGTCGACGCCGAGCTGGTAGCCCGAGGGCAGCAGGATATTGTCGAACCCGCCCTCTTCGGCGCGGGTGACGATGTTGCGGCAATGCTCCCAGCTCGATTGCAGATAGGGGTCGGGCACGCCGAGGAACTCGTAGTCATCGTCGCATAGCGCGGAGAACCACGCGATTTCGCATTGTTGGGTCATCAGGGCAGCCTCTCTCCACGCGCGGCGACGAGCACCGCATACCAATCCGTCCGCGTCCAGCGCACGCTCAGTGCCGCTGCACCCTCGGCAATCCGGCCTGCATTCTGCGAGCCGATGATCGGGATAATCCCCGCAGGGTGCGCCATCAGCCAGCTGTAGGCACAGGCCGTGCGCGAGACGCCCTGCGCCCCGGCCACCGCATCGAGCGCCGCCGCCACCGCCTTGTCGCGCGCAGTCTCCGGCGCGGCCAGCCGCCCGCCGCCCAGGGGCGACCAGGCCAGCGGGGTAAGGCCCATCATCATCGCCTGATCGAGCTCGCCATTCTCGAAGCAATCGATCCGCAGCGGGCTGATTTCGGGTTGGGTCGAGACCAGCTTGGTGCCGAGAAAATGGTTCAGCGCGGCGGTCTGCGCCTGCGTGAAGTTCGACACGCCCAGCGACCTGACCTTGCCCGAAGCCACTGCGTCATCCAGCACCCGCGCCACCTCTTGCGGGTGTGCCAGAATGTCGGGCCGGTGGATCTGCCACAGGTCGACGCTGTCCACCTTCAGCCGCGCCAGCGAGGCGTCGATGGCCTGCCGCAGGTAGTCCGCGCTCTGGTCATAGGGCAGCGGCGGGAGGATGCCGCCCTTGGTCGCCAGCACCATCCGGCCCCGCAGCGCAGGGTCAGCCGCCAGCACCTCGCCCAGCAGCGCCTCGGCATCGCCAAAGCCGCCGCTGCCGTCAAAGCCGTAGATATCGGCAGTGTCGAGGAAGGTGACCCCGGCATCCAGCGCCGCATGCACCAGCTTGGCCGCATCGCCAGCGGTGCGGCCATCCTCGGCAAGGCGCCACATCCCCCAGGCGATGGACGAAACCTCGATATTGCTTGCGCCAAGGCGGCGCATGGCAGGCGGCAGGGGCAGTTCACTCATGGGTCAAAAATTCCTCTTGGGGGGAGCGATCGAGGCACGCTCGACAAGTTCGTGGGGCAGGCGCTTGTGGGTGATGTCCCCGCCTGCAATCAGGATCTGGGTGGCGGTGCGGGCAAGGTCGGCCATCGGCTGGCGGATCGTGGTGAGCGGCGGCCAGACGGTGCGCGCCAGCGTGGTATCGTCAAAGCCCGCGACCGAAAGCTCGGCAGGGACAGCGATCCCGCGGTCATGCGCCACCGCGAGAACGCCTGCGGCCATGTCGTCGTTGGAGGCAAAGATCGCGGTCGGCCGGCCCGGCTGATCCAGCAGCGCCTTGGCGCCGCGCACCCCGCTGTCGAAGTCGAATTCGCCGTCCTCCACAAGGCTCGGCTCGAACGGGATGCCAACGCGGTCAAGCGCGCGGCGGTAGCCGAACAGGCGGTCGTCAGAGGCCATGTGGTTGGTGTGGCCCTTGATGAACCCGATCCGGCGGTGCCCGGCGTTGATGAGATGCGTGGTCATGTCGTCGGCGGCCTGCGCGTCGTCCATGAACACGGAGGACGTCAGCGCGTGATTGGTGCCGGGCGAGATCCGCACGAAGGGCACGTCCATCGTCTCGAGCGCGCGCAGCACCGGATCGCAGTCTGTGACCGGGGAGGAGAGGATGATACCATCGACATGGGTCTCGCTGACGAGCCCCCTCACCTGATCGCCGACGCGCGGATCGGCGACGTCGACGGGTTGCGCCAGCAGGCGGATGCCCGCCTCGTGGCACACATCCCAGCAGCCCTTCTGGATCTGGAACATGTAGTAGGGGCTGTGGTTGTCGTAGATCAGCGCGACCTGCCCCGACTTGGCGCCCGAGAGGATGCGGGCGGCGACCGAGGGGCGGTAATCGAGCTCGGCCATCGCCCGCTCGACCCGCTCGCGCAGTTCGGCGCTGACATAGGGGTGGCCGTTCATCACGCGGCTGACGGTCTTCACCGCCACACCCGCCCGGGCGGCGACATCGCGGATATTGGCGCGGCTCATTGGGCGAGACTCGCGAACAGGGGCGCGAAGGCGCTGGTGGTTCGGTAGAACACTGGCGGATGGCCGATCGGCGCAGGCACGTCATGCCAGCCGGGGGCGTAGTCCCGGCCGCTCCAAAGGTGCCGCCAGACCATATCCGACGCTCCAGGCAGATAGACCCGCCGCGCCACTGCCCCCGCTTCAATCACCGGTGCCACCATCAGATCGGCACCATAGAGGTATTGATCCTGAATGGTGAAGGTTTCGCGGTCATCGGGATAGTGCAGGAACAGCGCCCGCTGGGCCGGGAGGCCGGTCGCCTGCGCCTCGGCCACCAAGTGCTTCACATAAGGCGCGAGTGCCTCGTGGACGCGGCTCCAGCGCACGAAGCCTGCGATCAGTTCGGCGCTGGAATCGATCTGGAGGTTTTCCTCCGGACGGTTGCCTTCGTGGGTACGCATCACCGGGCTGAACGCGCCCAGCTCATACCAGCGGAGCAGCAATTCCGCGGTGCGGATATTGCCGTGGAGGCTGGTATAGCCGCCGACATCGGAATGGCTGAAGGCATTGCCGACAAGGCCGGAGGAGAGCGCGGCGGTGATCACCGTGCCGATGCCGTCATGGCGACTGAAGTCGACCGACTGGTCACCCGCCCACAGCAGGGGGCAATGCTCTTGCACCCCGGTATATCCCGCCCGCATGAAGAACAGCGCGTCACCCGTGCGGCCGCGCGACGCGATCGCATCGGCGTTGACCTTGGCCCAGCGCACCGGCCACAGGTTGTGCTCATGCATCGGATCGCCCGCGTGCAGCCGCAGATCGACCGGCAGATATTCGCCGAAATCAGCCATCCAGCCATCCAGACCAATATCGAGCATCCGCTTGCCGATGATCTCTTCGGAAAACCAGTCGGCTGCGGCGGGATTGGTGAAGTCGACCACACCGGCGTCAAATTCGCCGAAATCGACCAGATAGGGCGCGTCGCTTTCCAGTTGCATCGCCAGATAGCCCAAAGCCGCCGCCTCGGCAAATTGCGGGCCATCGGCTGCGAGATAGGGGTTCACATAGCCAAGGAAGCGGATGCCGCGCGCTTTTAGCGCCGCGATCCGCGCGGGCAGATCGGGATAGCGGGCGGGGTTCCACTGCCAGTCCCAGAACAACCGCCGACCAAAGCTGGTCTGGCGGATGCCGACCCAGTCCTCGCACCACAGGCCTGATACTGCGGCACCCGCTGCGATCAGCGCTTCGAGCCGGGCGAAGCTTCTGTCGCCGTCCTTCAGCCCGACAATCGCCCCGCCGATGGCCCAATCCGGCAAGGCGCGGGCCGCCCGAAAGCGTCCGGCGAGCAGCCCCACCAATGCCGCTGGCGAGGACGCCGCGGCGATGGACATCGTCACATTGCCGGTCCAGCAATGCCACTCTATCTGCC
>JACESM010000009.1 GCA_013911835.1 Porphyrobacter sp. | reverse complement strand
GCTTTCGATGATCGCAGGCGCAATCGCGCTGGTCTCGATGTCCGCAAGGCTTTGCGTTGCGAAGACCACGCTCGCATTCTTCTTGCGTAGGGTCTTGAGCCATTCGCGCAGCTGCGCGGCAAAGGCCGGGCTGTCGAGGACGAGCCAGCCCTCGTCGATGATGATCATGGTCGGCGAGCCGTCGAGCCGGCCTTCGATGCGGTGGAACAGGTAGGATAGCACGGCAGGGGCGGCGGCCGAGCCGGTCAGCCCTTCGGTCTCAAAGGCCTGAAAGCTGGCCTCGCCCAGATGTTCGCTCTCGGCATCAAGCAACCGTCCGAACGGCCCGCCGATGCAATAGGGCGCGAGCGCCTGCTTCAAGGCCTGCGACTGGAGCAGGACGGCCAACCCGGTGAGCGTGCGCTCGGCCATGGGCGCGGTGGCGAGCGAGGTCAGCGCCGACCAGAGATGCTCCTTGGTCGCGGGATCGATGGTCATGCCTTCAGCAGTAAGGATCGCCTGCAGCCATTCGGCCGCCCAGTTGCGTTCTGCCGGTTCGTCGATCCGCGCCAGCGGTTGCAACAACACCGCGCCAGCGCTGTCCTCGGCCAGGCCAGAGGCGGTGAGCGAATTGCCGAGGTCCTGCCAGTCGCCGCCGCATGCCAGCGCCGCTGCCCGGATCGATCCGCCGAAATCGAAAGCAAAGACCTGCGCGCGATTATAACGCTGAAACTGCAGCGCCATCAGCGCGAGCAGCACCGACTTGCCTGCTCCGGTCGGACCGACGATCAGCGTGTGGCCGACATCGCCAACATGGAGCGAAAACCGGAACGGGGTCGAGCCTTCGGTCCGCGCATAGAAGAGTGGGGCGGCGTTGAAGTGATCGTCCCGTTCCGGCCCGGCCCACACGGCAGACAGGGGGATCATGTGGGCAAGGTTTAATGTGGAGATCGGCGGTTGCCGGACATTGGCGTAGACATGGCCGGGAAGCGATCCGAGCCAGGCTTCGACCGCGTTCATGCCTTCGGCGATCACGGTAAAGTCGCGGCCTTGGATGACCTTCTCGACCAGACGCAGCTTTTCGGCTGCCAGCGCTGGATCCTCGTCCCAGACGGTAACGGTGGCGGTGACATAGGCTTGACCGACAAAATCCGATCCGAGCTCCTGCAGCGCGGCATCGGCATCGGCGGCTTTGTTCGAGGCATCGCTGTCGAGCAGCGTCGAGGCCTCGTTGGTCATCACCTCCTTCAGGATGCTTGCGACCGACTTGCGCTTGGCAAACCACTGCCGCCGGATTTTGGCGGTCAGCTTGGTGGCGTCGGTCTTGTCGAGCATCACCGCGCGGGTCGACCACCGATAGGCGAAGGCGAGCCGGTTGAGCTCGTCAAGCAGACCCGGGAAGGTGCTGCTGGGAAAGCCGACCACGGTCAGTGTGCGCAGATGCGCGCGGCCGAGGCGCGGTTCGAGGCCGCCGGTCAGCGGTTCGTCGGCCAGTAGCGCGTCGAGATGCATCGGGGTTTCGGGAACGCGGACGCGGTGACTGCGCGTCGAAACGCAGCTGTGCAGATAGGTCAGCGTCTCGCTGTCATCGAGCCAAGCCACCTCTGGCACAAAGCCATCGATCAGACGCAGCAGGCGCTCGGTGCGGTCTATGAAGAGGTCGAGCAGTTCCTTGGGATTGATGCCCTTTTCGGCCTTTCCCTCATAGAGCCAGCTTTCGGCGCGGGCGGCGTCTTCGGCGGGCGGCATCCACAACAGGGTCAGGAAATAGCGGCTTTCAAAATGGGCGCCTTCCTCGGCAAACTGCGCGGCGCGTTCGCGCTCGACCAGCGCTGAGGCCGGATCTGGAAAGTCGCTTTCGGGATAGTCCAGCGCCGGGCGGCGCACCGCTTCAACGAAAATGGCCCAGCCTGAACCCAGTCGCCGCAGCGCGCTGTTCAGCCGCGCGGTCGTGGCGATCAGTTCGGCGGGCGTTGCGCTGTCGAGATCGGGACCGCGAAAGCGGGCCGAGCGCTGGAAGCTCCCATCCTTGTTGAGCACGACGCCGGGCGCAACCAGCGCGGCCCAGGGCAGGAAGTCGGCAAGCCGGTCGGCCTTGTTCCGATATTCGCGAAGCGAGAGCATGGGCTCAGACCCTCAGGAAAGTGGGGAAGCGCAGATGGCGCCGCGCGACATCGACGAACTGCGGATCGCGCCGCGCCGCCCAGACCGAGACCATGTGGCCCAGCGCGAAGATCACTACGCCGGCGATCCAGAGCCTGAGGCCAAGCCCGATCGCGGCGGCGAGCGTCGCATTGGCGATCGCCAATCCACGCGGCGCGCCGCCGAGCAGGATATGCTCGGTCAGCGCGCGGTGAACGGGCACGACAAAGCCGGGCACGGCCTCAGGAGGCACTACATCCATCAGACCAGCGCCCCGCCGCCGAACGAGAAGAACGACAGGAAGAAGGACGAGGCGGCAAAAGCGATCGACAGGCCGAACACGATCTGGATCATCCGGCGCGCACCGCCGGAGGTATCACCGAAGGCCAGTGCCAACCCGGTGGTGATGATGATCATCACCGCGACGATCTTGGCGACCGGTCCCTGGATGGATTCGAGGATCGACTGAAGCGGCGCTTCCCACGGCATCGACGAGCCGGCGGCATGGGCGGGCGTCGCCACGGAAAGGGCAACGAAGCCGCCGAGCATGGCAGCGGACAGGCGGGCACGGGCGCGCGAAATGGTCTGGATCACGAAGAAACTCCTTTGGCTTGCGGGGTGATGGGAAGGATGCGGTAGTCGCCGCGTTCATCGAGCCCGGTGACCTCGGCGAGTTCGGCAAGCCGCCGCCCGGTCCCGTAGCGGACCAGGACGGCGATGACGTCGATGGTCTCGGCGATCAGTGCGCGCGGCACGGTAACCACGCTTTCCTGAATGAGCTGCTCCATCCGCCGCAGCGTGCCGAGCGCTGACCCGGCATGGATCGTGCCGATGCCGCCCGGGTGGCCAGTGCCCCACGCCTTGAGCAGGTCGAGCGCTTCAGCGCCACGCACTTCGCCAATGGGAATGCGGTCTGGCCGCAGGCGCAGCGCGGAGCGCACCAGATCCGAGAGGGTCGCAACGCCGTCTTTGGTGCGCAGTGACACGAGATTGGGCGCAGCGCATTGCAGCTCGCGCGTATCCTCGATCAGGACGACGCGGTCATCGGTCTTCGCGACCTCAGCAAGGAGCGCGTTGGTGAGCGTGGTCTTGCCGGTCGAGGTGCCGCCAGCGACCAGGATATTCTTGCGGGCAGCAACGGCAGCAATCATCGCCTCGGCCTGCCAGCCTGACATGATCTCCGCCGCGACATAATCAGCGAGCGTAAAAACAGCGACGGCTGGCTTGCGGATCGCGAAACTCGGCGCGGCCACAACCGGCGGCAACAACCCCTCGAACCGCTCCCCCGTATCAGGAAGCTCCGCCGATACACGCGGTGCCTTGGCATGGACCTCGGCCCCGACATGATGCGCTACGAGCCGGATGATCCGCTCGCCATCGGCAGCGGACATCCCGCTCCCCGTATCGGCTATCCCGGCTCCCAGCCGGTCGATCCACAGCCGCCCGTCGGGATTGAGCATGACCTCGATGATCGAGGCATCCTCAAGCCAGGCGGCAATCTCCGGCCCGAGCGCGGTGCGCAGCATGCGCGCTCCGCGCGAAGATGCTAGCGACTGGATGGGGATGACGCTCATGAATTGCCTCGTTTCGGCGAGGCAACCGATCATCGGCTGCGCTCGTGAGGCAGATCAAAGAGACATTAGATTGGGCTTGCGCAACAACAGTTCGCAACCATCGTAGTGTGGCGAAAAGGCAGAAATCGTGGCGCAGATGGATGATGATCCCTACGACTCGGCCGCGTCTAGCGCATCGATCGCGACGCCCGTGCGAGCAAGGATTTTGCCGATTAGAGCTGCTCTTTCAGGCATGGTCGCCAGCGTGCTCAGATTTATCGACCGGAATGTCTTCCAACGGTTTTAGTCGGCGATTTGCGCCCCCAGCAACGGCGCCTTTAAGGCAGCGATCACATCTTATTCGCTCTATAATTCGGATAATTGATCGAACCTGTCGGTTACAATGGCGGCGCTCGAAGAATGTAATTCGTTGAGCAAGGCCATCGCTTCGGCGGAGAAGGCGAATGAGCAATTTTAGGCACCACCATAGCCAGCGGGCGCCTCACGTTAGTTATTATTGCCGCCCTTGCTGAATTTGACAGCGATCTGAATGTCGAGCGAACCCGAGCCGATATCACCGCAGTAACGGCATCTTCATGGCTTGGCCGCGTGGTGCTGAATGGCTTTCTCAATACGTTCCAACAGGGGATCGAAACCTGAGAAGTCGATCTTGTCCGCGTTGGCCTTGACCACTGATCTTGCAAATGCCTCCTTGCTCAAATCCTTAGTCGGATCGATCTTGCTCGCTGTATTGAGCTTTTTCCCGTTGATCTTGTGATCACGCCATTTCTTTGGGAACATGTCTTCAATGCACGTATTTTTCATTCCGTTTTCAGGGGTTTTGACGATGTAGAGATTTTCTGTGACAGAGTAGAAATCGGATGTGGATTTTATATCGATTGCCACCCCGAAATTCTTCTTCACGGTGCTCGCGACCGCCGCCAGCCCCTCGTCATTGTCGAGGACGATGATGACCGGGTGCTTCATTGGCTTGTGCGCAAATGGCTTATGGGAACCCTTTGAAGGCTTGAGATTGCGCAGATAATCCAGCGGTATCGACTTCAGGTCGCCTGTGCCACCACCCAAATCCATCACTTCTTGAGCCAAGCCGCCGTAGTTGAAGTACTTCACGGCATGTTTGAATCCATCCTTTCCCGGCGCTCCAAGCGCAGGATGAAATTTGCTCCGGCTCTCGACGGCTTCGCGCAAATAGACGGGATCGGTCTTGCCCTCGGTGATGATAAGCGGCTCTTTCAAGGCCATGCAGTACTTGTAGAACAAGAAGCGGCGGAAGAGCTTCCGGATTGCACGCGGCCTTTGCCGCTGCTCCGAAATTTCTCGTCGCTCCTCGGTCTGTGTTACCGAGTAGATATGGCCGAGGACGCCCTGAAGTGGGTTTAGGTTGCTGGTCAGGTCGGGCGTCGGGTCATCGTCGTCGTCATCGGGTTGGATGACGACCTTGTAGTACTGCCCTGTCCGGAAAAGCATGTCGCACATGGCGCGGGCACGTCTGTAATAGTCACTGCGGATGTTGACCTTCTCATTGACCACCAAGCCCGTGACCATCTGCCTGCTACCGCGAAAATGCATTCGGGTTTTAGCTGCGTTGATCGTGAACCCGGAGGTGACGATCTTGCCCACAAGCTCTTCGCTAAGATGCCAGATCGCAGGGTCGCTAGGATCCACGGTAGTCAAGCCGGCCGGAAAGTCTTTCTGGCTGGTCGAAAACGTGATGTCATCGGCGTAGCGCGTGTAGGTCACGCCATACTTCTTGGCTAACCGAACGAGGCGCATGTCCAGAATTTGAGCGATGAGCTCAGAGATCACAGGCGAGCAAGGGCTGCCTTGGGGGAGTGCAGTTCCGTCACATGCAATCTGCGCGATCGTGGTCGCCACCTCGGGGTGGAGGGCAAACGCTTTATCCTTCATGAAGAATCCGCGCACCCGGCCGAAATTGAAGGACGGGAAGAAGTCTTCCAGATCGAGATTGAGAACCCAGCGCCTTCTTTTGTGGCGTGAGGCGTTCTCAGCGATCGAGCGATCTTTCCTAAACCCGAAGGAAATCGGCTTTGTGCCGCGCTCACGCTCGATTTCCCCGAGGCATTGATAAAGCACGTGCGAGAGGTGCGACTGCAACTTCTTGAGCTTGGGGATTGGAGCTTTGATCGTCCGCTTCCCGCCTGACTTCTTGTCGATGTCGAAGGTCGTATATTTTGAGGCTAGCGGGGTCTGGTAAACAATCGCAGTCAGTGCCTTAGGCTGGTATCCCAAGATTACCGCAAGTTCTTTTCTGTCAGTGGCAGCCTTTAGTTTCTGAAGATTAGACACATTCACTCGCAATTCAAAAGGCTTACAGGCACTCCTACGCGATCAATGGGCAATCTGAACGAAACGGATAACCCGCAATAAGTGTCAGGGAAGCACAAGTGCCCTCCTGGCATTGGTACATATGTCTCGAAACCGGACAACAATTCTGCCTGTAAGCCCATGAGAAATTTAGCACATCGGCGCGGATCGTCAACGGCTCAGCTCTGCGGAGATTGTCAAAGCCGAAGAGTAATACCAACGTGCATTGATCAGTACCCATGTGCCCATTGGCGCAGTCCGATGGACATGATGCGCCAGGGTTGATCGACGAGTTTGTTCCAAGCGTAGCAGCAGTGGTCGACGATATCCTCGTAGGATTGGAAGATCCTGTTTGAGAGCCAGTTGTCGCGCATGAACTGCCACAGGTTTTCGACCGGGTTGAGCTCGGGGCAGCGTGGCGGCAGCGGCATGAGCGTGATGTTGTGCGGCACGACCAGGGCGGCCGACCCATGCCAGCCTGCTTGATCGAGGATGACGACAGCGTGGGCGCCGGGCGCGACGTGGTTGGAGATTTCCTCGAGGTGCAGGCTCATGGTCTCGCTATTGCAATGGGGCATGATCAGTCCCGCAGCCTTGCCTTCTGCCGGGCAGATGGCGCCAAAGATCCATGCAGAGGCACGGCGCTGGTCCTTGGGTACTGATGGGCGCGTACCCCTCTTGGCCCACCGCCGGGTCAACTTGGTCTGTTGACCAATGCGCGCCTCGTCTTGCCACCACAGCTCTATGGGCGTGCCCCTTGGGAGCCTCTCGCAGATTTGCGCCAGACGGGCGGGATTTTTTTTTAAACGCGGTGATGTCTTCGGAGCGCTGGCCCCGATGACGCGGCCGCGCTGACAGCTTGCGATAGCCCATGGCGCGCAGCTCTCGGCTGAGTGTGTGCCGGGTCACAGAGAGTTTGAACTCGTCGTGGAGCCACTGCGCCAGATCGACAAGCCGCCAGCGCACCACGCCGTGCGCCGCTGGGATCGGCCCACTCTCCACGATCTCGGCCAACCGAGCCCGCTGCTCGTCATTCAGGATCGGGGTTCGCCCCGGCGCCTTGCGGGTTGCCAGCCCATCCGGGCCATCCGCATTGAACCGCAACACCCAGTCCCGAACGATCTGCAGCGTCACACCAGCCAACTTGGCCGCATCACTCCGGCTGGCACCGTCCAATATGTGCGCCATCGCCAGCAAGCGCCGGACCTGGTCCGGATCGCCGCAACGGCGCGCACGCGCCCGCAAATCCATCGCGCTGTAATCACCCCGAACACCAATCGCAGTCGACATCGCAGGCCCTCCTCATGCCCATAATGTCGAATCACAGTTTCACCGGATTGGGAATCCCGCGCGAGTCAACGTCAGCGCGCATTGGTATAAGAGCTGGGCGGGTCACAGCGGCTTTCTTGCCCAGAGAGTATGCCCTGTTGGGACGAGAGCCGGACGATCCGCTTTTTCTAGCGTCGAAGGTAATGTAAGCACAGACAAACAGTTAACAGGGGGATTGACGTGCATCTGGCGCACCTCAGGATCAGGAATTTCCGGCGCATCGCGGATGCCACGTTAAAGTTCCGTCCCGGCTTAAACGTCATCGTCGGCCCCAACAATATCGGCAAGACTGCGGTGGTAGAAGCGCTGCGCGCGTTGCTGGCGGGCGCCGACGATCCCTACCCGCGCTTCACCTGCGACGACATCCATATACCAACCAGCGGCAAAGCGATCGGCGAGATCCGGTTCGAATATGTCTTTCAGGGCCTCAGTCACGACGACGAAGCTGAGTTTCTACATGCCCTTCGCGAAGCCAGTGGCGGCAAAACCGAGGCGGTCATGGGCGTGACTTATGGCGATCCGGATAAGTCGAATAGGCTCAAGCCGCGGCGCTGGTGTGGCGATTTCGACGAAGTCTCAATGACGTCGTCGATGCTGGAGAATCTGCGCAGTGTCTATCTTCAGCCACTACGTGATGCGGAACAAGGTCTCCGTCCAAGCAGGAACAGCCAACTGTCGCGGCTGCTACACCTGCTTTCCGACAACGAGGGCAAAGACGCGATTGCCGATGCCCTGCGCGAACTCGACAAGGAACTCAAGAAGCATAAGCCCATCAAGGATACCCATGACGCGATTTCGGGCCGACACAGCAGCATGCTCGGCCCCAACTTGGCGCAGGCGCTCGACGTAGGCCTGGCGGGCACAGACTTCGGCAAGCTGGCGTCGCGGCTGTCGATTATCGTCGACACGTTTGATATCGAGCGCAATGGCCTAGGCTATAACAATCTGATTTTCATGGCGGTGGTTCTGAGCGAGCTCGCAAAGAATGCCGATGCGGCCTATCGCAGCCTGATCGTCGAGGAACCCGAGGCCCATCTTCATCCGCAGCTCCAGGCAGTGCTTCTGCGCTATCTGTCGAGTATCGATGAAGGAGAGCCTGGCGAGAAGCCGGTGCAGGTGTTCGTCACAAGCCATTCCCCGAATTTCGCAAGTATCGCCGACCTGGATTCGATCGTATGCCTGCTCGATGCGGGGCATGAAGCGTTGGCATTCCATCCTCGCTCTGTCGAATTTGGCAAAGGTAAACGGGAGAAGCTAGCGCGCTATCTCGACGTCACCCGCGCCGAGCTATTCTTCGCACGGCGCGCGCTGTTCGTCGAAGGTGCTGCCGAATTGCTGTTGGTCAGCGCGCTCGCCAAAAAGCACGGCTATGATCTGCGCGACCACGGCGTCAGCCTGATCAGCGTAGAGGGTCTGAACTTCGACTGCTTTATGCCGCTATTCGGCGAGACGGCGATCAATGTGCCGGTCGCGGTCATTACTGACGCCGATCCGACCACCAAAATCAATGGCAAGACCGTCGGCCTTTATCCCGCTGTCGGCGATATAGTCGAGCCGTCTAACACCGCCAAGTCGATGATCAAGCGCGAAGACGGCTTGGTGAAAGTGTTCTTCGGCCAGAAGACTTTCGAATATGACTTGGCGCTGCTTCAGAAGAATCGTGCGACCATGCTAGCCGCGCTTAAGGACATTCATCCCAATATCGGTGACGAACTCGAAGCTGATGTCATCGCCGTTGCAGGGGATCAGGCCAAGGCTGAGAAGCTGTTCCGGGGCATGTTCGAACGCGAAAGCGTCAATGTCTCCAAGGGCCGGTTCGCCCAAGCGCTCGCATCGCAGATTCAGGACAACAAGGCCGAGATTGAAGCGCCCCCTTATATTCTCAACGCGATCAAGCACGTCTGCAAATGACCGCGGAGCTGTCGAAGGAACAGGCCGATATCGTCGCACTGCCGCTCACGCCGCTGGCTGTGACTGCGTGCGCGGGCAGCGGCAAGACGCGTACCGCAGTGCATCGACTCCTTTCGATGCGCCAGCGGTATGACGGGCCGGGCCTAATCGGGCTTTTTTCCTTCTCAAATGTGGCGGTCGATGCATTCAAAAATGAATATGCTAGGCTCCTGCGAAACTTGCCAGCGATCGGCCGCTCGTCGCGCGTCGAGATCGACACAATGGATGGCTTCATCACTGCTAACATTTTGCGACCGCACGGCCATAGGGTGATGCAATGCCAGCGAGCACCCTTTCTGGTCGAAGGGCGCGAGGGCTTTCTGAACAGCTTCACCGTCTATGATGGCAAGATATTGCAGCCCACCGCCAATATCGAGGTCATGAGCGACGGCACGGGGTTCCGCTATGCAATAGGCCGCGCCCATACCGACCTTCCCGCGAAATGGGCCGAGCCGGCGCTTGCCAAGCTCGGGTCTGTCGGCGCGTACAGCCACTCGGCCGGCCGTTACTGGGCCCTGCGCGTGCTACACGAAAAGTCGTTCGTGCTGCGCGCGATGGCAAGGCGCTATCCGCATATCCTGGTCGATGAGGCGCAGGACATCGGCCCGGAGCACCAGGCGATCCTCGAATTGCTGATCGATGCTGGAACGCAGGTTTCGCTGATCGGCGACATTAACCAGGGCATCTATGAGTTCGCACGCGCCAACGGCACTTTCCTCAAGAACTACTCGGCACGCTCCAGCATTTCTCCGCACCGGCTGACGGTCAACTACCGCTCGCTACCGGCCATCGTCGCGCTCGCAAACAAGTTGACTGGCCAAACCGATAGCGCCAACCGGCTCGCCAAGGACGCGCGTCCGGCCTGTTATTATATGCCGTTCAGAGCGACCGAGCGTGACAAGGCGCTGGGCTCGTTTCGCAGCCTGCTCGGTGCCGCCGACATTGAACCGTCAAAGGGCGTGGTTTTGTGCCGATCCTCTGATTGGACCGCGGAATGGAGCGGCGAAACGGATGGCCAAGGCGTCGGCGTTGTCCGTTGCTTCGCCGATGCCGCGCTAAGCCGAGATCAGAGGAGAGACTTTCACTTGGCTTTCAAGCAGGCATGCCTAGGTCTTGCCGGCTTACTGGCAGGGCGCGACGGGGCGCTACTGTCGCAGCTCGATCGGTGCGTGGACGAAGAGATGGGCCGGCTCCGCAGGCTGATCTGGTCGTTCGTGCGCGATCCCGCAAAAGGCCTGCCCGCTTCGACACTCATTGCCGACTCCGCCTGGCATCCGCTGTTGCGGGCCCGAGCCGAAGCACTGGTAGGCCGGCTTGCCAGTGAGTTCGGTCTGAAGGTGGCCGACAATCTTGGCCAGCGGCTGTCCAAGAAAATGCTTGCCGCGCGGCCGCTTATGGAATTTCTCGACTTGGCCACCGACCCAGAACAATCCTTCCGAACATCGACGGTACACAAAGTGAAAGGCGAAAGCCTCGACGCGGTTCTCTATGTCGCTAAGAAACCACATGTTCGTGCTTTCCTCGACGGCCCAGCCTCCGAGGACGGCCGGATCGGCTACGGTGTGCCTGAATTTGTTCCCAATTTGTGCGTGTTGTGTTCGAGATTTTGCAGTGCCGGTTTTCGCGGAAAATGGCCCTCAATCCCGCAGGAAACCTAGCCGATCTGGCGCCTGAGGGGAAGCGAAAGCGTCAAGCGGAAGTTGTGGATGTTCCGCGCTACGGAAGCAAATAGCCATTTTGGAAGCTCGACCTTGCGCTGGCCCGAGGTCTCAATATCGTGGCCGGAAATTGGCTTCGGAATGCCGAACGAGCACGCGCAAACCCCGCCCTGGCCGTTCGCCAGAGCGGGGTTCTTTCGGGTCTCTATGGGGCGGCGCTGCTACTTCGCGCGCCGCTTCTTGGGTTCTTCCTTGCTCGCCTCTTTGGCCTTGGCGAGAG
Organism: Porphyrobacter sp.; assembly: GCA_013911835.1. Lineage (GTDB taxonomy): Bacteria > Pseudomonadota > Alphaproteobacteria > Sphingomonadales > Sphingomonadaceae > Erythrobacter. Next base: position 22,409 of record JACESM010000009.1, on the reverse strand, counting down.
AGTCGACCTGGTCGACAATGATCTCGCAGCCGTAACGGGTCTGGCTTTCGTTGTCGGTCCAGCGCGAGTAGTGGATGCGGCCGGTGACCATGACCATCGCGCCCTTGGTGACGTGCTCGGCGACGTACTTGCCGACGCCGTTGAAGCAGGTGGTACGCCTGCGCGGCTACCTGCTGGCATGGTCAGGCGAGGCCGAACTGGAAGAGGGCTGGAATCAATCCTTGGCTGATGCCGAATGGGCTGCCATCAAGGTGGCAAGCCGGAAGGTGTCGGACGAGCCTGTCCTGGCGATCGAGGAGATCAGACTTGAAGCTGTCGGTTTTTCGGCCGCGCTCGCCTGAAACTGTCCACGCAGCCCAATCGGTTTCGACTGTCATCGATCGGCGCGGGGTCGAACAGAACGAGCTTCATTTAGAGGAAGCCGACTGATCCTCAAGATCCCAGCGGTTTAGCTCGCCGTCCCAGTCATCGTTTTCGTCATCATCCCATTGCCACTCGGCGCTCAACATTCGCCAGGCAAGAATCGCGCCCGCCATTGTCGCCATCGACAAAGTCGCGACCACAATCGCGGTTGGCGTCAGGCCACTGCGTTTCGGAATCGCGGCCGCATTGCTATGCGAAGACGTCTGCGACGTAGCGGCCATGATCGCGTTCCATCGCGTCGGCCCAGGCTTCCGCCGCGCCTTCGGTATCGCCGGTCTCTTCGCGATAGATGTCGATCAGCGTCTGGCGAACCGCGGGTGCCATGCGAAGGCCATCCCCGCACACGAACACGATTGCACCATCGCGAAAGACCTGTTTGACTTCGCTCCGCTCGGCCCAGAGGCGGTCCTGAACGAAGCGCTGACCGTTCTCGGGCTTTAAGGTGAAGACCGGCCGCAAGCTGACGATGCCTTGCTGTTCCCAGCCCTCAAGCTCTACCCGGTAGAGGTAATCGACGTCGGGGTCATTGGTCCCGAAGTACAGCAGCGACCGGCCCACCGGCTGGCCACTGGCCAGAATTTCGGCCCGTTCCTGCAGGAAGCCGCGGAACGGGGCTATGCCCGATCCAGCGCAAATCAGGATCATGGGTGTGGCCGGATCCGCAGGCGGGCGGAAGCGGGCCTGCGACGGTCGGACGGCGATGAGAGCTTCCTCGCCGGGAAGGAGCGCCGCCAGGTAGCTCGACGCAACGCCGCGATGCCGATCCGTTCCGGCGAGCGAAGGTTCATCAAGGACCGAAACGGTCAGGGTTACATGATCTTCGCGCCACAAGGGTGATGACGAAATCGAATATTGCCGCGCGCGCATCGGCGGCAGCATCGACAGGAATTCGGCGAACTCCAGCTGCACCGAAGGATGGGCGTGGAGCAGATCGACGATGGCTTGTCGCTTACCCAGCACCTCGCTCTCGTAATCCTGGTCCGACAGCGCGATGAGCGCCTCGACATCCGCGCTTTCGGTTGCCACCTGCACCAGACGTGCGACCTGCTGACGTGTCGCCGGCTGACCGAGTTCGACATAACTCGACAGGATTTCGTCGCAGCGTACCGGCCGTCCGGTCGGCAAACCCGCGGCTTCTTGGTGAGGGGCATGCAGGACGACCGCCCGACCACCGGAAAGACCGAAAAGTCGGAGGGCTTTGGCGACCCGTTCCGGCGGATTGACCGCGAGAACGGCGAGGTAGTCTCCCGTCTCGTAGGTCTGGTTTGCCGGCAGTTCGAATTCGATATGGCGTTTCGACCGGGCATTTGCTGCGCCGGTGGCGGTCAACTCCCGGTTCTCCACCACCTTCCCGGGCGCAAGATCGCCAATCCTGAGCAGCGCAAGACGCTCGTCGGGCAACCATTCGAGCTTGAGTCCGCGCGCCGCATTGGCAGTGGCACCTTCCATTCCGTGGCTGTCGGCTAACGCAGCCCAGAACTGTTCGGCCCATGCGTCGAAGGCACCGAAGAAATCACCGCCGGAATCGCCCTCGCCGCGAGGTAGCAGTTCCTGTCCACCAGCGGCAACGAGCGCAGCCTCGATGCGCCTGGGTATGGCCTGCCATGTCCGGGCCCATTGCCGGTTGCCGCAGCCGAAGATGGCAAATTCGCGGCCCGCCAGGCTGCCAGGGTCTAACGTTTCGATAAACGGAACGAACTGGACCGCATTATCGGGCGGCTGCCCCTCGTAGGACGCCGTGACGACGACGATCGTTCCGGCGGCAGGCACATTGCCCACAAACTCGTCCAGCGCGCCAAGCGTTGCGGCAAAACCGCGCCCCGCCGCCTGCGCGAAGAGCCGGTTCGCGAATGCCTCCGCCGAACCAGTGTTCGACCCGTACAGCACGTGGATCTTCGGGGCGTCGGGCGACAAGTCGACGTGGTCTCGGCTCGCCATCTCGAAGGAGGGAGCATGATCTGCGGAGTTCGCACCGGCAGGGCTTGCGGCAGCGGCCTTCGCCTCACCGCGAAGCCAGGCCCGAATCCTGAGATTTTCGGGCTTCAGGGTAAGCGTTTCGTGTACTTTCAGAGTGTAGCTCGGATCCTCGAAAGCAAATTCGAACCGTTGCAGCATCATGGTCAGAACCAGGTGCGCCTCCTGCATGGCAAAGGGGCGGCCGATGCAGGCCCGCGCGCCGGTGCCAAACGGCTTCCACGCATGCTCGGGCAATCGCTCTGCATTTTCGGGGGTATGCCGTTCCGGCCGAAACGCTCCCGCGTCCGCCCCCCAGACGGCCGGGTCGCGCTGCACCTCAGGCAAAAGGACAAGCACCGTGTCATCGGGCGTGAGCCTGTATTTGCCGCCAACCACGGCGTCTTCGAACGGATAGCGGCCGAACAGCGGCGCAGTCGGCCAGAGACGCAGCGTTTCCATCAGGATCTGCTCGAGATAGCGCAGTTCGGCCAGGTGGCCCAATGTCGGGAGACCCGTTCCGACGACGGCATCCACCTGCCTGCGGGCCTCTGCGAGGACGGCGGGGTTCTTGAGCAGGAAATAGGTCACGAAAGACAGCAAGCCCGATGTGGTTTCGTGCCCGGCGATCAGGAAGGTGATCATCTGGTGGACGATATTTTTGTCCGAAAGACCCTCTCCGGTGCGCGGATCGCGCCCGTTGAGCATGCGGCCGAGGAGATCGGTTTCGGAACCGGCAGTGGGGCTCGCCTTGCGCCGCGCGATGAGGTCGCGCGCCACCTGTTGCATGATGTCGATATCCGACCGATACCTGCGATTGCTGAGCAGCATGACGTCGGTCACTGGCTTGAACCGGCGGGCTCGCGCTCCGCTTTCGGCCAAGGCACCGACCATCGCATCGACGAAGGGGTGCATGTCCTCGCGATAAAAGCTGTTGAAGCGATAATTGAACGCGGTGAGTGCGATCGTATCTAGCGTCAGCCGGGTCATGTTGTCGGCGACATCGATTACCGCATCCGGCCCGAACCGGGCCCACCGCGCGAACATCTGGTCGGCGATATCGACCATGTCTTCAAACATCGCCCGAACCCCCAGAGGACCGAAGGCCGGCATGAGGATCGTATGCGCCAGCGCCCAATTGGGCTCATCGTTATACGCGGTGAACAATCCGTCCCCGGCAAAGGCGCGAATCTCGCGAAGCGGCACATGGACGCGTTTGGCAAAGCGGCTGTCGTCGCACAACTCGGCGGCGAAAGCGTGGGAACTGGCGACATAGAATTCTCGGCCCGGAAGGGTCAACTTGAAGAACGGCCCATATTCGGATGCAAGCTTCATCAGGCTCTGGACCGGTGCGGAGCGGTCCATTCGGTCGGCATTGCCGATGACCGGGCGAAGGGGCGGCTGCGGCACTGTGTTTGAACTTTTCACCAGCTTTCCTCAATCGACGGCCAGCATACTTTACAAGTGTAAGTTAATCCGCAAGGACGCGCAAGCATGATGACGAAATCCGCTATCTTGAAAGATCCGCGCCAGACACGGAGCTGGGACGCACTGGAGCGGGCGTTCGTGTTCCTGTCGCATAGTCATGTGCTGGCAGATGTAACCGTGACCCAGCTGGCGCGTTGCGCCCAGATCAGTCGGCCGACGTTCTACCAGCATGCACGCGATGTGCGGGATCTGGCCGCGAAGGTCGCGCTGGCCCGGCTGAGTGCCGCTACTCCCGTCTTGCCGGGAACCGGATCGGCCCAGGAAGGATCTGGCGATGCAATTTCAGATACTCTTGCTCGAACCATCGCCGCCCCGTTGACGCACCTGGCGGAGAACAGGCGTTTCTACAAATCGGTGCTGGAATTCGCCGGATCGCCCGATCTTTATGCCAGGATCGTGGACCTCTTGCTCGATCGAATGGATTCGGGGCTGTTTTCGGATGCGGCACGGACCAGCGGGGTTTCGCCGATCGAAATCGCCAAGGTCGTCCATGGTGGCCTGATGTGGCGAATTGTCGGCTGGCTGATCGACGGCATTGATGAAACGCCGCCGCAGGACTTGGCCAGCGAGATCGGAAAGATCTTTTCGGCCTTGGTTGAGCGGCCAGCTATCGGGAAATGTTCAGGCAATCCGTGAATGGAACTGCCGGTACATCCTGACAGGAATCTGCTCCACGGCTAGAGCGTTCGGCACGGCAGCCAGCCCCGCCAGATGCTAATCGCCGGACTTGCCTCTGCCTTCACGCGGGAAGCGCTGCTTGATCAGGCCGCCGCCAAGATTGGCAGCGATCAGGACGCGATTGGCCTGATCAATGGCTGCAACAAGCGTCGCGTCACTGATCTCCTCCCGGCTAGCGAACTTCGCGAACCAGCGGCTCTTGTGGATGCGAGTTCGCGGCTTACCGGTCATGGATCACTACTCCGATATCACACATAGTATTATGGTTCAATGAACGACGCTCGCCCATGGCATCAGCGATGAGCGCACCGATCCGTTCAGCCGCTTCCAATACTCGCCCGTCGTCTAGGTGTGCGTAGCGCGACGTGGTTTGCAGCCGGGAGTGGCCCAGCAGCTTGCCGATCATAGGCAAGGTTTCGGACCGCGCGGCGGCATGGCTGGCAAAGCTGTGACGCAGGTCGTGCAGTCGTACCCCCGGCAGATTGGCTTCGGTCCTTACTTCCGCCCAAAATCCGTGCATTTCGGCGACAGGACGCCGGGTCTGCTTGTTCCAGAACACGCGGTCCGAACTGCCGCGCCGTTCAAGCGACGCGAGCAGCATCTGCGCCTCGTCGCCGAGCCAGACGGTGCGCGGGCCGGTCTTGCTGTCGTGAAGGAGCAGGCGCCCGCCCTTCACCTCGCTCCAGGTCAGGTCCTTGATCTCGGAGACGCGGCACCCGGTCAGCAACAGCAGTTGAACGATCGTGCTGTGAAGCGGGTGGGTGCGAAGCTTGCGGTGCAGCACTTCGCCCAAACGGGCGATCTCCTGATTGGACAGGAAGCGCTCGCATTTGCGGCGCTTGTTGGGCCGGATGTAGGTGCACGGATTGCTGCCCTCGGGCCGCATTCCCCAGCGCTCGGCATGGTTGAACATCGAGCGCAGAATTTCAAAGCAGCGGTTGCCTGCACCAGGACCGCCATTGACCGAGACCTTGTTGAACCAGGTCAGCACATGCGACTGCTCGATCTCGTCGATGAACATGCCAGAGAAGGCTTGGTCGAGATGAAGCCGGCGATAGCAAGCGTGGGTGTAGCACGTGCTCGGCTTCCACTTGGCCGCCGCCTGCTTCCAGTATATCGCCAGGAAGTCGTCATAGGTCGGAACCTTGCGAACCTCCTTGCGTCTGGTTGCCGGGTCCTCGCCGACCTGCGCACGCAGCAGGATGCGCTGAGCACAGTTCAGCGCCTGGCTCTTGCTGAGGACATTGGCATTGCCCAGGGTGATCGTCCGGGTCACGCCATTCATCCGCGACTGGACGATGTAGGTGCTGCGCCCCGAGCCGTAATAGCGAATGCCGAAGCCGGGCAGCTTCACCGACCATTCCACCCGGCGCGCTTTGCCGCTCGGACGTCTGCCCGGATCGAAGCGGCGTAGGGTCGCGAGCTCATCCGCGATGATGCGAGCAAGGGAAATCCGGGTCATGCCGCAAGCCCTAGGGCCGTAGATCCCGAAGAGGCCGGCATCCGTTGCCTCGCGAAAATCGACGGTCTCAGTCCCCCCATAAGGACCGAAAGCGCTCAGGGTCAGCTTGATCGGCCTCATTGGCCTTCCTCCGTCGTCTCGAACGCTCGAATTGCGGAGGCGACAATCTGTCCTTCTGCCTCGGTCAGCGGCTCGCCGCGGACGAAGTCGAGGAACGTGGAAGAGAGGGCATGTGGGTCATCGATCGCCGCGCGCTGTTCCTCGAGGCGCTGCGCGACGGGCCGCTCGCTGCGTTCGTAGGCGAGCTGGACCGCATTGGGGTACACGGCCCGGATCCTCTTCATGGGATCAATCTGCGGCGTTTCGTCAGTCAGAACGACGCGAACGATATCGTTGGAGATTTCGCTGGCAGCAAGAAGCTCAAGCAGTTTGCCCCGAATCGTTCTGACCTGACGCAGCGGCCGTAGCGGCACTTCGGTCACCGTGGCAGAGCCGTCGGCTGCAAGATCGATCAGGCTGACTGACTTCTGCTGCCCCTCCTCATCGAAGCCGAATGCCATAGGCGCGCCGGAATAACGGATGTGATCCTGTCCGACCGGTTGCGGGCGGTGAAGGTGCCCTAGGGCCACATAGTGCGCGCCCTGGAAGGCCGCCGCCGACACGGTCTCAATCCCGCCGACCATGCGCGTCAAGGGGCGCTCGCTTTCGCTGGTGGCCGCGCCGTCGACAAAGGCGTGTGCGACCACAACCCAACGCATTCCCTCGGCCACGTGCTTGCGAGCGCTGGCAAGCTGGGCCCGGATGACGTCCGCAGGGCAGGCGATTGCGTCGTCTTCGAAACACAGACGCGCGGCATATTCGAAGGCAAAGGGCAGGGCGGAAATGGCCACCGGTCCATCGGCATCGGACATCACGAGGGGCCGCTCATCTTCATCCAGTGGTCCGCGCACAATCGCTGCGCCGCCATCTGCAAGAACTCCCATTGCACCGATCTGCGCAGCGGAATCGTGGTTGCCTGCGATCATAACGATGGCTGCATCGGATGCTGCCCGCACGGTTGTGAGGAACTGCGACAGGCGGGTGATCGCGCTTTGGGGCGGGTTTGCCCGGTCGAAGATGTCGCCGGCAATAATCAAGACGTCGGGGCGCTCGTCATCGATCATCGCGAGGATCTGAACGAGGATGTGCTCGTGGTCATCATCGAGGGGCAGGCCATGGAACTGTCGGCCCAGATGCCAGTCGCTGGTGTGCAAGATGCGCATTAATCTGTCCTCGAATCAAAGTGCATATAAAATTTATATAGACTTGTGATGGTGCGTCAAGTAGGGCTCGGACATGGACGAACCTGCACTCAAGCCAGCAATGCTTGCCCGCCTGGTCTATCTTGACCGGTGCCTGACATGGCGCGGACAGGTGAATCGCAAGGATCTCATCGAGCGTTTCGGGATCTCGTCTCCGCAGGCAGCAATCGACCTGAGGGAATATCTCGAGCGGGTTGCAGAGCCGAAGCCTCGCTATGACACAGTGCGAAAGTGCTATGTTGCCGACCCCCACCATCGCGGCCTGCCTTTTGTGGAGGATGCAGGCTCACCGGATGAGTTTGTTGGTCATCCCACATCGAGCGGCCTTTCTGTACTTCCTTCGCCGGCACGGCAGTGCCCGCCATTTGTGATGCGTCGCCTTTGGCAGGCGATCGAGCAGCGGCAGAAGATCGAGATCGGCTATGTGTCGATGTCGAGTGGGCTGCGTCAGAACCAATGGATCGCGCCGGCGCATTTTGCCTACGACGGAGAGCGTCTGCACGTTCGGGCGTGGAGCTTCCGCCGTGAGGAATGGCGTGACTACGTTCCGGTTCGGGTCCTGCCTGACAGCACCTTTGCCGTGGCTCCGGTCGACGAAGACCTTCCGCGCGATGAAGAATGGGAAGAGTTCGTTGAAATTCGGCTTCGGCCGCTGAGCAGCCTGACGGAAGAGCAACAGGCCGCTGTCCGGCTAGAATATGGGTTCACCCAGGAAGTTCTGCGCTTCGAAGTCCGTAGGTCGCTCGAATTCTATGTCGAGCGACGCTGGGGGCTCAAACAAACGGGCGCGCGACTGGAACGCTGTTAGGCTCGCCGTGCGAGCGAAGGGTTCTGCCTCAAGGAAAGGAGATGACCATGGTTGGAAACACGACAGTCGATCCGTTGGCATGGGCCGAGGCGGTGACAAAGCCGGAAATCGACGCGGTCAGGAATCCGAGAACTGGCCATGTGCTCAATGTCCGCCGGTTGATCCGGGCATTCCGGTATGAACGCGCAATCCTGCTACGCCAGAGACTCAAGGCGCTCGTCAAAAGTGACGAAGCTCGCTTAGTCTGCGCGATGTGCGGTGTCCCAGTCTATCTGGCTTGCAGCACGACCAAGCGCTTCTTCTTCCGGCATCGCCATGAAGATGGCTCGTGTCCGGCTGTCACGCGGACGGATCTGAGCGAAGCTGATATCAGGGCCATGAAGTACCGCGGTGCCCAAGAAAGCGGGGCGCACAAGCGGGTCAAGGCACTTCTTCTGCGGAGCCTCTCAGCCGATCCACGGTTCAAGGATGTGGCCTCAGAAAGGACCTGGAGAGCGAGCGAAGGTCTCTGCGGCCTCCGCCGACCTGACGTTTCGGCCCGGACGGACACCGACAGACTGGCCTTCGAGGTGCAGCTGAGCACAACCTTCATGGACGTCGTGCTGAGCCGGAAGGAATTCTATCGGGCCGAAGGAGCGGCGCTCGTCTGGGTCTTGCCGTTTTTCCATCCGAGCTATCGGCGCATGACGGATGACGACATCCTTTTCGGGAACAACTCCAACGTTTTCGTGGTCGATGAAAAAAGTGCTGCTGCGTCCGAAAGGGCAGGGACCTTCATCATGACATGCTGGTATCGCAAGCCGCTGATACAGGGCGATAAGATCGTCGATGAGTGGGTCGAGCGCCTGGTCTGCTGGGATGAGGTCACGGTCGATGTGGACCGCCAGACCATTATCGCGTTCGACTATGGGCACAAGGCGGCAAGACTCCGCGAAGAACTCAGAGCGGCCCGCTTGGAAAGGATCGCCGCTGCCGAGGCGACTGAAAGGCAAGCCCGGGAGGACCGGGAGAATGAGCTGCGCGAGCAAGTGCTTTGTTTCGTTCTCGATGCCTCGCGTGATGACGTCTACCTGCCACGGCACAAGGAATGGCTGCTTCTCAACGATCGCCTTTGTTCCATAGGATTCGGCCTCGAAGGGGAATACCCTAATCTGCAGACAGCCACTCGCATCGTCCATTTGATCGAGAGTGCGAGGGCAGGGAAGCCGGTGGGGTTCCGATACAAGAGCTTCGCCGAGCTAGGCCATCATCTCATTCATCAGCACCCGGAATTGCTGCTCGCCTTTGGCCATATGCTTCGCAGGTTTGGGACGAGGGACGCCTTGTATAGCGACGATAGGACGGGAAAGCTGAGGGCTAAGCTTGACGCCATACGGTCTGACCTCACCCAAGACCCGAAATACAGGATGGCAAAGGATGAGGAGCGCTTGTGCGCGTTTCTTTCCATGGGAGCATCTCGAAAGGCACAACCCGACAACGACAATCGCGATCAGCAAGGCCGCGAGGCGGCATAAGCTGACCATTGCGAACACAGGACACGACCAATGAGACTTCTCGCGCTCGCCTCGGCTGCAACTTTTGTCTGCACACCCGTTGCCGTCTGGGATGGGGACGGCCCTATCTGGTTCAAGGAGGGGCCAAAGATCCGCATCGCCGGCATTGCAGCTCGCGAAATGGACGGGACTTGCTCTCGGGGACACCCATGCCCAGCGGCCTCCGCAGTTGCGGCAAGGGATGCATTGATCCGGCTACTCGGCGGGCGGAAGGGCCAGCGCGACACCGGTCATATCATCGTGCGCGCACCGGCAATGCGGTGTTCGGCAAATGGGCAGAGCTACGGCCGCGTCGTTGCCAGTTGCAGGCTTTCATATGGTCGAGATCTCGCCAAAGCCATGCTCGCGACAAGAACCGTTCAGCCTTGGAGATGACGCAAGCGTGATGGGATGGAGCGCTGGAGAAGCGAAGCCGAGCTAGGATGAGTCTAGTCTTCGCCCTTGGGTGCAGCGGCGGGGTCTTGGCGATCGAGGCGGTCTTCTCTCTTGATGTTATCGACGAATGCCTGAAGCACCGCGTTTCTGTCCCGGAACACCGTCGCGGACCGGAAATGGTCGCGCACTTTCGCCTCGATCTCGCCGACCGTCTGATTTTCAGGGTTGCCAGCGGCCCACTTACGGCCGGGATGGACCGTATCGAAGGGCGACTTGTTGTTGGCTCGTGTAGTGGCGTCATCACCGTGCTTTCCGAGCCCGTAAAGAATGCCTGTCTCGTTGTTCCAGATCGGCCGGAACATTCGGATTAGGTGACTTTCAGCGGCTGCCTGATAGCCTGTCTGCACGGCCAGCGCCCTGCATTCGAAGTCCTCGATTTCGATACCTTCGACCTTCTCTATATTGCGGCGATGTTCGTTGAGGCGGTCTGCAAGCTTCGTACCCTGATCAATCGCTGTCTTGGGATTGCCCTTCGGATCGGCTTTGCCGACATAAATCGGCGTCTCGGTCCCGCTGATTGGAGCGTAAAGCCGGTTGGGCCCCGTGTAGTAAATTGCGTAGACGCCGGACCCATAGAAGCGGGTCAGGCTACCGAGTAGCTTGCGGTCCTGGGCCACCATCGCAAGCGCCACGAAGTTTCCGATGAGACTGGGTTCCGCCGGGTCGAAAAAGGCATCGGGTAATTCGTTGGGATCGATCTTGCGCGTAAGGCGCTCAAGACGATCACGCATCGCGTCAACGCTGCTGACCAGCTTCTTCCGCGCCGGGGTTGTCAGCCCCTCGGCCTCGGTGGCGGCAAGCAGCGCCTCGATCTCGGCGAGGATCTTGCTCGCCTTCGTTACTGAAGGATCCCGCGACATGCCTATTGCTTGGTGCTTTCCGCGCTTCGCAGCGCAAGGGCGACACTGCGCGCCACGCGTTCGGCGAGCGTGACTGGCACGGCGTTGCCAAGCTGCCGCATGGCCTCGGACCAGACGCCCTCGATTCGATAGGTGTCGGGAAAAGTCTGAAGGCGGGCGCTCTCCCTGACCGTGAAATAGCGAACCGATCCATCGGGCCGAGCGAGCATGTTTTCTCCTCCGGGAACGCCATGAACGCCGGCCTTCAATGCCTTCGCGGCGTCATCCAATGGGCTGCCGGTATGGCCGGGATAGCTGCGAGCTCCCGGCTGGAACCTGTGGCCGGAAAGGCCCGAGGCTTCCGCGGGGTTGCGCTCGGGGTCGGGCAAGGTCGCGAGAGCATCGCGTACGGTGAGCCATGGCAACTCAGCTGGCTTTTCCGTAAGCCGCTCTGCTCGGGACCTGGTGCGCTCGGCGTTCGACCATCGCTCCGCCTTGGAAACGTTGTGCCGTTCGAAATAGTCCCCGTGGGCCTGATCCCACAATAGGGCTTCCTGCGAATGAGACGCTTCGGGGAAGGACCATTCAATACCCTGATCCTTTCGGAACCCAACAAAGAATACCCGGTGCCGCTTCTGGGGCACGCCATAATCGGCCGCGTTCAATACCTCCGCAACAAGTCGGTACTCCAACCCGCGCTCCGCCCTCGAACTCGTATGATGCCTTTCGAGCCTGCGCAGATGCGTGGACCAGTCCTCGTCGTCCATTGCGACGAGCTCGGGGTATTGCATCTGTAGCTTGATGTATTCGTAGTAGGAACTGAACCGAGCCCGCGTCAGTCCTCGCACATTCTCGAAAATGAAGGCTCGAGGCTTGACCTCGCGCACCGCGCGAACCGCCTCCGGGAACATGTCGCGCCGGTCCGCTTGGGCGCGATGTCGGCCACCAACCGAGAAGGGCTGGCAAGGGGGGCCACCGGATACCAGCTCGATCTTGCCCTCGTGCGCGGTGAAGTCGGCGTCGCGAACGTCACGCTCGATTTCGAGCGGCCAACGTTTCGCGTCCGCCTGACTGGCATGCCGATTGGCGAGAAGGGTGCGCTGGCAATTCGGCTCCCATTCGACAATGCGCTCAGGCTTGAAGCCCGCTCGCCCAATCCCAATGCTGAGACCGCCAGCCCCTGCGAACAGTTCGATCGCCTTCATTGCGCATCATCCATAAATATCGACAAAGTCTGCCTCATTTCACCCTCTTTCCTAGTCCGGCACGCCCATCTGACCAAGGCCTTTCAGTCCTGTTTCCGCAGTTCAATCGCTGCGAGGTCTTCACGAGCCTTGTTGTGCTGAAGTGTGGATAGCTAGCAGGTAGGAAAGGCGCCCATGACGCGCCCCATATTGTGCTGTAGCGGCATCGTGCCGAGCGCACGCTGAGATGGCCATTCTATCATGTGTGTGTCGAATTTACATCTCGTTGGTGAATGCCGCCTCTTCTACTTTCCGCCTCTTCTACTTTAAAGAATCGCCCAGTCGCGATCGTCCCTCCAATCGCCGCGCAAGTGCCTCGACAAATCCCTCATACCGCTCCCTGCCCTGCGCTTGCGCTGCGGCAAGGCCACTATCCGGCAGTGGCGGATTGGCAGTAAGCCAGAACCGTACGAACAAGGCCAAAGCCTCTGTGGTGATCTCAGTCTGCTGATCGAGCTGTCCAAGCCGCCGGTCGATGCGATCAAAGCGGCGGCTGAGCGCTGCCTCGAGCTGCTCAGGGTTGTCTGGCGACATGAATGATCTAAGCGCGGCCTCCACCACATCGGGCTGGCCGACGCGCCTGCGCATTGCGAACTCGGCAAGTTGGTCGATCACATCAGGCGGCAGCCGAAACGTACGCTTGAGCTTCACAGTTCGATCCCGTCGCCGAGGTCGAGCGAGGCCTGCCGTGCGCCGCGTTCCATCGTGCGCCGGATGCGCTCGTTGTTTGCGGCTGATTGGTCAGCGTCTGCGCCGTCAGCTTCAGCAAAGTCGAATTCGGCTGCTGGAGACTTGGGCCGCGCAACCACTTCGACATGTTCGGGCAGGTCAGGCTCCCGTCGCAAGCCGCCATTAGCAGGATCGATCGTGCGCCCGCCGTCTTCGGATGATTTGGGGTCTGGCTCAATTGGGGGCAGAGCGCTCCAGTCATCGGTGGCGCGCGCGTCCGCAGGCTGGCCGCAGTTCTCGGGGGCGGGCAACACTCGAGACTGCAGCCTCCGATCAGCGTAATAGCGCGCCTTCTTCGCCTTGATCGGCGGTGCTCCTGACAATAGCACAACCTCGTCGGTCTGCGGCAGTTGCAGGATCTCGCCGGGCGTGAGGAGTGCGCGCGCCGTTTCAGAGCGCGAAATCATCAAGTGGCCAAGCCAGGGCGAAAGTCGGTGCCCGGCATAGTTCTTCATCGACCGCTGTTCCGTGGTTGTGCCCAGCGCTTCGGAGACCCGCTTGGCTGTCCGCTCATCGTTGGTCGCGAAGGCAACGCGAACATGGCAATTGTCGAGGATGGCGTTGTTCTGTCCGTAGGCACGCTCGATCTGGTTCAGTGACTGTGCAATCAGGAAGGCCTTGAGGCCGTAGCCCGCCATGAAGGCGAGGGCGCTCTCGAAGAAATCGAGCCGGCCCAGGGCTGGAAACTCATCGAGCATGAGCAGCACGCGCTGGCGCTTGGTGGCCGGGTCGAACTCTTCTGTAAGGCGGCGGCCAATCTGATTGAGGATAAGGCGGATCAGCGGCTTGGTCCGGCTGATGTCGGACGGCGGCACGACCAGATAGAGCGAAGTCGGTCGACCGGTGACGAGATCGGCGATCCGCCAATCCGAATGGCTGGTGACCTTGGCGATGACAGGGTCACGATAGAGGCCCAGAAAGGACATCGCCGTCGACAGCACGCCTGATCTCTCGTTGTCAGACTTGTTGAGCAGCTCGCGCGCAGCGCTCGCAACGACCGGGTGCGGGCCTGCTTCACCCAGATGCGGGGTGTCCATCATGGCATAGAGCGTGTTCTCAATGGTCTCGTCGGGGTTGGAGAGGAAAGCCGCGACGCCAGCGAGAGATTTGTCGGCACCGGCGTAAAGCACATGAAGGATGGCGCCGACGAGCAGCGCGTGGCTGGTCTTTTCCCAGTGATTGCGCTTTTCGAGACTGCCTTCGGGATCCACCAGGATATCTGCGATGTTCTGCACATCGCGCACCTCATTGAGGCCCCGGCGCACTTCGAGCAGCGGGTTGTAAGCTGACGATTCAAGACTGGTTGGATCGAAACGCAGGGTTCGGCTGAACGTGCTGCGAAAACCGGCAGTGACATCCCAGTTCTCGCCCTTGATGTCGTGGACGATCGCCGAGCCCGGCCAGGTGAGCAGGGTCGGGATCACGAGCCCGACGCCTTTGCCGGAGCGTGTCGGCGCAAAGCACAGGACATGTTCAGCCCCGTCGTGGCGAAGATAGTTGTTCTGGAACTGTCCGAGCACAACACCGGTGTCGGCCAGTAGTCCGGCCTTGCGGATGTCATCGCGGGTTGCCCACCGGGCAGTGCCATAGGTGTTGGCGTTGCGGTTTTCGCGACCGCGCCAGACGGACATCGCGATGGCGACCACGATTGCAGCGAACCCGCCCGAGGTGGCGATCATTCCCCCTGTGTCGAAAATCTGCGGAGCGTATGCGTCGAACGAGAACCACCACCAGAACAGGTCATAGGGGCGATAGACCGGATGGCCGAACATTTGGAACCAGGGCGCACCGAGCTCTGGCTGGAAGCCGAGCGCCGACGCTGTCCATTGGGTTGCGGACCAGACGCTCGCAACAATGATGATTAGCACCGCGAGGATTTGACCCCACAAGATTCTGGCAGCCGACATGACGGAACTCCGCATCGTTCATGCCTACTTCGGTGGGGTTCGCAGAGGTTGGCAAGAGGGGAGTTGGGGCTTGCAGGCCTTGGCGGAGAAACGGACAGGCTGGCGCAGATTGCTAGATCGGCTCCCACGTATAATCCGGTGTGCCTGACCAAGTGAGCCGAACCATCGCGCCTTGCACCACCGACTGCACCACGTTTGGCCAGAGCGCAGCAATGCAGGTGCCGCCTGCGTGGCGGACCGAGGGGTAGATGATGCCGTTGTGGCCCTCGACGCGTGCCTGCGCGGCTAGAACATTGCCAGCGGCATATCCGGTCGCGGGGTCGGCATCGAGCGCGGGATGACCCGCTGCCTCGCGCAGGTCAACGAACACGCCGGCCATGCTCGCCAGCATTTCGCCATATTCGACAACCGCGTTGAAGTCGCCTGCGTCAGCGAGTGCCTTGGTCAGGTGGTGCCCCACTTCGGCAATGCAGGTTTCAACCGCTAGCGCCGCATACCATGCGCCGCGGTCTGCAGGGTTGAAGCGCATCGGCTCGCGCGGTTTGGCATAGGCGAAGCTGGCGTTGATGAAGCGAGCATGCGGCACGCCATGAACCAGTTCTTCGGGGCTGAGCGCGCCAAGCCCGCGTTCCTCGGCAACCAACCGCCCGCTGGTCGCGCCTTCGATCTCGGCGAGCAGCGCCAGTTCTTCGGGATCGTCGGCCAGCTGCGCGAGCACGGCTTCGCGCAGCCGCGCGCTGGCCACAAGCCTGATGGTGCGCGGGAATGCCTCACGCACCAGCGGCAGTGCGGATTGCGGCTCAGAGCCCGCCACGCAGCGCGTCGATATACTGCCGGGTTTCGAGCATACGGGGAATGCCGCCTTCAATCATCGCCTCGACCGGCGACTTCGCGCCGAAGACGGGCGCCCGGTTGGGCAGGCGCGGCCAGCGGTCGGCCATCCCGTCTGCGAACAGCAGGTGCAGTCCCTTGAAGACACCGATCAGGGCCGAGGCGCGGGTCAACTGGTCCTGGCTCAAGGTGCCATCCCATTTGCCGGCCTTGATCCGATCCCAAGTGCTCTCGGACACACCGAGCAGCGCGGCACCTTCGGCATTGCTGCCACCCCAAGCATCGACGAGCCGCAACACGGCCTTAACGGCCGCGCCGGTCAGACGCTTGCGGTCGCCGTCGCTCGAAAAGGTCTGCAGGCCTGCTGCTGCCGGGGCCGCATGATGGGTGATTGCTGCGCTTGCCATGGTCGTTTCTCCTGACGCGAAGATACGCATCACATGGTGCGTTTGTCAAGATTGGGCTGATACCCGTCAGCTTGCCACATCATATCTCGATCGACCGGTTGCGGCCCAGTGTCCATTCTATGCCACCACCAGATCGAGGCTGGCCGCTCACATATTGCCCGAGATGCCGATCGAGCTGCTTCGACCAAGGGACAAGCGAAAACCCAAGGCCATCATCGATCATCGCAAACCGGCCCGAAGCGAGTTGGATGCGCTGGCGATAGGCACCTGACACCTCACCGGACGATCGGCTTTGCCGATAGGGCAGGCCATGTTCACGCGACAGTGCGGCACCAGCGTCGGCAAGGTCGCGCTCGCGCAATGTGCCAAGCAGGTTGCGGGACAGGGCGAAGCGGTCACCGCGCCGTTGGGCAAGACCTTCGCTTTCCAGATATTCGAGCCGGCGCGTTTTAGCTGCCTCGACTTCGCTACCGAAGCCCGGACCGAGCGGCAGCGGCTCCGATGCGATCAATTGCTTGTCGAGCCAGGTGGCTCCGCGGCTGCATTCCTGGGTAGCAAGATCGCAATCGGAATGTGTCATTAGTGAGGACTGCTCGCGGCCGCGCCGGTCAGTCCAGGAGCGAAGCTCGACGATTGCACCCGGCGCAGCATCACCGGTCAGGTCGATGTCGGAGAATTTGCAGTGATGGACCCGCCCATCCACGCCATCGACCACGGCATAGGCCTCTCCCGTCAGTTCATTGTGCAGCCCGCGCTCGACCAAACGCCCGATGACAGGTTCGCCTGCTGCACCATCATGCATCGCAAAGCGGCCGGACTCGCCAGCGAGACCTTGCCCCGTCATGGCCCGGTGCATCGTCTTGATGATATCGCCGCGGGTGCCAAGGTCGCGCAGCGTCTGCTCCAGCCCGGGCTTTAACCGCCAGCAGCCAGATGCAATCTTGTCCGCCAGTCCCATGCG
Source organism: Porphyrobacter sp. (assembly GCA_013911835.1). Classification (GTDB taxonomy): domain Bacteria; phylum Pseudomonadota; class Alphaproteobacteria; order Sphingomonadales; family Sphingomonadaceae; genus Erythrobacter. The sequence continues at coordinate 5,390 of JACESM010000009.1, read as the reverse complement.
TTCGAGTTTGGTGGCGCGGCCGATGAGATGCTGGTTGGCCGGATTGGCGATCCGCTGCGGATCCGGACGTAGGTCGGTCACGCCGCCAAACTCGTTGCCGATCGCGCGCAGCCGACGATCGAGGCTGGTCCATCTGTCGGCATCCACCTCGCGCGCCAGCGCTCCGTCGATCTCCCGCTCAGTACGCGGGCCTAGCTCGAGGGATACCCGCTGCTCGGCACGAGCGCGCATACCTTCGCGGATATAGTCCTTGTCGATCACCAGATCGTCGCCGGCATCGGCCTTGCCTCTCACAAGGATATGGATATGCGGATTGTCGGTGTTCCAGTGATCGATCGCCACCCAGTCGAGCCGTGTGCCGAGATCCTTTTCCATGTCGGTCAGCAGTTCGCGGGTGAAGGTCCGGACATCGGCAAGTTCGGCAGCATCTTCCGGCGCGACGATGAAGCGGAAGTGGTGCCGGTCATCGGCGCATCGTTCGGCAAAAGCATCACCGTCGAAGGGCCTATCGGTCCTGCCGAAAAGCTCGGCGTCCTTGCCGTCCCGCGTAACCCCATCGCGTTTGAGATAGGTCAGGTGCCGGGCGAGCGGCGCTGCGGCAAATCGGTGCCCTTGATGCCGCACGATCCGCGCCTTGACGATTACACGGCGCTGACTGGCGCGAGAGCTTGCCCGCAGGCTTGCGATCCGGCCTCGGGCCAGCCGACCAGTGCTGCGCCGCGATCCGGGACCACCCGCTCGGCCGCCATGTCCTGACCGGTTTGCAAGTGCCCGTAGTTGAGCTGTGAGTGTGCGCGCTTTGCCTTGGCCGGAACCGCGATTGCGGATGCGGCCGGGCCGGATTTCGAAATCATCGTCGCTCACGGCTGAACAGCCCAGCAAATGATGGCTGGCTCGCTGCGCGGCGGAAATGCGAGGATTTCTCTAAATAGAGCCAGCCGGGTGATGTAGCGGCTGGCTCTGAAACCTGAGCAATTCTGCGGCCCCACACCCCAGCGGCTGGCTCCGCTTTTATCTTGCCATCTCCCTGACCCCTCCTTTCCTGCCACCCCGCTTCCACACAATTTTGCGCTAGTCCACGCCATGACGCGCCAGATGGGCAGGGGGCCCGTCACTGGTCGCGGTTCCCTGAGACAGGGACGAACAGGTCGCCGTGCGGACGCAGCGAAGCAGGTGGCGCGGCCGCCGTTCCTTCGCTTATGTCCGCGTTCGGCGCTGCGTCGGTCGTGGCAGTTCGCGCCGCGAACAGCCCGCTTTGCGTCCACGCAATGCGCACTTGCTGCACAGCCGACGCACTCGCGACGACATTTGCCATGCGGTCCAATTGCAGCACCGGTGCGATCTTTGCGACATAGGCTTGGGTTTCGGCAGGAAGCGGGCGACCGCGATCGCGCCACTCCTGATAGCGCCCTGGGCCTGCATTATACGCGGCGAGCATGCCGTAGGCGCCGTAACTGTCGTACATTTCGCGAAGATAGCTGGTGCCTGCCAAAATGTTGTCGCGCGGATCGAACGGGTCGCTGCCGAGACGGAAACGGGCGCGCTGGCGCGCCCAGGTTCCAGGCATGAGCTGCATCAGCCCCATCGCTCCGGCCGACGATACCGCGCCGATCCGGCCAGCGCTCTCGGCCCGCATGACCGCATAGATCCATTGCTCCGGGATGCCGAAACGCAGCGATGCCTCGGCGACGTGCGCTGCAATGTCGACGGTGCGCGGCGCTGCCGGTTCGGCAGTGTCCTGCCCAAAGGCAGGTGCGGCACCGAACAAAGCGAGCGCAGCCAAAGTGGCGAAGCCCAAGCGGCGTAGCTGCATGGCTCAGTCCGCCTTTTCGCGCCGCGAGGGCCGCGACCACACCAGGACATGGCCATTGTCATCGCCCTTGAACAGGTTGGCGCGCAGCGGCTTCACGAATGAGGGATCATCGATCTGCAAGCTGACATAGTCGCCCGCCTTTTCTCCGACATGCTTCCAGCCTGCGCCGATTTCGCGCGCGTCCGCATCTTCGCCAGCAACCACACGGAAGTCCGGAGCGTTCTCACTATCCGAGTGGTCTGCCGGAACGAGTGAGATCTCAATGCTAAGCGACAGCGTCCGCAATTGGCCGCTGTAGCCGCCGTCGGCGGCACGAAAAGTTCCGATACGCATGGGTCAATCTCCTTGGGTTAAGGGTGAAGAAGTGTCGGAAGCCCGCGGGTCGGCGAACCAGACATGGTCGCCTTTGCCCGCTTCATCGGTCCAGACTGGCGCCGCGCGACCAATGACGTGGGTCAGACGCAGCACGCCGAAATAGCGCCCGTCGAAACTGTCGGGCGCGGCCGGGTTCATCAGGAATATCTCGCCGGTGCGCAGCACATGGCAGCCCGCCCAGGTCGGCAAGGGGCGGCCCAAACGATCGCGTGTTCGCGTCGCGCCGACATATTCGCCGTCAATCGTAATGCGCAAAGCATCACGGCAGACGCGCTGGCCGCGTACAGCCGCGATGCGCTTCAGCAGCGGGACGCCTGCCGGGAGGTAATGCCGCTTGGCGAGCAAGCGGCGCAGTCCGGGCGGCGGCTCAATGGCGACCCGCTCGCCGACATGCAGGCCCGCCTTGCCACGGATGGCGTAGAGTCCGGTGGGGACCGAGGCGGTCGCATTCCACACCGCGAAGCGCGCGACTGGCACGGCCAGCGTCGATAGCGTTGCGCAACCGACGATGGCTGCAAACATCATGCTGCGCCGCTTCATCGCAGAAGTGCCTTGCGCTGGAGCCAGACTTGGTGCCGCGCGGGGGCGTATTCACGCGGGGTTAGTCGGCCCGCCATCCTGTTGTGGATGTGTCGCCAATGTTCCGGAGCAACATCGCAGGGGTCTATGCCCGACGCTTCGATGGCATCGATCAGTCGGAAAACTTGCGCGGCCTTGGGCCAGCCATGGACCGAAAGCAGCAGCTCTCCGCCGGGGTCGACCTGCGGCACGGTTGCACAATGCTCGCCTAGGCTGACAGCTTGTACGATATCCAAGGTTGAACGAACGGTGCCAAAATCGTTGGACGCCCAGCGGACCAAGGCGAACACCTGACCCGCCTTATAGCTCTCGATCCGCTCGCTACGGCTGACGATCCGTTCGGCAACGGTCTTACCGAATTTGATCCAGTCCTCATGCTGGCCCTCGCGCCAGACCAGCGTCACATGGGTCAGCTGCGGGTCATTGCCGATCCTCGTGTGGGCATGCCCTTCGGGCGTCGCGCCGCTATTTGTCCACAGGTGCTCAGCCGTTAGCAAGAATCCGAAGGATTCTTTGTTAGGATAGTTAAGGGCACAAATTTCCGATGTTTTCCTGTGATTTGGACGACGTTTCGGTTCCCGATAGTCCGAACTTCCGGTTCCTGATGGTCCGAGTGTGGCGGTTCCTGATAGTCCGTGCTGCATCATGACATATCCACAGGGTGATGGTTGGTGGTCCGCAGACCGAGACGGCGCATTGCGGCGTCGAACAGGTCGGGCCGGACAGCGACAAAGTTCAGCCGTTCGCGGCCGAGCGAATGTTCGATGGTGAGCGTGTATCCCGGCAGCGCTTGGCGCCGGACAATGTCGCGCAGCTCGAATGCGAAGCGTTTGGGCGGGGAGAGCGCGCCTGACTTCATGTGCAGATGCTGGAAGTCGAAGCTCCAGCCTCCGCGCTGTTTGCCGCCGTGCTTGCGCACGAGGCGGTAAAGCCAGCGCTCCAGACCACCGGTCAGTGCAAAGTAATCGGCATTAATGGTGAGGACGAGGGCCTGATCGATCACGCCTTCGTAAAGCCAGTCGGGGATAATCATCTCGATCCCGAGCGCGCGACCCGAATGGTCGAGCCGCTCCTTCCATTCATTGATCCACGAAAAGCGGTGCCGCCGCCGCGCGTCACGCTGGCGGATAGAGGTGGCGATGGTGGTCGATTGCAATCGGTCGAGCCCGGCCTTCAATCGCTCGTAGCTGGCTTTGCCAGTGCCACGCCCGGTGAAGGCAAGAATCTCGTGAGGTGTTGCGGCGATCAGCCGCGAAGTCGGTCTTCCGGCATCGCGCGCTTCGACAATCTGGCTCGCCACCCAGATGAGGACATCGGCGTCCCAGATAGTCGCCATGCCATGTTCGGCAGTGGCCTCGACGAGGATCGAAACCTCGCCCATCCGGAAATCGATAGGACGGACCCGCTTCGATTTGGCGAGGCTGAAGAACGGCCAAGCCATCAGGTCCTGCGCGTCGCGCGCGGCAATATCGCGGCCCTGGGACACGAACAGGTCAAGCTGAGCAGGCTTGGCTGAGAAGGCGGACAGGCGTCGCATTGCGTGCCTCAGCGCCGGACCGGCGGAGTATAGCCATCAAGACGCTTGGCTGGGTGGACGATGCCTTTGCCGGGATCGCTGGTTGACCGCCGCAGCCCTTGCTCTGCCCATGCGTCTAGATCTGTCACCGCATAGACGATCCGGCCACCGAGCTTTCGATAGACTGGCCCCGTCCCGAAACAGCGGTGCTTTTCGAGTGTGCGGGCCGAAAGCCCGAGGTGCACTGCAGCATCGGGCGTCCGCAAAAATCGTGCAGTCAAGGGGGTGGGTCTGGTATCCATAGCAAGGCTCCGGCGAAGGTTGGCAGCAGCAGCGGGCTGTCGCTGGGGTTCGCGAGCTTTGGCGGAGGATTGGCATGGGCAGGGAGTGACCGAATGCAGGTGACGCAATATGTCACCCCCGAATGTCTCGGTCAGCGGTGTAAGAGAATATCGCGATATCCGCGGGAGACGAGGCTACGCGCTTGGGCGATCAGCCGAAGAACCTGCCGCCGCTCACTCGAGGCTTTCCAGGTCGCTCCGACAAGAGGACGGTGGTTGGGGAAGATCAGGCCGTAGGCGAGGTCACGAGAAGACGCACCCGCCACAAGCGCATCGTGAATAGCAAGGAAGCGGCTCAACCGCAGCCGTTGATTGTGCGTGATGACGTTAGCGCCTTGGGATGTGGAGCTGGAGGCACGCGTTATCAGATGCATATGCGTGACAGCTGCGATGCGCAGTTCATAGGTCTCATCGCACGGTATCGAGACGGAGGGAACGGGCAGGGCGGCTCGGTATCGAACGCAAAGTCGCAGCCTGACACTGCCCCGACTGGAAACGAAATGCTTTCCGGTTGATGTCGAAACCTCTGTCAGCGTCTCACACCCGCTTAGCCATATAAGCTGGCCGTCTAAATCGGCGGTTTCGACGATGATCACGTCCGGCGATGCGCTTGGCGACCAAAGTGCCGGGCTCTGGCGCGGATTTGCGTCCGGGTTCGTAGGGAAAGCTCAAGCCCCATCGCCGGGACAGGCCCTCCTTTTCATGGTGTTCGACCGATGGGAAGCGAGCAATGCGCTCTTTAGTTTCGGCATAATCGCGGCGGTAA
>JACESM010000089.1 GCA_013911835.1 Porphyrobacter sp. | reverse complement strand
GCTATCGTCCGGGCGGGTTGTCGCTCGAGGTGCTGGTGGGGCACCTCGCGGCGCTCGGCCTCAGCGCGGAACTGCTGCCGCAGGAGATCGCCCGGATCGGCTCGCAGGACATCGGTTTCGCCGAGTGGCAGGCGCTCCATGCGGCATGTGCCGGTGCGATGGACGATCCTTCGGTGGACGCCGTCATCATCACCCACGGCACCGACACGGCGGAGGAGACGGGGCTGCTGCTTGACCTGACCCTGCCCACGGCCAAGCCCGTGATCCTCGTCGGCGCGATGCGTCCGGCGGATGCGGTGGGCGCGGACGGGATGAGGAATTTCGCCAATGCGGTGAAGGTGGCGGGCGATCCGGCGGCGGCAGGGCGCGGGGTGATGCTGGTGATGGGCGACGCGGTGCTCGCCGCGCGCGACGCCCGCAAGGCTGCCACCTCCGCCATCGACGCCTTCCGCACCTTCCCGAGAGGCCCGCTCGCCCGCGTCACCCCCGCGAGCCTCGACTGGTTCGGCCCCGCCCACCGGGTGGGCGAGGGCGCGCGCTACCCGTTCCCCGCCGAACTGCCACGCGTGGCAATCCTCACCGCCGGGGCGGGGATGGACGCCAAGCCGGTCGAGGCGCTGCTTGGGATCGGTGCGAAGGGGATCGTGCTCGCCGGGATGGGGCAGGGCAATGCCCCTGCGGTAGTGCTGGAGGCCCTCGCCGCCTGCGCGGCCTCGGCGGTGCCGGTGGTCCGCGCCTCGCGGGTGGACGAGGGGCTGGTCGACCGCAATGTCGAAGTGGATGATGACGCGCTCGGGCTGGTGGCGGCCCGCGCGCTCGGCCCGGCCAAGGCGCGGATGCTGCTGATGGTGCTGGTTGCGAACGGGATTACCGGCGCGGCGCGTGTGCAAGCGGCATTTGATGGGGGGTGATGCAGCGAAGGCTGCTCTGCCCGAAACGAAGAAATGCCCAGCACCGTGTCAACCACGGGGTGACGCTTGTGGTGGGCATCCCCTCCTCTTCAGAGGAGGGGTAGGGGTGGTGGCGCGGCGCGAAGCGTCGCGCTCTGCGGCGGGGCACCACCCCGCTGCGACTAGGCAGCAAGCTGCCAAGTCTCGCGACCCTCCTCTGAAGAGGAGGGTGGACTAATCACCCCCAGGGCGTGACCAGATATTTCTCGCCGGTCTTCATCTGGCGATAGTCGCAGATCGCGTCCTTCTCAAGCATCCCCTCCAGCGTAACCTTGGCCTTGTAGTGCGAGGCAAAGGTGGTGGTGAGGTTGTCCTGCACGCGCTTGCGCATCCGGCCAGCAGTCTCGAAGCCGGCGCGCTGCAGGAACGGAGTCAGCAGCCAGCCGGCGATGCTCCACTGCAACCCGTAAGACGGCGTCAGGATCGTCGGATTCTGAAGATCGAGACGCCCGTAGATGTACATCTTCTTCTGCTGGTTCGAGCCGTAGCGCGAGAATTCGCTCATCTGGCTGACCGCGACCTGTTCCATCGCCTTCAGCACGCCGTCACTCGCCTGTCCGCCGCCGATCGGGTCGAAGCCGAGGTACGCGCCGGTCTCGGCAATCGCGGCGCGCAGGTCGGACATGTAGGTGGGGGCCGACGAGTCCACGACGTAAGTCGCGCCCTGCTCCTTGAGCATCGCGACATGCTCTGGTCTACGGACGATGTTGACCAGCTTCATCCCGTCCTCGATGCAGATGCGGTTGAGCATCTGGCCGAGGTTCGAGGCGGCGGCGAGGTGGATGATGGCCGAATGCCCCTCCATCTTGGCATTCTCGACAAAGCCCAGCGCGGTCATCGGGTTGACGAAGCTTGAGGCGCCGACTTCCGAGGAATGCTCGCCGAGCGGCAGGCACATCATCGCGTCGGCAATGGCATATTGCGAGAAGGCATTGCCCGGCACGCAGGCGACGCGCTGGCCCATCAGCGCGCGTGCCATGTCGCTGTCACCGGTCGCGATGACGGTGCCCGCGCCCTCGTTACCGGCGGGCAGCCGCTGGCCGTGGCGCGCCTTGCTGCCAGTGACGAAGGGCTCGGGCATGGTCGCGATGACCTTGCCGGGGGTGTAGTCCGCGGTCTCGAAATCGGCCGCGCTGGTTAGGATCGCGAGATCGCTAGGGTTGATCGGCGCGGCTTCCATCTTGACCAGCACCTGATTGCCCTTGGGCTCGGGGAAGGTGCTTTCCGCCACCTCCAGCGTCAGCTTGCCATCGGCGGTGAGGGTGGTGAAGAGCTGCATTCCGGTGGTCATTGGGGTGGTTCCTCGGGTTGTGTGGCTGAAGGCTTGAGGCGCGGGGTGAGTTCAAGAAAAGCCACCATGCTGGCCCAGACGATCAGGGTCGGCTGAAGGTAAGGGATCTGTTTGATATTGAGCTGTTCGGCCAGAATCTCTGGGATTGTAAATATGACCAGAGCGGCGGTCAGGCCGTAAAACAGGACGTAATCGGTCGATCCTAGGTAAAGGATCAGGATCACCGCCACCGCGCTGACGTAAAGCACGGCCATGAAATCAAGCGGTGGCAGCCCCTCTGCGCGGGCCAGAACAAAGCCCAGAACGGCGCCGAAAACGATGTTCATGCCGTTGATATTGGCACGATATTCGCGCTCGGAGATGCGGAAGGTCGAGGGAAATTTATACCAGTTTGCCATCGCTAATCTCCGCCGTTGCCGGGATAGGTCGCTGCAACAAAGTAGAGGCCATGTGGCGGCGCGTTAAGCCCCAAAGCGCTGCGGTCGCGCGCCGCCAGTGCCCCGGCGATACGCTCTTCCGGCCATGTGCCTGCGCCGACCAGCTTGAGGCAGCCCACCATCGAGCGCACCTGATGATGCAGGAAGCTGCGCGCGGCGGCGTGGATATGGATCTCCTCGCCGTGTCTTTCGACCTCCAGCAGATCGAGCGACTTCACCGGATCGGCCGCCTGACAGTGGACCGAGCGGAAGGTGGTGAAGTCATGCTGCCCCACCAAGGCCTGCGCGGCGCGGTGCATCGCTTCTGCATCGAGCGGCTGGGGCACGTGCCATGCCTTGTCGCGCATCAAGGTGAGCGGCGCGCGGCGGTTGGCGATGCGATAGAGATAACGCCGCCCAGTGCAGGAAAAGCGCGCGTGCCAGTCGTCCGGCACCACCGCGCAGGCCGTGACCGCGATGGGATCGGGTCGCAGCTGCGCGTTGAGTGCGGCGGCGAGGCGGAAGGGATCGAAGGGCTTTTCGATATCGACATGGCTGCGCATCGCCAGCGCATGGACGCCCGCGTCGGTGCGGCCTGCCGAGTGCATCACCACCGCCTCACCCGTAATCCGTCCGAGCGCGTCCTCGACCGATTGCTGCACGCTCGGTCCGTGGCTCTGGCGTTGCAGTCCGAAGAACGGCGTGCCGTCGAATTCGAGGGTAAGGGCGAAGCGGGTCACGTCAGCAAAGTGCCCGCCGCCACTGGCCGCCCGCGCAGGAATTCCCCGCGTTCCAGCACCGGCTTGCCCGCGCGCTGGAGCCGCAAGGGACGGATCGCGCCCGTCCCGCAGGCTATGCGCAAGTCCTCGTCCAGCACCGTGCCGGGTTCGCCAGTGCCCTCGACAACCTCGGCGAGCAGCAGCTTCACACGCTCTTCGCCGAGTTCGAACCACGCGCCGGGGAAGGGGGCAAGGCCGCGCACCAGTCGCTCGATCGTCTCGGCGTCCGCAGCCCAGTCAATCTTCGCCTCGGCCTTGTCGATCTTCGGCGCGTAGATCGCCGCAGCATCGTCCTGAACCACGGGCGGATAGGCGGCGAGATCGGCGAGTACCGCGACCATTGCCGCCGCACCGACCGCGCCCAGCTCCCCAAACAGCTCACCCGTCGTCTTGCGCCCGACCGGCACGCTCACCTTGTGGAGCATCGGCCCGGTATCGAGCCCGGCTTCCATCTGCATGATCGTGACGCCGGTCTCCGCATCGCCCGCCATCACCGCGCGGTGGATCGGTGCCGCCCCGCGCCAGCGCGGCAGGAGCGAGGCGTGGATGTTGAGGCACCCGTGCTTCGGCGCATCGAGCACCGACTGCGGCAGGATCAACCCGTAGGCCGCGACCACCGCGACATCGGCATGCAAGGCGGCAAACGCCTCCTGCGCCTCCAACCCCCGCAGTGACACGGGCGAGCGAACCTCCAGTCCCAGCCGCTCGGCCTCAATCTGCACCGGGGAGGGCATCAGCTTCTTCCCCCGCCCCGCAGGCCGCGGCGGCTGGGTGTAGACGCACGCCACCTCATGCCCGGCCTCATGCAATGCGCGCAGGGCCGGAACCGCGAAATCCGGCGTTCCCATGAAGATGATGCGCATAAGCTTTGCAGGGCACCTTTGTGAAGCGAAGCGCAGCCCCTATCTCTGACCCCATGGCATCGCAAGAGATCGAGGCACTGAGCGCCGCGCTCGCCCGCCTGCCGGGGCTCGGCCCCCGCTCGGCACGGCGGGCGGTGCTGTGGCTGGTCAAGCATCGCGAAAGCGCGCTCCCCGCTTTGCTTGAGGCGCTGGCGGGCGTCGCCGAAACGCTGGTCGAGTGCGCAACTTGCGGCAATGTCGACACCCGCGACCCTTGCGCCATCTGCGCCGACCCGCGCCGCGATGCGCGCGCGCTGTGTGTGGTCGAGGAAGTCTCCGACGTCTGGGCACTCGACCGCGCGCGCCTGTTCCCCGGCCGCTACCACGTTCTCGGCGGCAGGCTTTCGGCGCTGGACGGCATCGGCCCCGAAGACCTCGGCATCGCCAGCCTGCTTGCCCGCGTCGAGGCGGGGGGGATCGACGAGGTGGTGCTCGCGATGAACGCGACGTTGGAAGGCCAGACCACCGCACACTACCTCGCCGAGCGGCTGGAGAGCTTCCCTTTGCGCGTCACCCAGCTGGCACATGGCCTGCCGGTCGGCGGCGAGCTCGACTATCTCGACGAGGGCACACTGGCGCAGGCATTGCGAGCGCGGCGGCCGGTGGGGTAGGGTTGCACGCGAAGACGCGAAGACGCGAAGAGGTTGCAATTGCGGCGACGCCGCGCTCATTCGTCGGGTGCCGTGCGAGGAATGGTCGCGGAAAGCCTGCGGCGCATTGCAACCTCTTCGCGTCTTCGCGTGAACCAATCCGGCGGTTGAAGCAGAGCGCGCTGCCTACTATGTGAACCCCATGGCTATCCGCGAAATCCTCGAAGTGCCGGACCCCCGGCTCAAGACCGTCTCGACTCCGGTCGAACCCCACGAGTTCGGCCCCGAGCTCAACAGCCTCGTCGAAGACATGTTCGAGACGATGTATGATGCCCCCGGCATCGGCCTCGCCGCGATCCAGATCGGCGTGCCCAAGCGGGTGCTGGTGATCGATCTCCAGCCCGACGATCCCGACGCGCCGCCGGTCGAGTGCAGCCATGACGGCCACAAGCACACCCACCCCGCCACCAAGCGCGAGCCGCGGGTGTTCATCAACCCGGTGATCCTTGATCCGGCCAAGGAGCTGTCGACCTATCAGGAAGGCTGCCTCTCGGTCCCCGAGATCTACGCCGACGTCGATCGTCCCGCGACCTGCACCGTCCGCTATCAGGATCTCGAGGGCAACACCCACGAGGAACACCTCGAGGGCCTGCTCGCGACCTGCCTGCAGCACGAGATGGATCACCTGGAGGGCATCCTGTTCATCGACCACCTTTCGCGCTTGAAGCGGGCGATGGTGCTGAAGAAGCTCGAGAAGATCCGCCGGGCGGCGTAGTTTGTTTGTGACCCCGCCCCCGCGGGGTCGTCCTCGGGGCTGTTCCTTCGCTTCGCTACGGGCACCTGCGGGCGGCCGGTTGGCCTTGCGACGCTTCGCCGCCGATGGGCGCGCTGTGCAGTCCCCTCCCGTCTCCCCTGACTTGATCCGGGGCCCCGCTTTCTTGTTGGAAAGCGGACAGAGGGGACTAGCGTTCTCCATTCGTTCCATGTAGGCCATTGCCATGGACGCATCGATTCTCCCGCTTCTCGCCCTGATTCTCGGTGCTGTGTTTGGCGGCACTGCGGCGTGGTTTCTCGCCTCGCGCCCGCTGGCGGACCTGCGCGCCCGGCTGGCGGCGGCTGAGGCTGGGGGCGCCGAGGGGGAAGCGAAATTCGCCCGCGCCATCGCCGAACTGGGCGAGGCGCGGATCGAGGTCGCGGGGCTGAAGGAGCGGGCGGCGCAGGCCGACGGGCTGCTCGCACGGCTCGATTCGGCGCAGGCCGACCGCGCGGCCCTCGCCGAGCGGCTGGCTGCGCTCGAAAGCGCTGCGGCCGAGCGAGAGAAAGCCTTTGCCGAGCAGAAATCCGCGCTGCTCGGCGCGCAGGAATCGCTGAAAAAGGAATTCGAGAACGCCGGCAATCGCGTTCTCGAGGCGGCGCAGAAGACCTTTCTCGAACGGGCCGATGCACGCTTCCGCCAGTCCGAGGAGGCAGGCGAGGCCAAGATCAAGGCGCTGCTCTCCCCGGTGGGCGAGAAGCTCGCGAATTACGAGCGGCAGGTCGCCGATCTCGAAGCCAAGCGCACCGATGCCTTCGGGCAGCTGGCGGGCCTGATCCAGTCGATGAAGGAGGGCCAGGAACAGGTTCGTCGCGAGGCACAGCGGCTTGGCAATTCGCTGACCAATGCGCCCAAGGCGCGCGGCCGCTGGGGGGAGCGGGCGCTGCAGAACGTGCTCGAACAATGCGGCCTTGCCGAGCACACCGATTTCGTCATGGAGCATTCGGTCGATACCGAGGACGGACGCCTGCGCCCCGATGCGATCGTGCGCATTCCGGGCGGCAAGGTGCTGGTGATCGATTCCAAGGTCTCATTGAACGCCTATCAGGAGGCCTTCGAGGCCACCGATGACGAGGCGCGCGCAAAGGCGCTGGCTGATCACGTGCGCTCGATGCGCAATCATGTGCAGACGCTGGGGGCCAAGTCCTATCAGTCGCAATTCGAGGACGCGCCCGATTATGTGGTGATGTTCGTCCCCGGCGAACATTTCGTCGCGGCCGCGCTGGAGGCGGACCCCGACCTCTGGAACTTCGCCTTCGACAAGCGCGTGCTGCTGGCGACGCCGACCAACCTCGTGGCGATTGCACGCACCGTGGCGCAGGTCTGGCGGCAGGATGGTCTCGCCAAAGAGGCGCAGGAAATCGGTCGCATGGGGGCGGAGCTCTATGACCGCCTCGCCACCGCAGCCGAGCACCTGAAGCGCGTCGGCGGGGGGCTCGAAAGCGCGGTCAACAACTACAACAAGTTCGTCGGCTCCTTCGAACGCAACGTGCTGTCTTCGGGGCGGCGCCTTGCGGAAAAGGGCGTCGAGATCGGCAAGCGCGAGATCGACGAGGTGCCGCTGGTGGCGAGCGCGCCGCGCTACAATGCCGAAGATGTTGCGGCGCTCGAAGCACCTGATATGCTGGACGAAAGCGCAAAGCGTGACGCGGCGGAGTAAGGCGGATGGGTGAAGCGGGTACCGGCTGGCATTTGGCCCAGATCAACATCGGCAAGATGCTCGCGCCCAAGGGCGATCCCGCAGTGCAGCCCTTCTTCGATGCGCTCGACCGGATCAACGCCATCGCCGACGGCTTGCCCGGGTTCGTCTGGCGGCTGCAATCGGACAGCGGCAACGCCACCGACTTCGAAGTCGCCGCCGCCGATCCGCTGCTGCTGGTGAACATGTCGGTCTGGCAGGATGCCGAGAGCCTGTTCGATTTCGTCTACCGCTCGGCCCACACCCCCGAAATGGCGCGGCGGCGTGAGTATTTCCACCGCTTCGAGGGCGCCTATCAGGCGCTGTGGTGGGTGCCCGCAGGCCACCGGCCGAGCATCGACGAGGGCCTGTCGCGCCTGTGGATGCTCGACCGCTTCGGCCCGACCCCGCAGGCCTTCACCTTCAAGGCACGCTTCCCGCAGCCCGGCCTTGCCGATCCGCCGGTCGACATGCAGCCCGATCCGTGGTGCGTCGGCAACGCGTGAGCAGTGCCTTGGAGCAGATTGGGTTTGCCGATTGGCCCCAAGGCCTTTGCGTCCCACTGTTGATGGTTCGTGACGATGCTGTCCCGCGCTTGGGGTTAACATTCGAAAGCTACGAGGAAGAGGGCCTTGGCCTCCATTTCGTAGCTATCGTGCGGACCGAGAGCGAAACCTTCGCGCTTGTGCGCGGGGTATTTGCGCCGGTCGGGGGAACCCAGATCTTGTGCATGGCAGACGCTTCGCCGACTTCGGCCCGGATGACGGCCTTTCAGGATGCCTTCAGCATTAGCGACGAAGAAATCGTCTGGCGCACATCCCTCGATCAGGCCCTCGAAAATCCATTCGCCGGTCAGTCTGGCGCCAGCCCCGCCAGCACCTCGTAGGCCAGCACCGCGCCCGCGACGGCCGCATTCAGCGAATCCGCGCGCCCCTTCATCGGCATGGTAACGCGCAAATCGCAGGCCATTTCGTATTCCTCGGGAAGACCCTGCGATTCGTTGCCCACCAGAATGAAGCACGGCGCCTGATAGGCTGCCCCGCGGTAGGGCACCGCGTCCCGCAGCGAGGCCGCGACCAACTGGCCATCACCCCCGCGCAGCCAGTCCGAAAATTCCTCCCACCGCGCCTGCGCCAGCCCCACGGTGAACAGCGCGCCCATGCTCGCGCGCACGGCTTCGGCGCTGTAGGGGTCGGCGCAGTCGTCGATCAGGATCAGCCCGCCCGCACCCACCGCATCGCAGGTGCGCAGCATCGTGCCGAGGTTGCCGGGGTCGCGCAAAGCCTGCGCCACCAGCCACAGCGGTGCGCTACCCCTGTCCAACCGCGCCAGCCCGGTGTCCCATTCATCGAACACCCCGGCGACGACTTGCGCGTTCTCCTTGCCGGTGATCTTGGAGAGAATGTCGGGCGTGGTCGCGATCACCTCGCCGCCTGCCGCCATGACGTCGGTCTCGAGTCGTTCGAGCAGCGGATGTTCGCGCCCCTCGGCCATCACCAGCGTTTGCGGCACGCGGCCCGAGGCGCGCGCGTCCTCGAGCAGGCGCAGGCCCTCGACCAGAAACTGGCCTGAGCGCTTCCTGTGCTTCTTGTCCCGCAGGCTCCGCAGGTATTTGACCGTCGGGTTGGAAAAGCCGGTGATGTGCTTGCGCATAAGCTGCGGGGCGCCGCCCCTAATCCTCGCCGAAGCCGTCGGCGATCAGCGCGATCAGATCGGCGAGCACGCGGTCCGCGCCGTCACCCTCGACCGCTACCTCGACCGTGTCACCCTTGGCCGCGCCGAGCATCATCAGCCCGAGGATCGATCCGCCGGCCGCGCTGTGCGGCGCCTTGCTCACCGTCACCTTGACGCCTTCGGGCAGCGCAGTGACCGCGCCGACGAACTTCGCGCTCGCCCGCGCGTGCAGCCCGCGCTGGTTGACGATCTCGACGCTCTGCCTTGCTTCCCCCACTTGCGTCTCGCCCCTAGAGCCTGTCCTGTTCAGGTGGAAACATTCGCATCGCGTCAGGAAGCCCGCTGGATAGGAGTGGCGCGCAGCAGGGGCTGGTTGCCCCTGCAAGGGCCGCGACGCAGCCAGCGGGCTTCCTGACGCGACCCCGGAGGGGCGGGCCGCTTTTGGCCCATCGCCGCGTCAATCGTCGGTCACTATGCGGAAGCATGGCTCCCTCCTCTCTCCTTGCGCTGGGCCAAAATCGGCTCCGTGCCAATGCTTCCACCTAAACAGGACAGGCTCTAGGCCTTGGCCCGCGCCGGGGGAGCGGCGTCCTGCCCCAGCAATTCGCTGGCGATGGTGATGTAGTTGCGCCCCGCCATCTGCGCGGCGTGGACCGCGGCGGTGACGTCCATCGCCTTGCGCGCGCCGGCGAGGCGGATGAGCATCGGCAGGTTGATCCCCGCGATCACCTCGACATGGCCCGCGTCGAGCAGCGAGATCGCGAGGTTTGACGGCGTGCCGCCGAACAGGTCGGTGAGGATGATCACGCCCTTGCCGGTATCGACCGCGCCGATCGCATCGGCGATGTCGGCGCGGCGCTGTTCCATGTCGTCATTGGGGCCGATGCAGACCGTGACGATCGCCTCCTGCGGGCCGACGACGTGCTCCATCGCCTCGACGAATTGGTCCGCGAGGCGGCCGTGGGTTACCAGGATCAAGCCGATCATGTGTGAAAAAGGGTCCGTTAACTGCCCGCCCGTCAGGGGGTCTTACGAGATTCTATCTTAACCGGCAATGTGTGACGCATTGGCGGGCGGTTTTCCCCAAGCAGAACGCGCTAGCGGCGATCGCCTTCTATGGCATCGGCCGTGCGCGAGCCCAGATTGCGGTG
>JACESM010000088.1 GCA_013911835.1 Porphyrobacter sp. | reverse complement strand
GTCCTGAAAGGATGGGGAGGTGGGCAAGGCCGCAGGCCTTGGTCGGAGGGGTAGGCGCCGCCGCCGGACCCCTCCGTCACGCGCCTGCGGCACGCGCCACCTCCCCATTGCTGCGCAACGGGGAGGAACAAACTAGGCCAGCGCCAGCACCGCATTGACCACGCTGCCCTCGGCGATCTTCTCGGCCTTGCGCACCATCGCTTTCACCGGCAGCAGCCAGCCGCCATGCGCCTTGGAGGGGAAGAGCGAGGTGCGCCAGGCGGTGCCGCCGATGGTGACCGCGACATAGACCGAGCCCCACGCTGCCGCGTTCACCGCCGAAGCGCGGATCGCGCCCGCGGTCTCGCCGTCGATGGTGAGGAAATACCACGCGGCCTTGGCGGGCTCGCCGTCTGCGCCCCGCCACAGCCACACCGGGCCGCGCACCGTCCACGGGCCGGCGGCGTTGCCCTCGGGCGCAACCCCCAGCTCGTCGCGCAGGAAGCGGGCGAGGTCAGCATCCACTGGTCCCGCCCCTTCCCGGAAAAATCAATCTTCGGGAGCGATGGTGACGTGCAGCCCGTCGAGATCCGCGGTGAAGGGGATCTGGCACGACAGGCGCGAGGTCGGCGCGCGGTGATCGGAGGATTCGAGCAGATCGTCCTCGTCCTCGCTCATCTTGGGGAGCTTGTCGGCGAAGGCCGGGTCGACCACCACGTGGCAGGTCGCGCACGAGCAGCACCCGCCGCACAGCGCCAGCAGTTCGTCGAACCCGTTGTCGCGGATCGCTTCCATCACGGTGAGGCCATCGCTGACCTCGATCTCGCTGGTGGCGCCTTCGCGGTTGGTGACGACCAGTCTGGGCATGGATCGGTGTTCCTTTTCGGCTATTGGGCGCAAGGTTGTGCGCTGTGAGAGGCTTGCCCGCGCTGCTAAGATAGTCTGGCGAGCAGTGCAAGTTAAGGAAAGTGCGAGTGGGGCTGTCAGCCGAAAAATTGCGTGAAGACCTCGACGCCGTGGCGGCGCGCGAGCCGCGACTGGCGGTGGAACTGGCGCGGATCGGCTATCCCGAACCGCGCATCCGTGCGCGCGGCTACAAGACGCTGCTGCGCACCATCGTCGGCCAGCAGGTCTCGGTCGCGGCCGCCGCCTCGATGTGGAGCAAGCTGGAGGCGGAGCTGGGGCCGGACTTCACCCCCGCCTGCCTGCTGAAGCGCGATTTCGACGCCCTGCGCGCCTGCGGCCTCTCGCGCCAAAAGCAGGGCTATGCGCGGTCCTTGTGCGAGCTGGTGGAGGCAGGCGAGCTCGATTTCGAGGCGCTTCCGGCCGATGACGAGGAAGCCATCGAACGCCTCACCCGCATCAAGGGCATCGGCCGCTGGTCGGCGGAGATTTATCTCCTGTTCGCCGAAGGCCGCCCCGACATCTGGCCTGCGGGCGATCTGGCGGTGCAGGAGGGGGTCAAGCGGCTGCTCGGGCTGGAAGAACGCCCGGCAGAAAAGGCCACCCGGGCCCTGGCGGAAAGCTGGTCGCCGCAGCGCGGGGCGATGGCGATATTTACGTGGCATTTCTATGCGAACCCGGCGCTGTGAGGTCGCGTCGGGTATTCGAACTTCCCACGCGAAAGCGGACGGTCGGCTAGCGCCCCCAAAATGGTCATTCCCCTTTTTGGGCGACCGTGCGAATGTCACGCTGTCCGAATTGCCAAGGCTGGGTGGGAATCATCAGCCGCCCAGACAAATGGCCGAATCCGAGGTAGCTCCCAATGTTGAGGGTCTGGGGTCGACTGAATTCGCAGAACGTCCAGAAGGTCATGTGGCTTCTTGGCGAGCTCGATCTGGAGCATGAACATATCCCCGCAGGCGGTTCATTTGGACGCCTGTCAGATCAGGATTTCGGGCAACTCAATCCCAACCGTCTTGTTCCGGTCATCGAGGATCGCGGGACAACGATATGGGAGTCCCACGCAATCCTTCGTTACCTCGCGGCCCAATACGGGGGCGTGCAACTTTGGCCAGAAAGTCCCAGGGAGAGAGCCGCTTTCGACCGTTGGATGGATTGGTGTCAATCGCACTGGCAGCCAGCGTTTCTGACCGGCGTCTTCTGGGGCTATTATCGGACACCGGAGCAGAACAGGGACTGGGGGGCGATCAACGCAAGCCTCTCGCGCTGTTCGGAGCTGATGATGATCATTGAGAGCGTCCTCACCGACAACGACTACATTTCCGGCAAAAATCTCACGCTTGGCGACATTCCATTCGGCTCATCACTCTATCGATATTTCGAGCTGGATATCGAAAGGCCTTCGCTGCCTCGGGTTGAAGCATATTATGAGCGCCTGAAGCTGCGGCCTTCATACAATAAACACGTCATGATCCCATTTGACGAACTGAAGGGACGACGTTCGTTCTAGGGGCAGCGGCAGAATTCCCCCGCTTCCCGCCCTCATATCGCGGTTTGAGCCGCCCCGAATCCTGCCACTGTGAACTCCTTCACTCTGCCTGCTGACAAGCGTTTCAGTCCGCTCTAGACAGGTTGCAAATCGCAATCGGGACGAGGGAACCCCCATGACGTTTAGCAGTTCAGGGCGCAGCATCTTCATCACCGGCGGCGGATCGGGCATCGGGCGCGCCACCGCGCTGCACTTCGCGGCGAAAGGCTGGTTCGTCGGGGTCTCCGACATCAACGAGGCCGGGATGGCCGAGACCCTCTCGAAGATCGCCGGCGAAGCCAAGTGGTCGGGCCGCCTCGACGTGCGCGACCGGGCGGCGTGGGACGAGAGCCTTGCCGGTTTCGCGCAGGCGGCAGGCGGCCGTATCGACGCGATGGTCAACAATGCCGGGATCGGCACCGGCGGCGCGCTCGCGGACCTCGGCAAGGACGAGATCGACGCCTGTCTCGACATCAATCTGCGCGGGGTGCTTTACGGGGCGCAAGCGGTCTATCCCTACCTGAAGGCGAGCGGGCCGGGATCGGCGCTGATCAATATCGCCAGCGCCGCGGGCCTCACCGGCGGCAGCGGCATGAGCGTCTATTCCGCCACCAAGTTCGGCGTGCGCGGGATCGCCGAGAGCTTGGACGCCGAATGGGCGGTGGACGGGATCACGGTCGCCTCGATCTGCCCGAGCTTCATCGACACGCCGCTGCTCGACGGCACCGGCAACCGCAACACCAACGAGAACATCCGCACCCGCGTAACCGCTGCAGGTCTCGAGATCACCCCGGTCGAGGAAGTCGCGCAGGCGGTTTGGAACGCGGTGCACGGGCATGAGGTGCACTATCTGGTCGGCAAGACCGCGCGCCAGCTCGCCTTCGCCAAGCGCTGGATGCCGGGCAAGTTGAGGAAGCAACAGCGCGCCGCCGGGCGGCAGGGCTTGCTGGGGAAGTAGTCAGCGCAGGCTCTCCATCACCGCCAACCCCTCGGGCGAGAGGAAGCGGCGTGCCTCGGCCCACGGCAGCACGATTTCCTCGGTGCAGGCGAAGATCACGAAGGGCAACTGGGGAACGAACACCGGCCCCTCGCGGGTCAGGCCGATATGCCAGCCAGTGTCGCCGATCATGTCGATGCACTCCCGGCGAGTTTCGGCATCCTCGGCGCCCTCGCCAGCAGACGAATGCGCCAGCACCGCTTTCCTCAACCGTGAGGAAAGGCCTGCAATCTCGCGGCGCCCATCGGCCGCAACCGTGTCGAACTCGTAATAGCCGACCACGCCCTTCCGGAACCATGTGCCCGGATCGACCTCGGTCCCGCTGTCGCGGTCGAAGACCTGCTTCATCAGGAAGTGGCCCGGGTGCGCGCCCCCGCAAAAGCTGCTGCCCACGGCAGTAAGGCTCACCCAGCGGGGCGTGACCAGTTCGGGTGTCAGCGTCTTGGTGTAACCGCCCGATCCGCCGGGCGAAGTGAGACTGCTTCCGAGGCACCACCCTGCCTCGTGACTGGCCGTTCCGTCCGGCAATTCGGCCGCCAGCGCGCGGTTGATTACCGCATCGCCCGGGCGGACAGGATCGAGCGCGAAGGTGGTGACGGTATAGGCCTCATCCCACCCCGCCCGCTTCGGCCCGGCGTAATCGAGCACGGTGTATTCCGTGCCCTCGAGGCTCTCGGACCTGCTCGTCACCGTGCCGCCCGCGAGCAACGGATCGAGAAACGCGCCCGTCTCGCATGGCGTGACATATTCGGAGAGCGTAACGGGGTGCGCCGTGAGGCGGATCGGCCGGGTGTCCGCGCCGCTGCGCCACGTGCCTGCGAGCTCTCCCCCGGCGTCACGGGCCAGCGACCAGATTGCGCCGGTCGGATCGTCGAACCCGCGCATTTCGCGCAAGGCCGAAAAGCCGGTGTCATCCTCGCCTTCCAGCCGCACCGGAATCAGCGCAGCATCGGTGTAGAACACGCCGTATTGGCCGTCCTCCGAAGCAAAGCACGCGGTGATCGCCTGATCCCCCAGCGTCCCCTTCCAGATGCGGCCCTGTTGCGGCTGAACCTCCTGCGCGGCAGCGGGCGCCGCGACCAGCGCGAGGGCGGCGAGGAGCGCCCCGCCCCGCATCACACCAGCGCGTCGATGCTTGCGGCCATCTTCGCGTCACGCGCGGACAGGCCGCCGCTTGTCCCGGCATCATGGGTGGTGAGCGTCACCTCGACGCGGTTGTAGACGTTGAACCATTCCGGGTGGTGGTCCTGCGTCTCGGCCAGCAGGGCGACGCGGCTCATGAAGCCCCAGGCCTCGGAAAAATCCTTGAAGCGGAAGGTGCGCGTGATCGCCTTGCCCTCGCGCGCAGCGGCCCAGTCGGGGTGGGCGGCCAGCAGCACGGCGGCTTCGTCGGGAGTGAGTTCGGGGACGGACATCAGGCACTTCCTTGGATGGGGTCGCTTGTTTGCGGCCTGCCTTTTCCCTAACGCTGCGGCGCAATGCAAGCGCCCTCCCCCTTCCTCGCGGCCGAAAACCTCGCTTGTCGGCGGGGCGAGCGGCTGTTGTTCCGCAAGCTTGCGTTCCGGCTGGAGAGCGGTGCGGCTTGCCATGTGACGGGGGCCAACGGCGCAGGCAAAACGACGCTGCTCCGCGCGCTGGCGGGGCTGACCACGCCCTATGCGGGGAGCGTGACGCGCGAAGGCGCGCTGGGCTTGCTCGACGAGCGCAGCGGGCTCGATCCCGATCTGCCGCTGGGCAAGGCGCTGGACTTCTGGGAGCGCATCGACGGCTGCACCCGCCCCGAGCGCGCCATCACGATCCTCGGGCTCGCAACGCTGCTCGAAGTTCCCGTGCGGTTTCTTTCGACCGGGCAGAAGAAGCGCGCTGCGCTCGCCGCGCTGCTCAATCGCGCGGTGCCGATCTGGCTGCTCGACGAGCCGCTTTCGGGGCTGGACGCCGACACGATTGCCAAGGTCACTGCGTTGATCCGGCTGCATGTCGGTGGCGGCGGCATCGCGCTGATCGCCTCGCACCAGCCATTGGATGTGCCGGGGATGACGAGCTTCGCCATCGAGGATTACGCCCCCTCCCCCGCCGAGACGGAGGAAGAGGCGGCATGATCCTCGCCCTGCTCCGCCGCGATCTGGCGCAGTTCTTCCCCTTCACCGGCAGCGGGGCGGCGTTGCCGACCGTATTTTTCGTCGCGGTGGCGATGCTGTTCCCCTTCGCGGTCGGGCCGGACGTGAACCTGCTCGCCAGGACCGGCGGCGGGGTGGTGTGGATCGCGGCGCTGCTGGCGGCGATCCTGCCGCTCGAAAAGCTGGTGGCGCGGGACATTGCGCTCGGGTTCTTCGACCAGCTGAAGCTGCGCGGGGCTACCGAGGAGGCTATGATGGCGGTGCGCCTGCTCGCCCATTGGCTGAGCTTCGGCCCGCCGCTCCTGCTCGCGACCTTCCCCGCCGCCGCGCTGCTCAAGATCGAGGGCGAGAGCTTTTCGATCCTGCTCCTCGGTCTGCTGGCGGGCACGCCGGGCCTCGCGGCAATCGGTTTGATGATCGCCGCGCTGACCGCTTCGCTGAGGGCTGGCGCCGCGCTTTCAGGGCTGCTGCTGATCCCCCTCGCCCTCCCCATCCTGATTTTCGGCGCAGGTGCGCTCGCCCGGGAGGATCCTGTGAGCCTCGGCTTCGTTGGAGCAATAAGCCTCGGGCTGGTGGCCATCGCCCCCTTCGCCGCCGGGGCCGCGATCAGGGCGGCGCGGGAGGGGTAGCGTCCAAGGAAGCGGGGTCCCGGGTCAAGCCCGGGGCGGGGAAGGTGCATAGGTCCCGTCTTCCCCCGTCCCGGGCTTGACCCGGGACCCCGCTCCTTCTTAATCACCTCAATGGGCAGGGAAATCCGAGGGGGCTGGGTCTACATCATGACCAACCGCTATCGCGGCACACTCTACGTCGGTTCAACCA
Source organism: Porphyrobacter sp. (assembly GCA_013911835.1). Lineage (GTDB taxonomy): Bacteria > Pseudomonadota > Alphaproteobacteria > Sphingomonadales > Sphingomonadaceae > Erythrobacter. The sequence continues at coordinate 3,932 of JACESM010000088.1, read as the reverse complement.
CCGACCTCGCCGCGCGCATTTTCCAGCACCGGATGGGGACGGGATCGGAGTTCTGCGCAGAGCATGGTCTGACGCGGTTGGTCTGGGCGGAGTTTCTGCCGACGATCATCGAAGCCAAGCACCACGAGCGCCGCGTCAAGCGCTGGCACCGCGACTGGAAGATTGCCCTGATCGAGAAGACCAATCCCGATTGGGACGACCTGTTCGATCAGATCATCTGACTTTACACCCCGCCCCGGGCCCGACCCGGGCCCCCGCTTCCTTTCGCAGGAACGAGGAAGAAGATAAGCTGGGTCCCGGGTCAAGCCCGGGACGGGGCTGGCGGGGTGGCATTTGTTTGGGAGTCGCTGGATGAATAAGCTCGTCGCGCTGGGATCGCTGCCATGGCTCTTGTTGATCATCGCCGGCTGTAACGAACAAAGAAACGGGGAACCGAAGCTATTGTCGTTCGACAGCGAGGAGTCGTGGTTGGAACACTACTCCACTCCGCAGTACGGCGAAGAACGCAGCGTCTCTGGCAAATATTTCTCAGCTTTTGAGGCGAGCACAATCAATCTCTGTGACGATCGGAGCAATTGCCCAATGCGCCTAAATGTCGACGGGTCCTTACAGACATGTTGGGTTGAATTTGCACCTTCAGCATCGGTTCCGACACGCGTGTTTGATGATAAAGGAAGCGGCAGTTACTGGTTATCTGGCACTGGTCGAATTGCAGTGCTTCCCGGCAGTTTTGGCCATCTCGGTGGATACACGTGCCAAGTCGAAATGACCAAGATCGACAAGCTTGAGGAGAGCCCTACGCCATAATGTATCAATAAGGCGGGCAATCCCGCCCGGTCGGGCTCTTCGTGAAGATCTCGTTGCCGTCTTCCGTGATCGCGATCGAATGCTCGAACTGCGCGCTCAGCGACTTGTCGCGCGTCACAGCGGTCCAGCCGTCGCCCAGCACCTTGGCCCAGGGCTTGCCGAGGTTGATCATCGGCTCGATGGTGAAAAACATCCCGGGACGCAGCTCCGGCCCGGTCCCGGCGCGGGCGGCGTGGACGACTTCGGGGGCGTCGTGGAACAGGCGTCCCAACCCGTGCCCGCAGAATTCGCGCACCACGCCATAACGAAACTGGTTGGCGTGCGCCTCGATTGCCGCGCCGATATCGCCCAGCCGCGCGCCGGGCTTGGCCGCCGCGATGCCGAGCATCATGCATTCATAGGTCACCTCGACCAGCTTGCGCGCCTTCAGCGACGGCTCGCCCGCGTAGAACATGCGGCTGGTGTCGCCGTGCCAGCCATCTACCAAAGGCGTGACATCGATGTTGAGGATGTCGCCATCCTTCAACACCTTGTCGCCCGGAATCCCGTGGCAGATCACATGGTTGATCGAGATGCAGGAGGAATGCGCATAGCCGCGGTAGCCCAACGTCGCGGGCACTGCGCCCGCATCGAGCATCATGCCCCGGATCGCGTCGTCGAGCGCGCCTGTCGTCACCCCCGGCTTGACCATATCGGCCAGCGCATCGAGGATCTCGGCGGCAAGGCGCCCCGCCTTGCGCATCCCCTCAAAGCCCGCAGGGGTGTGGAGCTTGATGGAGCCATCGCGGTAGACGGTGGTATCGCCGTCAACGAGTTGATAATCGTGCATTGCGCCTACATAGCGCGCCCGCGCCCGAAATGCTACTTCCCGAGCGTGAAGGCCGCCTTGTAACGGGGCTTGATTGCGGCAAGCACCGCCGGGGTCACGGGCAGCGTTACCTCATAGACCCCTTCGGCATAGGAGCCTGCGACATAGGGCGCGGCGAGCAGCTCGATGCGGTCGAAGCGCTGTCCGTCGGAGGAGGCGGGGTAGATCTGCAGGTTTTCGATCGGCGGGCATGGGAAGATGTCATCCTCGTCCATGATGGCGCTCGCCTCCTCGCCCAGCCGCTCGGCACGTTCGGCCTTGAGCGCGGCGCACCACGGCGCGCCGAGCGCGGCTTGCAAGGCACCCTCGGAGAGGAACATCCAATTGGAATATAATGCTTTCTTAGCCTTCCGGTCCCACACTAACGCATCGAAAACAATGTTACCGTGGGCCCCGCCGCTGTAGACATAACCGCTACCCTGCAGCACCAGAAAGCGCGGCGTGTTGGCGAACACCGACCAGTCGCGCGCCAGATCATGGTTGCAGCCGAAGCAGCCATCGGGCTCGGCCATGGACAGGCCCGCGGCGAATTCGATCTTCTGCTCGGCGAGCAGCTCGGCGCGCTCGGCGGTGAAGCGGCGGACCAGCGCGGGGACGGCGGCGACTTCGGCGGGCCAGGTGTAGCTGAAGCCGCGGGCGACTTCGGAACCGGCGACGGTTCGCGTTTCGTTGTCGGTGAAGGTGACGGTGCCGGGCGGCGGCGGGGGCGGCGCGGCGTCCTCCTCCTGCGCGGCGGCGGCGGTTGCGAACCAGGCCGACATCGCCAGCGCCGCGAGCAGCGCGGCGCTGTGCAGTCGTCGCCACGTGGTTGTCATGTCGTCGCCAATTGGTCGATGTTTCACGTGGAACATTTGCCGAACAGTCATCACGTCATTCCCTCGCGCGGCCCGAATCTGCTGGTGACATCGGGGCGGGCGCGATTATGGAACGCGAATGCATGAAGCCAAAGCCCTGATCCGTCCCGACCGCGGCGAAGACGCCGTCGCCATCCACCTCGTGGGCAAGGACGGCTTCGAAGCCTTCGCCAAGGCGCTCTCGCCCGTCCAGCGCGCTGCCCTTGCGGCGCAGAAATTCGAGGGCGGCGGGTATCAGACCGCGATTGTCCCGGATGGCGACGGGTGGCTTGCGGTCGGCGGCGTCGCGAACCCCGAGAGCCTCAGCGCATGGTGCCTCGCCAAGCTCGCCGAGGAACTGCCCGAAGGGGTGTACCGGGTGGCCAACGTGGAGCCCGGCCCGGCAATGTTCGGGTGGGTCACGGGGCAATACCGCTTCGCCCGCTACAAGAGCGAGGACAACGCCGGGGGGCGGGGAGCGCAGGGCCCGCGCGTTCTTCTGACCGGACAGGTCGGACAGATTGATGGCTATGTGGCTGAAGCGGAAGCAGAATGCCTGCTGCGCGATCTGGTCAACGCGCCCCCCGAGGACATGGGGCCAGCCGCATTGGAGGCCGAGTGCGAGAAGCTCGCCAAGGCGCACAAGGCCGAGCTGACCGTGGTGCGCGGCGATCAGCTCGAACAGGAATATCCGATGGTCCACGCCGTCGGGCGCGCGGCGGCGCGGCATCATGCGCCGCGACTGATGAGCCTCGTCTGGGGCGATCCGGCGCATCCGGTGCTGGCGGTGGTCGGCAAGGGCGTGTGCTTCGACAGCGGCGGGCTCGACATCAAGCCGGCAAGCGGCATGCGGCTGATGAAGAAGGACATGGGCGGCGCGGCCCATGCGCTGGCGCTGGCGGGGCTGATCATGGGCGCGCGGCTGAAGGTGCGGCTGCATCTGCTGATCCCGGCGGTCGAAAACGCCATATCCGGCAATGCCTTCCGCCCGGGCGACATCCTCAAGACCCGCAAGGGCCTGACGGTCGAGATCGACAACACCGATGCCGAAGGCCGCTTGATCCTCGGCGACGCGCTGACCCGCGCTTCGGAGGAGAACCCCGATCTGATCGTCGATTTCGCCACCCTGACGGGCGCGGCGCGGGTGGCGCTGGGGCCGGACCTCCCCGCCCTCTTCGCCCGCCGCGACGAGACCGCCGAGGCTTTCCTCGCCGCAGGCCGCGCGAATGACGATCCCGCCTGGCGCCTGCCCTTGCACGAGGCCTACCGCGAATACCTCTCCTCCGACGTTGCCGACATGGCGAACTCGGCGCCCAATCCCTTTGCGGGCGCGAGCGTGGCGGGGCTGTTCCTTGATCGCTTCGTCGGAGAGGGGATCGACTGGGTGCATTTCGACACCTTCGCCTGGACCCCCGCCCCCAAGC
>JACESM010000087.1 GCA_013911835.1 Porphyrobacter sp. | reverse complement strand
TTTTGGCCCAGCGCAAGGAACGACGAGCGAGCCATGCCAACGCATAGTGAGCGAGGAGAGACGCCGCGATGGGCCAAAAGCGGCCCGCCCCTGCGGGGTCGCGTCAGGAAGCCCGCTGGCTGCGTCGCGACGCTTGCCCGGGGGCCGACAGGCCCGCGCTGCGCGCCACTCCTGTCCAGCGGGCTTCCTGACGCGATCAGGGCGGGTCAGGATGGGCGGGAAGTGCTCTAGCGCGGGTGCCGGCCGGGGTTGCCCCCCGCTCGTCCGGCTGGCACCCGAACCGCTAGGGCTTGGCCTCGGGCTGGCTCTGCACGTGAACCATGTAGCCAACGATCGCCGGCACCGCCGCGTCATCGACCGGGGCCTTGTAGAGCTTCTTCATCTTGCCCACGATCGACTCCCACTTCTCAGCGGAGACCTTGGGCTGCTGGAGCATGGTCGAGGGCGAGTGGCATGCGGTGCAGTTCTCGATCACCGCATCGCGTCCGGGGCCTTCGGGCAGGTCGATCGGGTCATCGGGCAGGGTCAGGCTGGCGTCCTTGAAGACGATCTCGGGCGCGCTGTCGCAGCTTGCCAGTGCCAACGCGAGTATGAGGGCGGCGGCTCTCATTGCGCCCTCAGGGTGATGCGTTCGATCACGTTGCGGGCATAGCCTGAGGGGTTCCAGACCAGCGCCTCGGGCTGCACCGCGCCGTTCACGTTCCGCGCCCGCACGCCGACGTCGGCGAAATCGCCCGCGACCTGCGGCAGCTTCACCGACCAGCGGCGGAAGGCGTAGGGCCCGCCCTCGTCCGGCCCCAGATCGCAGGGGATTTCCCAGCCATTGCCGACCAGATCGACCCGTTCGAGCGCGGCGTCTCCGCCCATCGCAATGCCCTCCAGCGTGAGCGGCTTGCCCAGCGACACGGCCTCGCCGTCGGCATGGCTGGTGATGAAGGCGCGCGGCGGCATGGCGGTGATGGGGACGGTGGGGAAGTCCTTGGCTTCAGGCGTGATCGGCTGCGCAGGGACGCGGTAGGAATCGGCCACGTAATAGCTGTCATCCTCGCCGCTCAGCACCTCGATGGTGCTGAGCATCTTGACCCAATAGGTCGAGAACCACCCCGGCACCACGATCCGCAAGGGGAAGCCGTGGAGGATCGAGAGCGGCTCGTCGTTCATCGCCCAGGCGACCAGCACATCATCGCGCATCGCGATATCCATCGGCAGCGACTTGATGAACTGCGGCGCGCCCTCGGTCAGCGGCACGTCGAGCCCGGCAAAGCGCACACGCTTGGCCCCGGTGCCTAGGCCCGCCTTGGCGAGCACGTCCTTGAGGCGCACCCCGGTCCACTTGGCGCAGCCCATCGCGCCGTTGCCCCACTGGGTGCCGGTGACACGCGGCTCCGAGAGGCCGCGGCCATTGCCTGCGCACTGGTTGATGGCGACCACTTCGACCGTCTCGCCAGCGGCGGCTACTTCTTCCAGCGTCAGGGAGACGGCGTTCTTCACCGCCCCGCCGATCGCCACCCGGTGACCGGCCGCCTTGACCTCGGTCGGCATCGGCCAGTTCCAGCGCACGAACATCCGGTCATTGGGAGTGATGATCCCCTCGCGGAACACCTCCATCGGGGCCTCGAGCAGGGGTGGGCGGATGCGTTGCACGATCATTTCGCCCTTGCCGGGGAAGGCTGGCGTGGTGGGGCGCAGGCTCGGCCCGCCGGGCAGCGCGAGGTCGATCATCCCGCCAAGCTTGGCGAGCGCCGGTGCGGCCACCGCCGCCGTTCCCGCTCCCGCAATCAGTGCCCGCCGTGTCAGCCGTGTCCCGCTCATGCCTTCACCCCCTCCAACCGTGCGATCAGCGCGCCGATCTCGGCCACTGCGAGGCCGTGCGCGGCAATCAGTTCGCCGATATCGTCGATCCGCGCCATCTCGCCATCGTCGCGCATGATCGAGCAGATCACCGCCGCATCGCCCGCGCCCGCTGCCTTCGCAAGGTCAATCGAGGCCTCGCAGGCCGAAGCGCGTTCCAGCACCCCGCCGGGGCGCGCGATCAGCGGGAAGACATGGCCGGGGGAATGGATGTGGGCGTTGGTCGCGCCATCGGCGATGGCGACGCGCACCGTATGTGCGCGGTCGGCGGCGGAGATACCGGTCGAGACGCCCTCGGCCGCCTCGATCGAGCGGGCGAAAGGCCGCCCGGTCTGGCGCGCTGTGCCGGGGTTGACGAGGCTGAGGCCAAGCTGCTGCGCCCGCTCGGGCGTCACTGCGAGGCAGATGAGGCCGCGCCCGTGGGTGGCCATGAAGTTGATCGCTTCGGGCGTCACATGGCTGGCGGCGCACATCAGGTCGATGTCCCCGCCGCGCAGCCGGTCACCGGCGATGACGACGATCCGCCCCGCGGCAATCGCTTCCAGCGCGGCCTCCAAGCCGGTGTCGACCCCGGCGCTCATCACGCAAGGTCCCTTCCGGCAGCGAAGCTCTTCGCGCCGAGCACCACCTGCTTGCCGACCAGTTCGATCTGCCCGCGCGCGCGTTCGTCAAGGCATTCGCCGTCGGGCGAGAACATGCCCTGATAGGTGCGGATGGTTGCCCCCATCGGCGTGGGCCAGCCGCGCAGCGCATGGGTGATCGCGCGCATGGTGAGCAGGGTGCTCATCGAGGCCTGATCGCCGAAGGCCGTGGCGATCAGCCCGACCGCGCGGCCATCCAAGTAGGGGCGTTCATCGCGCGCGAGATCCTCAAGGTAATCGAGCGCGTTCTTGACCACGCCCGATATGGTGCCGTGATAGCCGGGCGCGGCCACCAGCAGCCCGTCCGCTGCGCGCACCGCCTCGACCATCTCCGCGCCCCACGACGCATTGTGGCCGGGCCCGCGATAATGTGGCAGGGCGGAAAGGTATTCGCCGCCGAACACCGTCACCTCGGCCCCCTCGCCTGCAGCGATGGTCCCGGCCAGACGCAGCGCCTGTTCGGTCGAGGAGCCGGGGTTGACCGTGCCGCCCAGGGCTACGATTCGGGTCATTGGGGACGTGTCCTTTCGGTGAGATAGGCGGCGAGGCGGGCGGTTTCGGCCTCGGTGAAATGCAGGCCCAGCTTGGTGCGGCGCCACAGGATATCGTCGGGCTCCTGCGCCCATTCGGTGCGCATCAGGTAATCGACCTCGGCAGCGGTCAGCCCGTGGCCGAAATCCTCGCCAAGGTCGGCACGGGTCGTCGCATCCCCAAGCACGGCAAAGGCGCAGGTGCCGTAGAGGCGGATCAGGCGTTGCGCCTGAGCGGGCGAGAGGAAGGGGTAGCGCGCCGCCAGCTCCGCTATCTTCGCGCCCGCCTCGGTCATGCCGAAATCGCCGCCGGGGAGCGGGGCGGTGCCTGTCCAGTCGCTGCCCTGCAAGGCCGGGAGGAAGGGCGCGAGTTCGTCCACCGCCTCGGCAGCAAGGTGGCGATAGGTGGTGATCTTGCCGCCGAACACCGACAGCAACGCCGGGGTGCCATCTGCCCCGCCATCGATCTCGAAGCGGTAGCCGCGCGTCGCCGCCTCGGGCTTGCCCGATCCGTCATCAACCAGCGGGCGCACGCCGGAATAGGTCCACACCACATGGTCTGGCGTGACGGCTGTGCGGAAATATTCGGAGGCCCCCTCGCACAGATAAGCGATTTCTTCGGGGCTCGCCTTCACTTCATCGAGCCCCGCCTTGTGATCGACATCGGTGGTGCCGATCAGGGTGAAGTCGCTCTCGTAGGGGATGGCGAAGAAGATCCGCCCGTCGGGCAGCTGGAAGAAATAGGCGTAGTCGTGGTCGAACAGCTTGCGCACCACGATGTGCGAGCCGCGCACAAGGCGCATCTTCTGCGCCGAAGGCTCACCCGCGCGGCCCAGCAGGTCGAGCACCCTCGGCCCAGCCGCATTGACAACGGCGCGGGCGCGGAAGGTCTCAGCCCCGGCCTCGATCCGCCAGAGATCGCCTTCGCGGGCCAGCGCGGTCACCTCGCAGCGGGTGCGCACCTCGGCCCCGCGATCCGCCGCATCGCGCGCGTTGAGCACCACCAGCCGCGCATCATCCACCCAGCCATCGGAATAGGCGAAAGCGCGGGTGTATTCGCTCTTGAGCGGCGCGCCCGCCGGGTGCTTCGTCAGGTCGACGCCCTCTGCCGCCGGAAGCCGCTTGCGCCCGCCGATATGGTCATAGAGAAACAGCCCCAGCCGCAGCAGCCAGCGCGGGCGCAGGCCGGGGCGGTGTGGGAGGATGAAGCGCAGCGGCCAGATGATGTGCGGCGCGATCCCCCACAGCACCTCGCGCTCGGACAGGGACTCGCGCACCAGAGCGAACTCGTAATGCTCAAGGTAGCGCAGCCCGCCGTGGATCAGCTTGGTGGAGTTGGACGAGGTGCCCTCCGCCAGATCGCCCCGCTCGAGCAGCAGCACCTTGGCCCCGCGCCCGGCGGCATCGCGCGCGATCCCCGCGCCGTTGACGCCGCCGCCGATCACCGCAAGGTCGAACACCGTCTCCATCAGATCACCCACTGCGCAAAGGCGAGCGCCGTCACCAGCGAAGCGATGGTCGCCGCCAGCACCGGCATCACCGCCCGCCAGCCGAGGCCCAGTAGCAGATCGGTGCGGGTGCGCATCGCGGTCGCCGTAACCGCGAGCAGCAGCAATGTCTTCGACAAAGTCAGCGCATGAGCGGCGATGGCGGGCGGCACCGGGACAAGCGAGTTCACCCCCACCAGCGCGAGGAAGGCGAGAATGAAGCCCGGCAGCACCGGCACGCGCGCGCGGCCGACCCCGGCGGGCAGCGGCTGGACGCGCGCGATCCACAAGGCAGCAAGCGTCACCAGCGGGGCGAGCAATGCGACGCGGGTGAGCTTCACGACGGTAGCCTGCGCGCCCGCTGCGTCCGACACCGCGAAGCCCGCACCGATCGCCTGCGCGACGTCATGGATGGAGGCGCCGACAAGGAACCCCGCCTGCGCATCGGTGAAGCCGAGCATGGTCGTCAGCGGCGGATAGGTGACGAGCGCGATGGCGCTGGCGGCGGCAAGGATCACGAGGGTGAGGGTGAAGAGCGCCTGGTCGATCCGCTCGCGCCCGATCACGCCATAGAGTGCAAGCGCGGCCGAGGCTCCGCAGATCGCCGTGGCACCGCCGCCGAGCAGGCCGATCGCGGGGCTCTGCCCGGTCGCGCGCGCGGCGGCCAGCGCAGCGATCAGCGCGGAGGCCATGACCAGCGCGAGCCCGGCGAAAGGCACGATCCCCATCGCCGCGACCTGCATCGCGGTGACCTGAAACCCGAGCAGCACGATCCCGGCGCGCAGGCCATGGCGGCTGGCCGCATCGAGCCCGTCATGCGTGCGCGGATCGGCGGCGGCAAAGTTGACCGCAAGCCCGATCAGCAGTCCCGCCAGAATGATCGGCACCCCGTAATTCTGCGCAAGCCATGCCGCCGCAGCGCCCGCGATGGCGCAGATGGCAAGGCCGGGGACGAAGCGTGAAAGCGGCTTGCGGTCGGCCTTGGCGACCGCCGTGCTATCGGCGAGCATGATCTCGCCGAACAGGTCGCCGGCATAGGCTTCGAAATCGGGGCGCGGCGCGCGCGTCATGCTGCGTTATGCTGCCTTGTGTCTCACGGTGTCATATCCCTATCGCGCGCCCCGCCTCAATGCAACCGCGCTGGGTGTCAGTCAAACAGTGCGTCGACGGTTTCGGGGCGGCGAATCTCGGGGAGCAGCAGCTGGAACCACGCCAGCGCAATCAGGTAGGATGCCGCCGCGAAGGCGAACAGCGGCCCGTAGCCCAGCCCCGCATCGAGCACGCGGCCCGCGACGAGGCTGATCGCCACCCCGCCCATATTGCCCATGAAGGCGCCGAAGGCCGTCACCCGCCCAACCTTCTCGCCCGGCACGACATCGGTGATGGTCGAGAACAGCGAGAGCGAGAAGCCCTGGTGCCCGGCCATGACGACGCCGATCATCACCGCCACCGGCCAGAAACCGCCCAGCTGGAGCACCAGCGGCAGCGGCGCGACTACAGCCGCGCAGACCAGCATCACACCCTTGCGCACGCGGTTGGGGCTCCAGCCTGCCTCGAGCAGCCGGGTCGAGACCCACCCGGCCAGCAGCGCGCCAAGCCCCGATCCGGCAAAGGCGATGGCGAGCGGCACCGCAAGCTCCAGCGTCGAAAGCCCGAATTGCTTGCGGTAATAGTCGGCGAGCCAGAAATTGATGAACCACCAGGTCATGTCGCTCAAGGCCTTGGCGACAACAATCGCCCAGGTCTGGCGGTTAAGCAGGATCGCGCCGTAAGGCGCGCCTGCGGCCCCGACGGCAGTCGTTTCCGTGGCGGCTGCGGCATTGAGGCCCGCAACCCCGCGCGCCAGCCACATCCACGCGAGCAAGGACACGAAGCCGCCGATCCCGCCCGCCACCAGCGCCCCGCGCCAGCCCACGGCCAGCGCCAGCGCCGGGATGACGAAAGGCATCGCAATCGTCCCCGCGCCCGCCAGCATCGTCGCAAAGCCGAAGGCGAAGCTGCGCTTGTCGGGCGGGAACAGCGTCGCGACGGTCTTGATGGTGAGCGGCGTCTGCACCGCCTCGGTCACGCCCAGCCCGACCCTTGCGGCGACCACCTGCCATGTGCTCAAGGCCCAGCCATGGGCCATGGCGGCAAGGCTCCAGGCCGAAGCACCCACCTGCATCGAACGGTTGACCCCGAGCCGGTCGACGAGCCAGCCGGTGAACAGGAAAGCGAAGGCGGCCGAGAACTGCGTGACCGCGGCAAGATCGCCGAAGTCGCTGTCGGTCCAGCCGAAATCTTCCATCATGTCGGGTTTGAGGATCGCGATGATCGGGCGGTCCATCGCGTTGAACACCCCCGCGATGCACAGCACCGTGAACAGGCTCCAGCGCAGGCGCGGGGCGATGGAGGAGGGGGTGTCTGCGGCCATCACGGGTTCCTAACGGGGCACGGTGGGCAAGAGCAAGCGCGGGGACGAAAAGGGCCGCCGGATCGCTCCGACGGCCCGATTTCATTTCACGCTGCCACGCGGGTCAGCGGATCAGCGGGTGCGCACGCGCAGCGACACGCCGAAGTAGCGGTCCGCATCGCGCGGGATCTGCAAGCGGCGGCCGCCTTCGATGTTGAGCAGCACGTAGCTTTCATCCGCGATGTTGCGGGCGTGGAAGGTCACGCGGTACTTGTCGTCCGGGTCCGACAGGCCGATCGAGGCGTTCCAGATGCCGTAGGGATCGATCCGGGTAGCGGCCGATTCCCCGAGGTCCGAAAACTGCGTGCTGGTGTGGCGGTAATCGGTGTTGAGGTAGAGCGTCACCGGCCCGAGCTCGCGGGTGTAGTCCCCGCCGATGGTGTAGACGAACTCCGGCGCGAGCGGCAGAACGGTGCCGTTGCGCGCGTCGGGCGCGTTGGTGGTGGGGTTGGGGTTGAATTCCTTGACCCGCGCGTCGGCATAGGCCGCGCTCGCGCGCAGGTTGAGCCCGTCGATCGGGTTGACGATGAGGTCGGCCTCGAAGCCCTCGCTCTTCACCGTGCCCGCATTGGTCAGGTTCGAGATCGTCGCGCCGTTCACGACGATGAAGTTGTTCGCCTGGAAGCCGTCATACTCGACGGTGAAGGCCGCGACGTTGAGCTGCACGCGATTGTCGAGGAACTGCGACTTCACCCCGATCTCGAAGCTGTCCGACAGCTCCTCGTCGATCGGCACCGCGTTGTTGGGGGCGGTGTGGTTGAAGAACACGTTGAAGGCCGGGCCCTTGTAGCCGCGGGTGTAGGAGCCGTAGAGGAGGATGTCCTCGGTCGGCTTGAACTCGATCGCGGCGCGGCCCGAGAGATTGCCGTTGGTGGTGCTGCCCCGGCTGATGTTGGTGCCGTTGCCGCCATTGGCGACAAGGCCGCCGGCCGGGTTGGCGACCACGCCGGGGCCGGTCGCGGGCAGGCCGGTGGTGGCGTTGGCGCCCGGCGCGCGGATGTGGACGAATTCGAGATCATCCCAAGTGTAGCGCAGCCCGCCGGTCAGCGCGAGCTGCTCGGTGATATCATAGGTCGCCTGGCCGAACAGCGCGTAGTTCACCGAACGCACTTCGCTGCGCGACGTTGCGAAGGGGAACAGCGTGTTGACGGTGTCATTGAGATTGCACGGGATCGCTCCGCCCGGCAGCGCCGCGAGGGTCGAGGTGGTGCAGGTGATGTTGCGGCGGGTGAAATCCTGCGTGTTGTCCGATTGCCAAGCAAAGGCGCCAACCTGATAGCGGAACGCCTTGGTCTGGTCCGAAGCGAGGCGGATTTCGGCTGAGACCTGTTCGGTTCTGACCACCCCGTCATCGTGCAGCTGGCCCGCGCCGACGATTGCGCGCGGCAGGAAATCCCCCTCGCGCAGCTCGCGGTTGAACCAGTTGCGATAGCCCAGCACGACGCTCAGCGTGTGGGTGTCGGTAATGTCGAAATCGCCGGTGCCGGTGAGGCTCCACTGCTCGTCCTCGGTGCTGGTGACGAGGTCGTTGTTGACGAAGCGCTGGTTCTCGCCCAGCGCCACGCCGCCCGGCAGCGCCAGCAGGGCATCCTGCACCGCACCGCGGCTCGCGCCGGTCACGTCGACGCAGCAATCATCGTCGGCCTTGTAGTAATCTGCGATCAGGCGGACCTTGTTGCCGCCGTCATCGTAATCCACGATGCCGCGCACGCCGTAACGCTCGTAGCCGTTGATCGTGTTGTTCTGCCCGCCGAAGATGTTGGTGATGTTGCCATCGAAAGTTCCGTAGAAGCCGGTCAGCCGGGCGCTCAGGTTCTCGGCGATCGGGCCGCTGATCGCGGCGCGCAGGCGGTATTCCTCGCCCTCGAACCAGTCGGCGTTGACTTCGGCCTGGAAGTCATCGGTGCCGCCCTTGGAGACGATGTTGACGAGGCCGGCGCTCGCATTGCGGCCGAACAGCGTGCCCTGCGGCCCGCGCAGGACTTCAAGCCGCTGGATGTCGATGAGGTCGGCAAAGGCCTGACCCGAACGGCTGAGCACCACGCCGTCGACAACGGTGGACACAGACGGCTCGGCCGCGACCGAGAAGCTGATCGTGCCCACGCCGCGCATCACGATCGCGCTGTTGGCGCTGGTGGTGCCCTTGCGGAAGGTCACCGAGGGCACGACCGTGCTGATGTTTTCGAGGCTGATGACGCCCGCCTGTTGCAGCCGGTCACCCGAAACCGCGGTGATCGCGATCGGCACGTCCTGGACGTTTTCCTCGACTTTCTGGGCGGTGACGATGATTTCTTCGACCTGCGCCATGGCCGGAGCCGTGTGCATCAACGCCAGCGAGCTGGCGGAAATGGCGAGCGCCTTGAGCGCAATTCGAGTGGTGGTGGACATCACAGTTCTCTCCCCTGTTATGTGATCAACTCTTGGGGCGATGGCTGTGATCATCTCCCGCATGGTCAATCTTTCAGGCTCCGGGTTGCGCTTTCCGCTGCCGTATGTCAAGCGGTGTCACATGAGCGCGGTGCAGAGTTTGCCGTGCTGCAGAAGTGATGCTTTCCTGCAACAGGGTGGCGGATCGAGAGAGGGGCGACGTGGCGGCGCGGTTGGTGGTGATTGGCCCGGAGGATGGCGGCGGCGGCTTTGATCTGCTGCTGGGGGATCGTGTGATCCTGCGCCATCGGGTCGCAGCCCCGGCGTTCCGCATCGCCAAGGGTGATCCGGACATCACCATGGTGCGCGGGAACTTCCGACTGGCGGATGCCCCGCGCGAGTCGCGCATCCCGTGCCATGTGGTCGAGAATCACATGGACCCGGACCAGGGCTTCAGCTCCATCGGGCTGGCCAGTGAGCCCGGCGGTCCGAGCGAACTGACCATCGCGATGACCGTGCTATCCGCGGAGCCGGGGCCGCTGTTGACGGCGTATACGACCGACCCCGGCTTTGATCGGATTTCGCTGCGGCTGTTGACCGGGCCTGACGAGATTTTCTGGGGCGGCGGAGAGCAGATGAGCCATCTCGCGCTCAATGGCCGGCGCTGGCCGATGTGGACGAGCGAGCCGGGCGTGGGCCGGGAACCGGGAACACCGCTCACCGATCTCATGAGCATTGATGGCTCCTTTGCGGGCGGCGATTACTGGACCACCAATTATCCCGAACCCACCATTCTGTCGTCGGCCAACTATTTTCTGTCGCTGACGGGATGGGAGGCAGGGGAAGAAGGCTATTACACCGAAATCGACCTGTCGCAGCCGGGGCAGATAGAGTGGCATTGCTGGACCGGCAATGTGACGATGTCCATCGCCGCGGCGTCCTCGCCAGCGGCATTGGTGGGGCTGCTCGCCGG
>JACESM010000086.1 GCA_013911835.1 Porphyrobacter sp. | reverse complement strand
CATCCGATCATGCGGGCGCGGGCTCCGGGGCTTCCTGCGGGGGAAGGCGGGTGGCGCGCGGGGCAAGCACAAGCCGCACCGCACCCGCATGATCGGATGTGTTCGTAACCGAGCGCCCGCCCAGCGCCGCAAGCCCCCGCGCGGCCTCGCCTGCGTGGATAAGGGCACGCAAGCTGTCGACCCCGAGCGCCTCTGCCGTCGCAGCCAGCGCGCCAAGTGCGGCATCGTCGAGCGGCGCGACTTGCGCCAGCGCGCCTGCGGGCGGGGTGAGGGTGACGCCCTGCCAACGGCGGGAGTGGGTGAGGTCGCAGGCGAAGGCCAGCCTTTCGGTCAGGCTTGCGGGCGGGGCCTCCTCGGGCTCCGCCGCATCGTCGAGCAGAACCAGCGCGGCACTGCCTTCGTCCAAAGCCTGCGCCAACCGCCCCGCGATGCTGCCGTCCATCCGCTCGGCCATGCCCGCGATCAAGGCACCGCCGCGCGCTTCCTCGATCAGCCCGGTCTGGCGCATGGGCCTTCCGGCGGACAGACTGGCGGCAAGATCGATTCCGCCCAGCAGCCGCTCGTCATCGACGTGGCCGGGCAGTCGGCGCAGCGGCAGGGCCTCGCCCAGCGCCGCAACCAGCGCCTCGCGCGCGGGGCTGGAGCCGCGCAGAACCATCCCCTTGAAGACCTGCGGGGCCAGCGCGAACAGCCGCGCCGCCAGCACCGCGTCTTCCAGCGGATCGGCGGCGGCGGCGGGGAGCAGCGTCATCCGAACAGCTCGGCAATCGCCCGGGTGATGCGCACCGTCGAGCCGGTCTCGTCGAGCACGTCACGCCGCAGCCGGTGGCGCAGCGCCGAGGGGGCGATGGCGATCAGGTGCTTGCGGGTGACCTTCTTTGCGCCTTCCAGCGCCGCCAGCGCCCGCGCAGCACGCATCAGCGTGAGCTCGCCGCGCAGGCCATCGGCGCCGACCGCCAAGCACAGTTCGGCGGCATCGCGCAGCACATCCTCGCCCGCTTCAAGCTTGGCGAGCCGCGCCTTGCCCTTGGCGACGCGCTTGAGGATCGCTTCGTCCTCGCCTGCCCAGCGCGCGGCGAAACTTTCGGGATCGCGCTCGTTCTCGGCGACCAGCCGCATGATCTGGATGCGCACCTCGATGTCCTTGGGGCTGCGCACCTCCACCGACAGCCCGAAGCGGTCGAGCAGCTGCGGGCGCAATTCGCCCTCCTCGGGGTTGCCGCTGCCGATCAGCACGAACTTGGCCGGGTGGCGGACCGACAGGCCCTCGCGCTCGACCACGTTCTCGCCCGAAGCGGCGACATCGAGCAGCAGGTCGACGAGGTGATCCTCAAGCAGGTTGATCTCGTCGATATAGAGGAACCCGCGGTGGGCCTTGGCGAGCAGGCCCGGCTCGAATGCCTTCTCGCCCGAACGCAGCGCGCGTTCCAGATCGAGGCTGCCGATCACGCGGTCTTCCGTCGCGCCCAGCGGCATGTCGACGAAGGGCACCGCGCGCTTGACCAGCTTGCCCTGTCCGCAGACCTCGGGATAGCGGGCCTGATCCTCTTTGGAGGCGCCATAGGGGCAGCCTTCGGCGGCCATGATCGGCGGCAACAGCCCGGCAAGCGCGCGCGCGGCGGTGCTCTTGCCGGTGCCCCGGTCGCCGAACACCATCACCCCGCCAATCGAAGGGTCGACCGCCGCGATCAGCAGGGCCTGTTTCATCTCGTCCTGACCGACGATTGCGGAGAAGGGGAAGCGTGCCATTCCTAACGCTTGTGAACCTTCCGGGCGATTTGGACAAGCGGAAGTGACAGGCTGGCTGGACAGTTTGACCTATCGCTTCCCTAAGCGGTTCAGGACGAGAACGGGCAGCAGCCCCGCGCTAAGCAAAATCAGCGCGGGGATCGCGGCTTCGACCAGCCGCTCATCGCCCGCGAGGCGGTAAGTCCGGGTGGCGAGGGTTTCGAGGTTGAAGGGGCGCAGGATCAGCGTGGCGGGAAGCTCGCGCAGGGTGTCGATGAAAACGAGGGCTGCGGCGCCCGCAAGGCTCGGGGCGAGGAGCGGGGCGTAGATCCGCGCCAGCACCCGCGAGGGCCCGGCGCCAAGGCTCCGCGCGGCGGCGTCGAGGGCGGGGGGAATGCGCGCGAGCCCTCCGTTCACCGTGTTGTAGGCGACCGTCATGAACCGCACGCCCAGCGCATAGACCAGCACCGCGCTGGTGCCCGTAAGCAGCAGGCCTCCCTGCCACCCGAGACTGTCGCGGGCGAAGCGGGTGAGAGCGATGTCGAAGGCTCCGAGCGGTGCCAGCAGGCCCACCGCCAGCAGCGCGCCGGGCAGGGCATAGCCCAGCGTCGCCAGCCGGATTGCGCCCGCCGTCACCCGCGAGCCCGAGCGCGCGCGGGCGAAGGCGAGCAGCAGCGCGGCAGCCACGCACAGCGCCGCCGCCACGCAGCCGAGCCACAGGCTGGCGCGCAGATAGGTCGCAAGCTCGCCCGCTGCGGCCTGCGCTGTCGGGGTCATGGCGAGGCTCACCAGATAGCCTGCGGGCACGACGAAACCGATCAGCACGGGGGCAAGGCAGGCAAGGAACGCGAGCGCCTTGCCGGGGCCCGAGAGGTGCACCAGCGGCTCGTCGGTGTCGCGTGCGGCAAGCCCGTCACGGCTGTCGCTGCGCCCGCGCCTTGTGTGCGCCTCCCACGCGACCAGCGCGATCACGAAGACCAGCATGACGGCGGCGAGCTTGAGGGCGGCGGGCTTGTCGCCCATCGCCAGCCAGCTCCGGAAGATGCCGGTCGAAAAGGTCGGGATGGCGAAATACTCGGCGACCCCGAAATCGGCGAGCACCTCCATCAGCACCAGCGCAAGGCCGCCTGCAATGGCCGGGCGCGCGGCGGGAAGGGCGACGCGCCAGAAGGCGCGGGCCGGCGCAGCGCCGAGGCTGCGCGCGGCGCGGAACTGGGTGCGGCTCTGGGTGGCAAAGGCGGTGCGCGCGAGAAGGTAGACGTAAGGATAGAGCACGAAGCCGAGCACGAAGGCTCCCCCGCCGAGCGAGCGGATGTCGGGGAACCAGTAGTCGCCTGGCCCCCATCCCATGCCTGAGCGCAGTGCGCTCTGCACCGGCCCGGCAAAGTCGAGCAGGCCCGCATAGATATAGGCCGCGAGATAGGCGGGCAGCGCCAGCGGCAGCACCAGCGCCCAGCTCAGCACCCGCCGCCCCGGAAAGCGCGTGGCGGCGACAAGCCATGCGCATCCGGTCCCCGTCACGGCGGCGATCCCGCCCGCCAGTGCCATCAGCGCAGCGGTGTTGGCGATGTAGGTGGGTAGCACGGTGTCCGCGAGCGCGGCGATGGACTCGCCCCCGCCGCCGATCGCAGCCCACGCGATTGCAGCGATCGGCATGCCGACCAGTGCGGCGAGCGCCAGCGCGCCCAGCGTCCAGCCCCTTCCGCCAGCAGCCCCGCTTGCAGCCCCGCTGGCAGTTCGCCTAAGGCGGCCTACCGGTAGATTTGCGGACAGCGCCATTGAGCCTCGAATTTCGACATATTGCCCATGCTTACGGTGCGGTGCAGGCGCTGGTGGACGTGAGCTTCACCGCGCCCGCGGGGGAGATCACCTGCCTGCTTGGCGCGTCGGGTTGCGGGAAGTCAACGCTTTTGGGGCTCGCGGCGGGCTTGCTGCGCGTCCAGCAGGGCGAGATCGCGCTGGGCGATGAGGTGCTGGCCGACCCCGTGCACAATCCCCCGCCCGAAGCGCGCCCTGTCGGCCTCGTGTTTCAGGACGGCGCGCTGTTCCCGCACATGACGCTGGCCGCCAACGTCGCCTTCGGCCTGCCGCGCGAGCGGCGCGGGGAGGCCGACGCATGGCTCGCCAAGGTCGGCCTCGCCGGGATGGGCGCGCGCTTCCCTCACGAACTTTCGGGCGGCCAGCAGCAGCGCGCCGCGCTCGCCCGGGCGATGGCGCCCGAACCGCAAGTGCTGCTGATGGACGAGCCCTTCGCCAGCGTCGACATCGTGCTGCGCCGGAGCCTCCGCCGCGAATGCCGCATCCTGCTGCGCGAGGCGGGATCGACCGTGGTGCTGGTCACCCATGACCCGGCCGAGGCGCTCGACATCGGCGACCGGATCGCGGTGATGGAAGCGGGGCGGATCGTCCAGTTCGGCACGCCATTGGAACTGCACGAGGCCCCCGCTACCGCCGCCGTCGGCGCGATTTTCAGCGGTGCGCAGGTGGTGCCGGGGATGGTCGCGGAGGGCGGACTCGATACCGCTTTCGGGCTGTGGCCGTTCGAGAGCCTCAATGGCGAATTGCCCGAGGGGGCGAGCCGCCTCGATCTGCTGGTGCAGGCCGACCGCCTGGTGCCCGTCGCCGATGTGCGCGGCGGGCGGGTGCGCGACATTCACCTGCTGGGGCCGAGGAACCGCGTGTTACTTGATGGTGCGGACGGGGCGGCGATCACGGTCGAGACCGTGCTGCCGGTCGATCCCGAGAAGGCCTACAGCGTCATCCCCGATCCCGGGAGCGTGCGGGCATTCCTGCGCTCATAGGGCTTGCGCGGCGAGCGATAATATTGCAAGTCATTCGCAAATACTACTCCCGCGAAAGCCTTTCTCCCATGAAGCACCTGTTCCTCGCCGCCATCGCCAGCGCCGCTCTGGCTGCCCTGTCCGCCTGCGCCGGTGAGGGCGGGGGCGAGAGCAAAACCGCCTGCGCCGCGCCCGCGGGCATGGTCAACGTCTACACCTCGCGCCACTACGACACCGATCTTGCGCTCTACGAAGACTTCACCTGCACCAGCGGGATCAAGGTCAACCGCCTCGAAGCCGATGCCGACGCGCTGATCGAGCGGATCGCGGCCGAGGGCGAATACAGCCAGGCCGACCTGTTCGTCACGGTCGACGCCGGGCGCCTGTGGCGCGCCGAGGAGGCGGGTTTCCTCGCTCCGGTCGATTCGAAGGTGCTGGCGGAACGCATCCCCGCCAACCTGCGCGATCCGCAGAACCGCTGGTTCGCGCTGACCACCCGCGCGCGGATCATCATCTACAACAAGGCCAAGGGCGCGCCGCAAGGCCTCGTCAATTACGAGCACCTCGCCAAGCCGGAGTTCCGGGGCCGCATCTGCATGCGCTCCTCCTCCAGCGTCTACAACATCGCGCTCCTCGCGAGCATGATATCGCATGACGGAGAGGCCAAGGCGGCCGCCTGGGCCAAGGGCGTCGTCGCCAATTTCCAGCGCCCGCCGCAGGGCAACGACATGTCGAACATCGAGGCCGTGGCGGCAGGTGAGTGCGACATCTCGCTGGTCAACACCTACTACCTCGCGCGCTTCGACACGCCGGAGAAGAGGAAGGTGCTGGACGCCGTCGGCATCATCTTCCCCAACCAGGCCACCACCGGCACCCATGTCAACATGAGCGGCGCCGGGCTGGTCAAGACCGCGCCCAATCGCGCAAACGCGGTGAAGTTCCTCGAATACCTCGCCTCGGACAAGGCGCAGCAGGTGCTGGCCAACGGCAACAACGAATACCCCGCCGCCAAGGGCGTCGCGCCGACCTCGGCGGTCGAGAAGCTCGGCAGCTTCAAGGCGGACACCCTGAGCGCCGCCGAGATCGGGAAGAACCAGGCCCGCGCGGTCGAATTGCTCAACGCGGCGGGCTGGAACTGACCTTTGCCCGATTTGCGCGCGATCAAGGCCCGCTTTCACGCCCTATCGCTAATCTGTCTTGAAGCGCGGGGCCGAAGCGTCCATTTGCGCCGCCAATCTGGCCGCCCTTCCCGGACGGCGCACCCCTGTATCCGAGGCCTGTCTTGACCCAAACCGCTCTCACCCGCGACCAGTTCACCGAAAGCGCGGCGCTTTCCGTCGAGACCATCACCGATGTCCACCACTGGTGCGATGGCCTCTTCAGCCTCAAGATGACGCGCCCCGCGGCTTTCCGCTTCCGCTCGGGCGAGTTCGTGATGATCGGCCTGCCGGGCGATAACGGCAAGCCGCTGCTGCGCGCCTATTCGGTCGCCTCGCCGTCCTACGCCGAGGAGCTGGAATTCCTGTCGATCAAGGTGCAGGACGGCCCCCTGACCTCGCGGCTCCAACACATTCGGGTCGGTGACCCCATCTACCTCGGCAAGAAGCCGACCGGCACGCTGGTGACCGACGCGCTGCTGCCGGGCAAGCGCCTCTTCATGCTCTCGACCGGCACCGGCCTTGCCCCCTTCATGAGCCTCGTGCGCGATCCCGAGGTTTACGGGATGTTCGAGGAAGTAATCGTCGTCCACTCGGTGCGCAACGTGAACGAACTGGCCTATCGCGAGCTGCTGGAATCGAAGCTCGAAGGCGACCCGCTGCTCGAAGACGAAGACCGCGCGAAGATGATCTACGTCCCCACCGTGACCCGCGAACCCTTCCGCACGCAGGGACGCATCCAGGCGCTGATCGACGATGGGCGATTGTTCGAGCAGAGCAAGGGCCCGCAGCGGTTTGTGCCCGACGAGGACCGCGTGATGCTGTGCGGCTCGATGGCGATGATCAAGGACCACGCGGCGGATCTGGAGCGCCGCGGGTTTGAGGAAGGCGCGAACAACAAGCCGGGTCAGTTTGTGATCGAGCGGGCGTTTGTGGGGTAAACCTTCTCCCCTCCTCTTCAGAGGAGGGGTCGGGGGTGGTGGCGCGGGCCGAAGGCACTCGCGCTGCCGCAAGGCACCACCCCGCTGCGACTAGCGAGCAAGCTCGCAAGTCTCGCGCCCCTCCTCTTAAGAGGAGGGGGGATTGCGTCCCACATCCCCGTCACCCCAGCGCAAGCTGGGGCCTCGAGCCTCACAGGGCAACGCTTGCCGCCCAAGGTCCCAGCTTGCGCTGGGATGACGAGGGGCGAGACGTCACGCGTATCCGTTGCACTCTGCGCGCTCGATCCGCTTGGTCTTCGGATCGTAGATGATCTCGATGAAGTTACACCCGCCATCAAGAACGAGAGGCAATTCGCCATAGCTGTCGAACCAGCGCGACTGGCCCGCCTTGCCCATTCTTTCCGCGCGAGCCAGGTCGTCGCGGACCATCTCTGCCACTTCCTCATCCGTGCAAGGGCGCGATTCAAGGTCCTCGAGCATCACCTCGCATCCGACGTCTTCATCGGTGATCAAGGTCTCGAACGGGATGACATAGAATGCCAAGACCTTGCCATCCGGCCCGGCCGCGTAGTTGCGGGAATACTCAGCGAGTTCGCCCGCTCCCTCGGGCAGCAGGACAGCCGCCTCTATCGCCTGCATGACTGCGGTTTGCTCTGAGGTTTGCGCCAAGGTTGGCGCTCCCGTTCCGAGCGCAAGAACTGCAAGAAGTGCTTTCATCACCGCATGATGGCGCATGCCAAGGCTAGCAGCAATAGGCAGGAAGCCAGATCCCACCCCTGACTTTCGCGCCTGATCCTCTGGTACGCGATCTGATTGTCCTGCCTTTCTCCAACCAGTGTGCATTTGGCGGCTACTCCTGCCTGTGATACCCATTCGCCCGGGGGACAGGGCATGGAAAATCTGCGGCCGCTATGGATCTGGATGATCGCCGTAATGGTGATCATGCAGCTCGGCATCGCCATGGATTACTGGGGTGACTTCGCCAGCAACACCTGGGCGGTGCACGTCCACTATTGGAACGCGACCGCCTGGTACGCCTTTCTGATCCTCCAGCCGCGGTTTGTCGCCAAGGGACAGGTCGCGGCGCACCGGACGTGGGGCCTGTTCGGGCTCTTGCTGGCAGGCGCGATGATCCTGCTGTCGGTCTCGCAGCTGTTCCGCGACATTATCTACGCCAACTCGGCTCGCGACAATCCGCAGGATTGGGGGCCGTTGGAACCGTGGTTCTTCTTCTGGATCATGCAGAGCGAGATGCTGCTGATCACCGCCTTTGCGGCCGCGGTGGGAATGGCGATCGTGACGCGCAAATCGCCCGCCGATCACGGCTGGTGGATGGCATCGACCGCTTTCCTCCTGATCATGCCCGCGCTGGGCCGGGGGATGCAGAACGTGTGGGTCATGGTCTTCGGATTCGTGCCGGAGAACAAGGCGGCGATGGATGTGCCGCTGTATCTGTGTCAGTCGGCCATCATCGGTATGACCCTGCTGTTCGCATGGCGGTTCGGCAAGCTGCGCCACCCTGCCACGGTGCTGGCGGTGGCGGCGAATGCGGGGATGCTCCTGCTCAAGCCGCTCGCACAATTGCCCGCGATGCAGGAATTCTGGCGCGGTTTCATCCCGCACTGATCGGACCGCTTGCATTTTTGACGCTTGACCCCTGCCCGCGCGGTCGGCTCTATCGTCTCAAATCAAAACCGTTTTGCCGGAGAGAACCCCCATGCTCGCGACTTCCTATCGCACCGCCTATAACGAAGACCACGAGGCCTTCCGCGACACCGTCCGCAAGGTCTTTGCCGAAAGCCTGACCCCGCACATGGACGAGCATGAAGCGAACGGTATCGTGCCGCGTGACGTGTGGAAGAAAATGGGCGACGCCGGCATGCTGTGCATGACGGTGAAGGAGGAGAACGGCGGCCTCGGCCTCGATTTCGGCTTCAACTGCGTGCTGACCGAGGAGCTGTCCTACCTCGGTTCCTCGGCCGGCTTCACCCTGCAGAACGACATCACCGCCAACTATTTCGAGCGCCTCGGCAATCCCGAACAGCGCGCCAAGTATCTTCCCGGCATGGTCAGCGGCGACATCATCACCGCGATTGCCATGACCGAACCCGGCGCGGGCTCCGACCTTCAGGGCATCCGCACCACCGCCAAGAAGGACGGCAATCACCTCGTCATCAACGGCTCGAAAACCTACATCACCAACGGCCAGAATGCCGATTGCGTGATCGTGGTCGCCAAGACCGATCCCGAGAAGGGCGCCAAGGGCATCAGCCTCGTGCTGGTCGACGCCGACACCCCCGGCTTCGAGCGCGGGCGCAATCTCGACAAGATCGGCCAGCACGCCGCCGACACTTCGGAGCTGTTCTTCAACGATTGCCGCGTGCCGATGACCAATATCCTCGGCGCGGAGGGCATGGGCTTTGTGCACCTCATGGAGGAGCTGCCGCAGGAACGCCTCGGCATCGCGGTCGGCGGGCAGGCGGCGGCGCAGCGGGCGTTTGACGAGGCGGTGAAGTTCACCAAGGACAGGAAGGCTTTCGGCAAGACCGTGTTCGAATTCCAGAACACCAAGTTCACCCTCGCCGACCTCAAGGCCAAGCTGCAGGTGGGCTGGGCGCACCTCGACTGGGCGATCCGCAAGCACCTCGCAGGCGAACTCACCACCGACGAGGCGAGCGCGGCCAAGCTGTGGCACACCGACCTCCAGTGGGAATGCTGCGACACCGCGCTGCAACTCCACGGCGGGGCGGGCTACATGAACGAATACGCCATCGCGCGGCTGTGGCGCGACGCGCGCGTGACGCGAATTTTCGGGGGCACGAACGAGATCATGAAGGAAGTGATCTCGCGGTCGATTTAAATCTCCCCTCCCCGTGGGGAGGGGTCGGGGGTGGGGGCTCGGCATCAGCGGGCGTCGCACACCCATCCCCAACCCCTTCCCTCAAGGGAAGGGGCTTTATGCGGAGCAACCCGAATGACCGACCCCCTCGACTTCACCGGCAAACGCGTCCTCGTCATCGGCGGGTCGTCGGGGATCGGTAACGGCATCGCACACGGCTTCCGCCAGCGCGGGGCGGCGGTGACTGTCACCGGCACCCGGCCCGATTTCGGCGACTATCTCGAAGCCGAGGATTCGGACTTCACCGGCCTCGACTACCGCCAGCTCGACCTTGCCGACCGCGAGGCGGCGGGGCGGCTGGCAGAGGGCTTCGGCCCGCTCGATGTGCTGGTGCTGTGCCAGGGCACGGTGCGATATGGGCGGCAGGAGTTCACGCGCGAGGGCTGGGATGCGGTGGTCGATATCAATCTCAATTCGGTGATGGACGCGGCAACCGCCTTCCACCCCGCGCTGGCCGAGGCCGGGGGCAGGATCATCATCGTCTCCAGCGTCGCCGCGTTCAAATCGACCATCGGCACGCCCGCCTATGCGGCATCGAAGGCCGGCGCGGCGAGCCTCACCAAGACGCTGGGCGAGGCCTGGGCGCGGGACGGCATCCGCGTCAACGGCATCGCCCCAGGGCTGGTGCCGACCAAGCTCACCTCGGTCACCACCGACCACCCGGAGCGCCTGGAAGCCAGCATCAAGCGCATCCCCTTGCGCCGCATGGGCACGCCCGAGGACATGGCCGGCGCTGCGCTGTTCCTCGCCTCGCCGCTCAGCGCCTATATCACCGGGCAGACGCTGGTGGTCGACGGGGGCCTGACGTTGGCCTGACCCCATTCGG
>JACESM010000085.1 GCA_013911835.1 Porphyrobacter sp. | reverse complement strand
GACCGTGATGCGCCGCCCGTCAGGCCCCTTGGCAGGCATGGTCATGACATAATGCGCGCCGCCGCAGGTGGTCGAGGCGGTGCCCTATCGCCCGCTCCCGCCGGGCGGCGCGCATTATGTCATGACCATGCCTGCCAAGGGGCCTGACGGGCGGCGCATCACGGTCAATTCGAACCTTTCGAACGACCAGCTGGTCTGGAACCTGCGCTCGGCCTGGAATGTCGCCGCGCTGAACTGCCTCGCGCCCGAGTATCAGCCGATCCTCGATGGCTACCGCGGGTTCCTTACCAACAACGTGCGCTCGCTGAAGGCGGTCAATGACCGGATCGAGAAGACCTACACCAGCCGCTTCAAGGTCAAGCGCGATGCGATCATCGCGCGCGACGGCTACACCACGCAGGTCTACAATTTCTTCGCCGAGCCCGCCGCGCGCGGCGGCTTCTGCCGCGCCGCGCTCGACATGGCGAACCGCGCGCTGATCAGCCCGCCGACCGATCCGCTCGCCTTCGCGCAGGCCAATTTTGACGGGCTGATGGTGCCCTTCGAGCAATTCTTTGACGAATACGAAGCCTACCAGCGCGCCTCGGCCGAGTGGGACGCCAAGTGGGGGACGCTGTTCGGCGCCTCGCAGCCCGGATGGGTGGCGGTGCAGCAGCACCGCGCCGGCCTCGCGCCCGAGCCGGGCCCGGGTGTCGCGCAGACCGTGATCGACCCGGAAACCGGGCTGCCGGTGCCGGTCATCCCGGTGACCGAAGGCGTCACCTCGCAGCCCGTGGTGCAGCCGATCACACCGGGCAACTTGGGCGCGGGCGGCAAGTAGGGGCAGAGCCCCGAGGCGAGGCAAAATCGGCGTTGCAAGCCCATGCGCTTCTCGCTAATGCGCGCGCTCGCCCGCACCCCTGACGGGGCAGCGGGCCTCGCGAAAACTGGAACGGGGCCGTAGCTCAGCTGGGAGAGCGCGTCGTTCGCAATGACGAGGTCAGGGGTTCGATCCCCCTCGGCTCCACCAGTTTTCTAGCTTCGCCAGAAAACTGGATTCCTTGTTTTCGCCCTCAAGTGCCGGGCGCAGCGCGTCCGCGCTGCTTGGCTTTCCTCGCATAAGCTCGGGCGGCCGTTCGGCCTTGCGGCGCTTCGCGCCGAGGGTTCACCTCTCAAGGCTCGCGTTCTGGCGCTGTAACGGCCCGCAGGGCCGCAAGCGCGAACGCGCGCCCGCAGCGACGCGCCCGCAGGGCGTGAGAGCGAGGATATTGCGCTCTCGGAGGCGAGCGCCTAACAACAAGACGCGTTTCGGTAACGGGAATGCGGTTCGATTCCGCAGCTGTCCCTGCAACTGTAAGCGGTGAGTGTGGGGTGCGCTCCCTTTTCGAAGGGCAGCCACTGGGGGTCTTCGGACCATCCGGGAAGGCGAGCATCCCATGCGGCGATCCGTGAGCCAGGAGACCGACCGGGGCGTGTCGCTCTTTGCTTGGTTCAGGGGTTGGCCAGGCGCGGAAACAGACTTTCGTTGTGAGCGACATCGCTGGGCTTTGAGGGAGCTTCCCTCGCGGCCACCATGTTGCTGATGACGGGAGGAATCCGTGAAGAATATTGCATATTTGGGAAGCGTCGCTGCGGCGGCGCTGGTTTGGGCTGCGCCTGCGTGGGCGCAGGACGCGCAGGAATCCGATTACCCCAAAGACCCGGAATACCCGCTCGGGCCGGAACAGATCACCCGCGGCACCCGCGCCGATATTCTTGTGAGTGCCACCCGGTCGGGCGACAGGATTGCTCCAGAGGAATATACGGGCTCCGTGACGGTCATCTCGGCTGACGACCTGGACAACCGCCAGACCCGCGACATCGCTGATGTGCTGCGCGATGTCCCCGGCGTGGCAGTCGCTGGCGTCGCTGGGCAGACCCAGATCCGCCTGCGCGGCTCCGAAGGCAATCATGTCCTCGTGCTGGTCGACGGGATCGAGGTCTCCGATCCCTTCGCGGGCGAGTTCGACATCGGCACGCTTCAGGCCGAACCCGGTGCGCGGGTGGAAGTGCTGCGCGGGCCGCAATCGGCGCTCTACGGCCCCGACGCGATCGGCGGCGTGGTCGCCTATGAAAGCGCTAGCGGGCGCATCGACCGGGGCTTTGCCGCGCGGCTCGAAGGCGGCCTCGACAACACCATCAATGGCGCGCTGCGTTACGGTGCTGCGGGCGACAATTGGGATGCGGCTCTATCCGCCGTCGTCGTCAGCACCGATGGCCAGCCCAATGCGCGGGGCGGCGTGCGGGACATCGGGCGCGACAGCTACACACTCGCGGGCAAGGGCAGCGTCAACCTAAGCGACACCCTCACCCTGCGCGCCGCCGTCCGCTTCATCCGCACCGAGGGGCAGAGCAACGACAGCGATTTCGATACTACCAGCCCCACCTTCGGCCTCATCATCGACAGCCCCGGCGTCGGCTATGTCAACGAGGCGGTCTATGCCCTCGTCGGCGCGCGGGCCGAGGTGCTGGAGGGGCGCTGGACGCATGATCTCTCGGCGCAGGTCGCCGAAGTCGACCGCCAGACCGACAGCCCCTTCGGCTTGACCTCAGCCAGCGAAGGCGACCGGGTCAAGGCGTCCTATGTCACCGCCTATCGGATTGCCGACGAACACAACCTGACCTTCGCCGCCGATTACGAGCGCGAAAGCTTCCGCAACGCGCTCGCGGCCAGCGGCGGGTTCACCGGACGGCGCGCGGCGGAGCAGGTTGGGCTGGTGGGCGAATATCGCTACAGCCGCGACGCGTTCGATTTCTCGGCGGCGATCCGCCATGATTTCAACGATCTGTTTGCCGACGCCACCACCTTCCGCCTCGGCGCGGGCTGGCGCGTCACCGACAGCACCCGGCTGCGCGCGGCGGCAGGATCGGGGGTCAAGAACCCCGGCTTCTTCGAGCTTTACGGCTTTGTCGACGGGCGCTTCATCGGCAATGCCGCGCTGCGCCCGGAGAAGTCGACCGGGTGGGAAGTGGGCGTGGATCAGGGCATTGCCTATCTCGATGTTTTCGCCACGCTTTCGGTGACCTATTTCGACAGCGAGCTGGAGAGCGAAATCTTCACCACCTTCCCCCCGCCGAACTTCATCGCCACGCCGTCCAACCGCACCACCACTAGCCAGCAGCGAGGGGTCGAAGTTGCGTTCAACGCCGTGATCGATCCGCATTGGAGCCTTGATGCGGCCTACAGCTACCTCGATGCCGAAGAGAATGGCGTCGAGGAAGTCCGCCGCCCGCAGCACATTGCCAGCGCCGCGCTGACCTGGACCGCGCCGCAGGACAAGGCCTCGGCCACGCTGGTGGTGCGGCACAATGGCGCGACGCCGGATGTGGCCTTCACCGACCCGAGCTTCGTGCCGGTGCGGGTCCAGCTCGACGATTACACCCTGGTCAACTTCAACGCGCGCGTGAAGCTGACCGATACGCTCAGCGCCTTTGCCCGCGTCGAGAACCTGCTTGGCGAGCAATATGAGCAGGTCTTCAGCTTCGTCTCGCCGGGGCGGAGTGCTGTGGTGGGGGTTGAGGCGAGGTTCTGACCGCGTTCCCCCTCCTCTTCAGAGGAGGGGCTGGGGGTGGTGGCGGGCCGAAGGCTCGCGCCGCGCCTAGGCGCGGCCCCCACCCCTCGATCCCCTCCCCTCAAGGGGAGGGGAGGAAGGTTGCCCTCGCAATCGCAGCAAAAATTCCCTATGCGCCCGCGATGCATTTCCTCGACCAGGCCAAGATCTATGTGAAGTCCGGCGGAGGCGGCCCCGGGGCCGTTTCGTTCCGGCGTGAGAAATACGTCGAATATGGCGGCCCCGATGGCGGCAATGGCGGGCGCGGCGGGGACATCGTGTTCGAAGCCGTCGCGGGCCTCAACACGCTGATCGACTTCCGCTATTCGCAGCACTTCAAGGCCCCGCGCGGCCAGCACGGGATGGGCAAGGACCGCACCGGCGCCTCGGCCGAGCCGCTGGTGATCAAGGTTCCGGTCGGCACGCAGATCCTGTCGGAGGACAAGGAAGAGGTGCTCGCCGACTTCACCGAGGTCGGTCAGCGCATCGTGTTCCTTGAAGGCGGGATGGGCGGGCGCGGCAATGCCTCCTACAAGACCTCCACCAACCGCGCTCCGCGCCAGCACCAGGATGGCATTCCGGGCGTGGAGGCCTGGGTGTGGCTGCGGCTCAAGCTGCTCGCCGATGTCGGCCTCGTCGGCCTGCCCAATGCGGGCAAATCGACCTTCATCAACGCCGTTTCCAACGCGCAGGCGAAGGTGGGTGATTACGCCTTCACCACGCTCGTGCCCAAGCTCGGGGTGGTGCGTCACAAGGGCCGTGAATTCGTGCTCGCCGACATTCCCGGCCTGATCGAGGGCGCGGCGGACGGCGTCGGGATCGGCGACCGCTTCCTCGGCCATATCGAGCGTTGCCGGGTGCTGATCCACCTCATCGACATCACCGGCACCGAGGACGCCGACCCCGCCGAGGCGATGCGCATCGTCGAGGAGGAACTGGCAGCTTACGGCGACAAGGAACACGCCCGCCTCGATGAAAAGCCGCGGCTGGTGGTGCTCAACAAGCTCGACCTTGCCGATGCCGAACTGGTCGAGGCCTATCGCGCAGAACTGCTGGAAGCGGGCGCGGAGCAGGTCTTTGCGGTGTCCGGCGCGACCGGCGCGGGGATCCCCGACTTGCTCGACGCGGTGCTCGGCTACCTGCCTGCCTCCACCTCGACCGAGACCAAGGCCGAAGAGATCGAGGATGAGGACGACTCGCCCGCGTGGTCGCCCTTGTAATTCGCCCATGCTGACAAAGCTCGCCGACATCACCGCCGCGCGGCGGATCGTGGTCAAGATCGGCAGCGCGCTCTTGGTCGGCGGGGGAGCGCCGCGCGAGGCGTGGCTGACGCGGATGGCGGGCGATCTCGCGATGCTGCGGCAGGCGGGCGCGCAGGTGATCGTGGTGAGCTCGGGCGCGATTGCGCTGGGCGCGGCGCGGCTGGCCTTGCCCAAGGGCGGTCGCGGGAGCCTTGCCGATGCGCAGGCCGCCGCTGCCGTCGGCCAGATCGCGCTTGCCGACCTGTGGAGCCGCGCGCTGTGCGCGCATGGCATGACCGCTGCGCAGATGCTGCTGACATTGGGCGATCTCGAGGACCGGCGGCGCTATCTCAACGCCTCGGCAACGCTCGACCGTCTGCTCGAGGCGGGTGTGATCCCGGTGATCAACGAGAACGATAGCGTGGCGACCGAGGAGATCCGCTTCGGGGACAATGACCGCCTCGCCGCGCGCGTGGCGCAGGCGGGCAATGCCGATGTGGTGCTGCTGCTCTCGGACGTCGATGGCCTCTATGACCGCGATCCGCGCGCGGCAGGGGCGACCCTGATCCCGGTGGTCGAGGCTGTGACGCCCGAGGTGATGGCGATGGCGAGCGGGGCCTCGTCCTCGGGCCTGGGATCAGGCGGGATGATCTCCAAGCTGCAAGCCGCGCAGATCGCGACGCGGGCGGGGATTGCGCTCGGCATCCTCAACGGCACGCATGACGCGCCGATCACGCGCGCGCTGGCCGAAGGGACGGGGACGCTGTTCTTGCCCGTAAGCGCGGCTTCGGCGCGCAAGGCATGGCTCGGCGGGCGGCTTGCGCCTTCGGGCGAATTGCGCGTCGACAAGGGCTGTGCCGAAGCCTTGAAGGGCGGGGCGAGCCTGCTCGCGGCGGGTGTCGTCGGCGTATCGGGCCAGTTCCGACGCGGCGATCTGGTCAGCGTCCTGAGCCTTCGCGGCGAGCGCCTCGCGCAGGGCCTCGCCGAATATGACGCCGCCGAGATGCAGCTGATCGCCGGCAAGCGCGCCGAGGATCAGGCCGAGCGGCTGGGCTACGCCCCGCGCTCCTGCGTCATCCACCGCGACCACTTGGTGCTGCTGTGAGCATCCTCGCCATCACCGGTGCGACCGGCTTTGTCGGCAGCGCAGTGCTCGACGAGGCGCTGGCGCAGGGGCACACGGTCCGCGCGCTCGCCCGCCGCGAGCAGGCTCCGCGGGCCGGGGTTGAGTGGGTGCGCGGCGACCTCAACGACACAGCGGCCCTCGCCGCGCTTGTCCAAGGCGCGGATGCGGTGGTGCATGTCGCGGGGCTCACCAACACGTCCGACCCAGCCGAGTTCGAGATCGCCAATGTCACCGGCACCGCCAATGTGCTCGCCGCGATGACCGAGGCAGGGGTCAAGCGGCTGGTGTTCGTCTCCTCGCTCTCGGCGAGGAAGCCGGAGCTCTCGGCCTACGGTGCGTCCAAGGCGAAGGCCGAGGCGCTGGTCGAGGCGAGCCGGCTCGATTGGACCACGGTGCGCCCGCCCGGCGTCTATGGCCCGCGCGATGTCGACTATCTCGAGATGTTCCGCACCGCCAGGCTGGGCTTCGTGCCCCTGCCGCCGGGCGGGGCGAGCTCGATCATCCATGCCGACGATCTGGCGCGGCTGTTGGTCATCCTTGCCGCGTCCTCAAGTAGCGAAGCGGTAGGACCGGCAAGCAAAAAAATCTACGAGCCCGATGACGGGCGCGAGGGCGGGTGGAGTCACAAGGAGCTGGCGCAAGCCATCGGCCGGGCGATGGGGCGGCGCGCGGTCTTCGCCCCGCACCTGCCGCGCGCCGTGCTCGAAGCTGCCGCCGCCGCCGACCGCCTCGCACGCGGCGACAGAGCCAAACTCACCGCCGACCGGGTTGGCTACATGGCGCACCCCAACTGGGTCGCCCGCTTCGACCGCAAGCCCCCGCCCGGCCTGTGGCAACCGCGCATCAGCGGCGAAGAGGGGCTGAAGGCGACTGCCGAATGGTATGTCCAAGCTGGCTGGCTCTAGAGCGCCTTTCGATCATTCGGGATGTTGTCTCAAAGTACCGAACAATTTTAATTGAGGGTTAGATGTTGACCGATTGGAGCCAATTTCTTGATCTGAAAAGGGAGGATCAAGCTAATTTCTTGCTTGATTTAGCTAAAAAATCTCTCCCTTTTTTGATCAATGATGACAACATTAAGTCAAATATCTGCCGATATGTAGATTTAGCTGAATCGGTAATTTCCGGAGATATTGATAAATTTGATGAACTATTGGTATTTTTAAACGACGAAAAAACGGGGAACGATTTTAGCGACTACTTCAATATCCTGATAGTGGCTGATTATGACAGCACAAAAGAATTGGCCGTAGTTGATATCTGTTCTTATGCCTGCGGTTTTGTGTGCCTCTATACAGCGGAAAAATTGGGGATTAAGGGGCTACCCGATCCAGTTCTTCAATCTACCGCAGATGAATATGAATACTACAAGGAAAAATCGGAGCTTTTGCGAATATAGTTATAATTTAGAGTGGCTTTCGACCGTTCCGAGCAATGCTGGCGTGAGATGTCTGGGGTGGCCGATTTTGGTCCACCGCCGCGTCAATCGTCGGTGACCATATTTGGGCATAGCTCTCTCATCTTTGCCAGCGCGGTGCCAGAAATTGCTCCGTCAAAGTGACCCGGAATGGCCGGAAAGTACTCTAAAGAAACGGCTCCTCGCCCGGCTTGTGGATGCCGCATTCGGTCTTGTCCCAGCCCTTCCACCGGCCCGAGCGCGGGTCTTCGCCCTCGGCGACCTGCGTGGTGCAGGGCGAGCAGCCGATCGAGGGATAGCCTTGGGCGATCAGCGGGTGTCGGGGGAGGTCGTGGGCTTCGAAATAGGCCGCGATGTCCTCGGCCGACCAGTCGATCAGCGGGTTGATCTTGAGCCGGCCCTGCGCGTCCGAGGTGTCCACCTCGAAGCGCGGCAAGTTGGCGCGGGTCTTGGCCTGGAAGGCCTTGCGCCCGGTGAAGCTCGCATCGAACCCGGCGAGCGCCTTTTCCAGCGGCCTCACCTTGCGGATCTCGCAGCAGCCGTCGGGATCGTAGGACCACCTGAGGCCGGTCTCGTCGCGCTTGGCCAGATCTTCGGGATCGGGGGTCAGCACCACGAGGTTAAGGCCCAGCCGCTCCACCAGAAGGTCGCGATAGGCAAGCGTCTCGGGGAAGTGCTTGCCGGTGTCGAGGAACAGCACCGGCACCTTGGGATCGACCTGCGCGATCAGGTGCAGCAGCACCGCGCTCTCGGCGCCGAAGCTCGAGACGACCGCGAGATCGCCTGCGAGGTTGTCGCGGATCACCGCCTCCAGCATCTCCTGCGTCGTGCTGCCGCGGAACATGCGGTTCAAACGCACCGCGTCATGCTCGGTGAAGCGCGGGGCAAGGTCGAGCGTGTCGCGGGTGCGGGTCTCGCGGGCGATTTCCAGTTCAGGCTTCATGGCGCTTGTCCGCGATGGTGCGGCGGGCATCCGCAGCACGCTGGTAGACGTTCTCCCACGTCGCGAAGGCGCGCAGCGCGTCCTCCTCGTCGAGGCGCTTGTCGGGGGCGAAGCTGTCGAAGCCGCAGCGGCGCATGTGCGAGAGCTGGTCGATCAGCACCGCGCCGACCGCGCGCAGTTCGCCGGTGAAGCCCGCCTCGCGCAGGATCCGCGCCGAGGAATAGCCGCGCCCGTCGCCAAAGGCCGGGAAGTTGACCTCGACCAGCGCGAGGCGATCGAGGAACGGCAGCAGCACCCGCGCATCGTCACCCGGCTCGATCCGGACTGCGGTGGCATTGGTCTGGTCGCAGCAGGCATCGACCGTGACGGTCGCATGATCGACCGGCTCGTCGTCGCGGAAACGGAACTGCACCTCGTCGGGCGAGGAACCCAAGTCCTTAGCCATAAAGCGCCTCCTTGAACGGCTCCATGCCGATGCGGCGGTAGGTATCGAGGAAGCGTTCGCCATCCAGACGCGCGCCGAGATAGACGTCGGTGACCTTCTCGACCGCGGCGATCACGCCGTCCTCGTCGAAGCCGGGGCCGGTGATCTTGGCGAGGCTGACATCCTCCGCCTCCGATCCGCCGAGCGAGAGCTGGTAGTTCTCGGTCCCCTTCTTGTCGACGCCGAGGATGCCGATGTGGCCTGCGTGGTGGTGCCCGCAGGCATTGATGCAGCCCGAGATCTTGAGCTTCAGTTCGCCGACCACTTTGGTGCGCCCCGTTTCGGCGAAACGTTCCGAAATGCGCTGGGCGAGCGGGATCGAGCGGGCGTTGGCGAGGCTGCAGTAATCGAGGCCGGGGCAGGCGATGATGTCCTCGATGGTGTCCATGTTGGGACTGCCGAGGCCCGCTTCGTCGAGCGCGGTCCACAGCGCGTGAAGATCCGCAATGCGGACATGCGGCAGCAGCAGGTTCTGCGTGTGCATGACCCTGAGCTCGTCAAAGGAATAATCGCGCGCCAGCTTGGCGACGAGGCGCATCTGCTCCGAAGTCGCATCGCCCGGGATGCCGCCTGCGGGCTTGAGGCTGATCACGGCGGAGACGTAATCGGGGTGGCGGTGCGGGTGGGTGTTGTTCAAGGCCCATGCCTCAAACCCCCCGCCCCGGACTTGATCCGGGGCCCCGATTTCCTTGATCCGCTCGGGAGTAAGCGGGGTCCCGGCTCGGGGGCCGGGACGGCGGAGAGGTTCGGGCAGTTCAAAGAACGCCGCAATCCGCGCCAGTTCCTCGCGCGGCGGCTCCACCCCCACGCTCAGCATGTGGGCGAATTCCTCCTCGACCTGGCGGATATATTCCGCCGCGCCGAGTTCATGGACGAGGATCTTGATGCGCGCCTTGTACTTGTTGTCGCGCCGACCGTAGCGGTTGTAGACCCGAAGGCAGGCCTCGGCATAGGCGATCATCTGGTCGATCGGCACGAAGTCGCGGATCAGCGGGGCGATCATCGGG
Organism: Porphyrobacter sp.; assembly: GCA_013911835.1. GTDB lineage: Bacteria > Pseudomonadota > Alphaproteobacteria > Sphingomonadales > Sphingomonadaceae > Erythrobacter. The sequence continues at coordinate 574 of JACESM010000085.1, read as the reverse complement.
GTGCGGCCCATGCCGCCACCGGCGTAGAATTCCGCGCCGACCTCGCCGTCACGGCTGACGATGCGCACGCCGATATCGTGGAGCCGCATCGCCGCGCGGTCCTTCTCGCTCGCGATGACCGCGATCTTGAACTTGCGGGGGAGGTAGGTGAACTCCGGGTGGAAGCTCGACCACTGGCGCATCAGTTCGGCATAGGGGCGCGGGTCCACGACCTCGTCGGCGGCCGCGCCCGCGAAGTGATCGGCGCTGATGTTGCGGATGCAATTGCCGCTGGTCTGGATCGCATGCATCTCGACCGTCGCCAGATCGGCGAGGGCGTCGGCGGCGTCCTCCAGCTTGATCCAGTTGTACTGGATGTTCTGGCGCGTGGTGAAGTGCCCGTAACCGCGGTCATACTTGTCGGCGATGTCGGCGAGCATCTCCATCTGGCGCGCGTCCAATGTGCCATAGGGGATGGCGACGCGCAGCATATATGCGTGGAGTTGCAAGTAGAGCCCGTTCATCAGCCGCAGCGGCTTGAACTGGTCCTCGGTCAGCTTGCCTTCCAAGCGGCGGCGGGCCTGGTCGCGGAATT
>JACESM010000084.1 GCA_013911835.1 Porphyrobacter sp. | reverse complement strand
GCCGGCCAGCGTCGCACTGCTGCGCGAGCTGGCCCCGGCGCTGGTGGAACTGCACGGCCAGCACGACGACCGCGGCCTCGTCAACCCGCGCGGGCACCGGATGCTGCTCGACCGCTATGCCGGGACCGATGTGGCGGGGCTCGAGCGCGCCTATGCCGACTGGGCGCGCGCCGAGGCGCAGCTGGCCGAAGCTCGCGATGCCGTGGAGCAGGCCAAGGCCGATCAGGATCTGCTGATCGCCCACCTTGCCGAACTCTCCGCGCTCGAGCCCGTGGCGGGCGAGGAAGCGCGGCTCGCGGGCGCGCGCTCCGACATGCAGAAGGGCGAGAAGCTTTCCGGCGATCTCGCGGATCTGCGCCACCTGTGGGAAGGCTCGGATTCGCCGCTCGCGGCGCTGCGCGTGGCCGCCCGGCGATTGGACCGGATCGCCGAGCAGCATCCCCTGCTGGCCGAGGCGCTCGCAGCGCTCGATCGCGCGGTGATCGAGGCGAGCGAGGCCGAGGACAAGCTCGCCAAGGCGGCCGAGGCGCTGGTCCACGATCCGCACGAGCTGGAGCGCGCCGAAACGCGCCTCTTCGAACTGCGCGCCGCGGCCCGCAAGCACCGCTGCGAGGTCGACGACCTGCCCGAACTGATGCGCACCATGCGCGCGCGGCTCGACGCGATCGAGGGCGGGGAGGCGCAGCTTGATGCGCTGGAAGCCGCCGCCAAGGAGGCGCGCACGGCCTATGTCGCGGCGGCGGAGAAAGCCCATGCCGCGCGGGTCGCCGGAGCGGCGCGGCTTGATGAAGCGGTGGCGGCGGAACTGGCGCCATTGAAGCTCGATGCCGCGCGCTTCCGCACCAGCGTCACCCCGCTGCCCGAGGAACGCTGGAATGCGGCGGGTATGGACGCGGTCGAATTCCTGATCTCGACCAACCCCGGCGCGGACTTCGCGCCCCTGGGCAAGATCGCTTCGGGCGGCGAGCTGTCGCGCTTCATCCTCGCCTTGAAGGTCGCGCTGGCCGAGCAGGGCGGGGCGGCGACGATCATCTTTGATGAGATCGACCGGGGGGTTGGCGGTGCGGTGGCGAGCGCCATCGGTGAGCGCCTTGCGCGGCTCGCCTCGCAGGAGGGCCAGCTGCTGGCAGTGACCCACTCGCCGCAGGTCGCGGCGCGCGGGGGCCAGCATTACCTCATCGCCAAGGCCTCGAGCGGCACGGTGACCAAGACCTCCGTTGTGCTGCTCGACCATCCGGGGCGGCAGGAGGAGATTGCGCGGATGCTCTCCGGCGCCGAGGTCACGCCCGAGGCCCGCGCGCAGGCGGACCGGTTGCTGGAGGGGGTGTGATGTCAAAAATCGGAAATCGCCATTCACACTTAGTTCGCTCAAAAAGCCGAATAAAATTCGGTGAAATAGGAGAGCATGAGTCAGTCTTCAAATATGTTTCACTAGATGGGAAGCAGTCTTGGAATTACTTTGAGCGGATGCTCTCAGAGAACGTTCTGATCGGGGCAACATTAGCTTCATTGAACGATCCGCTCGAAGGAAGTCCAAAGATCATAAATGACCTCAGTCAAGAGGTTTATGAAGAGTGCTGCCTATACTTTGATAAAGATGGAATTAGAAGGGATGAGAGAAGGTATTCTGACTCTTTGCCATATGATGAATTAGAGGGGCACGTTCAAGAAAGGCTTACCAAGACGAAAGATACTGCGCGCATTATTTCATTTGCAAGGCGCGCCGATTCGCATCTGTTATGGTCACATTATGCGAAATCCCATTTTGGTGCGTGTCTACATTTTAATCTTGCTGGTTTTGACGATCCGAAATTGGTAGTTGGGGCCGTTTCTTATACCCAAAACCGGCCAGTTGTCCCATTGAGCCTCTTGGCTCGCTTAGCCCTTCCGCCAGAGAAAGATCATCATGTTGAAGATCGAAAAATTCTTCGGCAGGAGCTTTACAGAGGGCTTTTTTTCAAAAAGCCGCTTGATTGGGCATATGAAGAAGAAGTTCGGATAATATATTCGACAATAAATATGACAAATGTTGCATTCAAAAATGCATATTTATATGAGATTATTTTTGGTGCGAAGGCGGATACCGAAACCGAACTCCGTATTCGAGAGTTGGTGGCAAATTACGCCCCGCGGATCGAAATTCGGAGGGCGCGGCTTACTCGGGATACGTTCGGAGTCGAAATTGAATAAGTGTGTGTGTTTCAGAGGAATTGATAGGAAGGTCAGCCGGGGATGAAATACTGGTGATCCGCTCGCTTATTGCCCTCCTCCTCCTCGCCGCCTGTACCCCCGCCACAACCCCCGAGGAGGCCTCTTCCGCCGTGGAGCCCAACAACGCCACCTATGGCACCGACGCCAACCTCGCCGCCTCCGGGCCGGATGCGACCTTACGCTATGCCGATCACCCGCGCGGGTTTGCCGAATTGCGGCTCCCCGAGGGGGACGGCCCGTTCCCGCTCGCGGTGATCTATCATGGCGGGTGCTGGAAGACCGGCATCGCCTCGCAGGCCTACATGGCCCCGCTCGCGACGCGCTGGCAGCAGCTCGGCATCGCGACGCTCAATGTCGATTACCGCGAAGTCGGGGATGGCGGCGGTTGGCCGGGGTCGTTCGCGGACTGGGAAGCCTCGGCCGAACTGATCGACGAGGTTGCCGCGCGCTATCCGGTGGACCGCGCGCGCGTCACGCTCGTCGGCCATTCGGCAGGGGCGCTGCCGGTGCAGTGGCTGGCAGCCGGGCAGAAAGCGGACGGCCCGCTCGGCACGCGCGCAGCCATCAAGGCCCGCGCAGGGATCGTGCTCGACGGGCCGGGCGATGTCGGGGCCGAGCAGCCTGCGTTCGATGCGCTTTGCCAGTTCTCGGCAGTCGAGCCCTTCATGGGTGCTGCGCCCGAGGCCTTTCCGCGGCGCTACGCCGCGATCTCGCCGGCTACCCATGCGCCGCAGCTCGCCGAATTGCTGTTCGTGCAGGCGAAGCTGCCCGCGCCCTCGGCCGCCACCCAAGCCGCGATCGCCGCAGGCGGCGCGCGCGTGGCGGTGCGCGAGAATGCCGGGGCGAGCCACTTTGCGATCATCACCCCCGGCAATCCCGTTTACACCGCCAACGAGGCGGCGATGCTGGCGGTGCTGCGGGGCGCGCAGCCTTGAGCCAACCCTGTTGCCTCGCGCCGCAGACGCGCTAGGCTGGTGCGGGCATCCGGGGGAGAAGGATCATGAGGCACCTTGTTCGGGCGACGGCGCTGGCCGCCACATTGGCCGCCTGCGCGCCGGTAGTGCCCGCGGCCGAGGCTCCGGCGGCCACCTTCGCCGTCACCGACACCGCCAACTACGACCCCGTGTCGGTCAACACCGTCCCCTCCGATCCGCCGACCGCGCGCATCGCCTATGCCAGTGCCTCTGCACGGCAATATGGCGAGCTGCGCATTCCTGAAGGCAAGGGCCCGTTCCCGCTCGCGGTGCTCTGGCACGGCGGGTGCTGGGCGGGGATGGGGGGCACCGCCAACCTTGCCGCGCTGGCGAGTTTCCTTGCGCAGAACGGGATCGCGACCTGGTCGCCCTCCTACCGCGAGCTGGGCTCGGACGGGGGCTGGCCCAACACCTTTACCGATTGGGCGCAGGGGCTGGGCTATGTGAACACCCTCGCGCGCGATTACCCGCTCGATCTCAGCCGCATCACCCTCATGGGCCACTCGTCGGGCGTCACCCCGGCGGTGTGGCTGGCGAGCGGCGACAAGGGCGATGCTGTCGTCACGGGCGAGCTGCCCAAGGTGCGCGCGGTGGTGGCGCTCGACGGCCCGCTCGCGCTTGGCGCCTTTGTGGGGGTCGATGCGGCGATCTGCGGCGAGCCGGTGATCGCCCCGCTGGTGGGCGGCTCTCCGGCCGAGCAGCCGGGGCGCTATGCCATGCTCGACCCCGTCACCAATCCTCCGCTGGCGCGGCGCCTGCTGGTGGTTGACGGCGCGCTGCCCGATCCCGATCCGGCAAAGCTCGCGGCGCTGCGCGGGCAGGGCATCGCGGTCGAGGTGATCCGGGTGTCGCAGGAGCAGCACTTCAACATGCTGGTCCCCGGCACTGCGGATTTTGCCGCCATCGCGCCGGCGCTGCTGGACATTGCGAAGGCGCGGTGAAAAAGCTCACGCCATGAGCACCGAAGGCATGACCGAGGCGGACGCCGCCAATGAACTGATGCGATTGGCCAAGGCGATCGCGCATCACGACCGGCTCTATCACGCCGAGGACAGCCCCGAGATCACCGACGCCGCCTATGACGCGCTGGTGCGCCGCAATGCCGAGATTGAGGCGGCCTTCCCGCATCTCGTCCGCGCGGATTCGCCGAGCCGCAAGGTCGGCCACGCGGTTCCCGCCTCGCCCTTGGGCAAGGTGACGCACGAGGTGCGGATGATGAGCCTCGACAATGCTTTTTCCGACGAGGAACTGCGCGAATTCGTGGACCGGGTGCGGCGGTTCCTGAACCTCGCGCCCGGCGCGCCGGTCGAACTCACCGCCGAGGACAAGATCGACGGGTTGTCCTGCTCGTTGCGTTACGAGAAGGGGCGGCTGGTGCGCGCCGCGACGCGCGGCGACGGGCAGGTGGGCGAGGACGTCACCGCCAATGTCGCGCATATCCCGGACATCCCGCAACAGCTCCCCGCAGGCGTCCCCGACATCTTCGAGGTGCGCGGGGAGGTCTACATGGAAAAACAGTCATTTACCGCACTCAATGCTGCGCAGCATGAAGCGGGCGGAAAGCTGTTTGCCAACCCGCGCAATGCGGCTGCCGGGAGCCTCAGGCAGAAGGATGCCAGCATCACGGCGAAGCGCCCCTTGCGCTTCTGGGCGCATGGCTGGGGGGCGGCATCCGACGTGCCCGCCGATACCCAGGTCGCAATGATGCGGCTGATCGAAAGCTGGGGGTTCCCGGTCTCGCCCTTCTTCGCCTGCTTCGATAGCGGGTTCGATCACGTGCTGCATTATCGCCGGATCGAAGCGGCGCGTCCCGATCTGCCCTACGAGATCGACGGGGTGGTCTACAAGGTCAACCGGCTCGACCTTCAGAGCCGAATGGGTTTCGTCGCCAAGGCCCCGCGCTGGGCGATCGCGCGCAAGTTCCCGGCCGAGCGCGCCGAGACGACCGTGCAGGGCATCGACATTCAGGTCGGGCGCACCGGCAAGCTGACGCCCGTCGGGCGCCTCGCGCCGGTGCTGGTGGGCGGGGTGACAGTCACCAACGTCACGCTCCACAACCGCGACGAAATTGCGCGACTGGGCCTTCGCGTCGGCGACCGCGTGGTGATCCAGCGCGCGGGCGACGTGATTCCGCAGGTGGTCGAGAACCTCACCCGTGAGGAGGATCGCCCCGCTTTCGCCTTCCCCGACCACTGCCCGCAATGCCACTCCGAAGCCGTCGCCGAGGAAGGCGAGGTGGACGTGCGCTGCACCGCAGGCCTTATCTGCCCCGCGCAGCGCACCCAGCGCCTCGAGCACTTCGTCAGCCGCAAGGCGCTCGATATCGAGGGGCTGGGCGAGAAGACAATCGCGCAGTTCTTCGCGCTCGGCTGGCTCGAAAGCCCCGCCGACATCTTCCGCCTGCGCCAGCGTCGCAGCGAAATTCTCGCCCTCGAAGGCTGGCAGGACAAGTCTGTGGACAACCTGTTAGCCGCGATCGAGGCCAAGCGCGCGCCTGACGCGGCGCGGCTGCTGTTCGGGCTCGGCATCCGCCACGTCGGCGAAAGCACGGCGCGCGATCTGATGAAGCATTTCCACAAGCTGCCCGTGCTCCGCGCACTGGCCGAACGCGCCCACGCAGGCGATGCCGAGGCGGCGGGCGAACTCACCGCCATCGACGGCATCGGCCCTTCGGTGGTCGAGGCGCTGGGCGATTTCTTCCACGAACCGCACAATGTCACCGTCTGGGAAGACCTGCTCAACGAAGTCACCCCGCCGCGCTACGAGGTCAAGACCGTCGCATCCCGCGTCGCGGGCAAGACCGTCGTCTTCACCGGCAAGCTCGAGACCATGAGCCGTGACGAGGCCAAGGCGCAGGCCGAACGTCTCGGGGCCAAGGCGGCAGGCTCGGTGTCGGCGAAGACCGACCTGCTGGTGGCCGGCCCGGGTGCGGGATCGAAGCTCAAGCAGGCGACGGCGCTCGGCATCGAAGTCATCGACGAGGCGGGCTGGGCGGCGATCGTTGCCGAGGCGCTGAGCGGCGGATGATGCGCCGTGGCGGGACCCTGCTGGCTGTGGCCGTGCTGCTGGCGGCTTGCGGCGATGCCGGTTCGGTCCCCGCTGACAAGGCCGCCGCGCCGGACCCGCGGCTGCCGCTCGAACAGGTTTCTGCCGATCCCGTCAGGCACGGCGAGCGGCTGTCGAAGGTGCTCGGCTGCACGGGGTGCCACAACGACCAGCTCACCGGCAATGACTGGAGCGAGCCGGGCTACGGCACGCTGTGGTCGGCGAACCTGACCCGCAGCGGCGGGCGCTGGTCCGCGGCGGAACTGGAGCAGATGATCGTCGCGGGTCGGCGTCCCGACCGGGCGCTGATGGAGATGCCCTCGTACCTCTATGCGCGGCTGCATCCCGATGACGTCGCGGCGCTGGTCGCCTATCTGCAATCGCTGAAGCCGGCCGGCGCCGTGCACCCCGATCTGACTATCGGCCCGCTGCTCAGGGAGGAGATCGACGCGGGCGAATACAGGGACTCCGCGCAGGAGGTTGCCGCACGCAAGGGGGAAGCGCTGCCCGATCTCGGCCCGGACCACGCTTTCGGCCGCCAGATCGTGGGCGTGACCTGCGCGGAGTGCCATGGCGCCGACCTGCGCGGCAAGCCGGGATCCGGACCGGACGCCAAGCCGCGCCCCGATCTGCGCATGGTCGCCCCCTATGCGCCCGATGACTTCATCCGCCTGATGCGCACAGGCAAGGCCGCCGGAGACCGCGAGGTCGGCTTGATGAGCAGCGCGGCGCGGCGGCGCTACGCCAATTTCACCGATGCCGAGCTGGCTGCGGTGCGCGCCTATCTGGTGGAACTGGCCAACCGTGATCCCTGAGGCCCTGAACCCCCGCATGAGGACATTGCGATGACCCTGTTCAAGCTTGCCCCCGCGCTCGTATGCGCGCTGATGCTTGGCCTTGCGGCCCCGGCCGGGGCGCAGGAAGCGTCTGCGGCGCTGCCTGCCGAGGAAGCCGCCGCCGAGACGGTCACCATCCCCTTCGACCCGCCGCTTGGCACGCCGCTCACCTATGCCATGCGCTTCGAACGCAAGCGGCCGGGCGGCGATATCGCCTATGATTATGAGCAGCGTCTCACCTTCGAGCGGATCGGAGACGGATTTGTGCTGCGGCTGGAAACTCTGGCTTTCATTGTCGGCGGCCAGCGCCTCGATCTTGCCGACAAGCGGGTGCTTGCGGCCCTCCCGGCGGCGCTTCGGCCCTATCTCCTGCCGATGGCGGTCGAGCTCGATGCCACGGGCGAAATGGTGCGGATGCGCGATTGGGAGGCGATGCGTGCAAACCTGCGCGGCTTGCCAGAGGCCGCTGCCCAGATGTCCGGCGTGCCGCTCGATGCAGCCGGGCGCGCGGCCGTGGCGCAGCTTCTCGGCCCGATCATCAACGCCTCGGCCGAGGATGCGCCCGCGCTGATGATCCGCGGCTGGCCCTCGGTGCTCGGCTATGGCGGGACAGAACTCGATCTCGGCGAGACTTACGAGGCGGAGGACGGGGTCGATGGCGGCCTCCTCCCCGCATCGATCCCGGCGGTATCGCAGTTCACGCTGACCCGCACGCCCGAGGGCAAGCTGCGCCTTTTCCAGTCCACCACCTATGATCCCGAAGCGATCCGCGGGGCGACCAATGCGGTGATCGACGCGGCGCGCGCGCAGGCGGGCTTCGAGGGCAAGTCGGGGGCCGGGGAGGCGGTGGACGCGGTGCAGTTCAGCGACAATGCCGACATCGTCTTCGATCCCACGAGCGGCATGCCGATCACCGCCGAAGTGCTGCGGATCGTGAGCGTCGACGTGAGGAGCGAGAGCGGGGCCGGGGGCGAGGTCATGACGATCCGGCGGATTGCGCCATGAGCGATCTTCTGGCGGAACTCCACCCGCAGGGCTTGCGCATCGCCGTCCTGCTGCGCGCGCGGGGCGAGAAGGTCGCGGTGGCCGATGGCGCGACGGGCGGGTTGATCGCCGCCACGCTGCTGACGGTGCCGGGCGCGCTCGATTTCTTCGTGGGCGGCGGGGTGGTCTATTCCTTGCGTGCCCGCGACGTGCTGTTCGCCCTCCCGCGCGAGGCCTACAAGGGGATGCGCGGGGCCACCGAGGACTATGCGTTGCTGCAAGCGCGCGCGATCAGGGAAAATTTCGGTGCGGACTGGGGGCTGGCCGAGAGCGGATCGGTCGGCGGTTCCTCGCATCCGAGCGGCGCTCCGGCAGGCCGCAGCGTGGCGGCGCTGGCGGGGCCGGGCGGGGAGCACACGCGTCTGCTCGAAACCGCCTCCGACGACCGTATCGCCAACATGGCCGCCTTCACCCGCAACGCGCTCGCGCTGCTCGAAGATGCGCTCGGAGCATGACGCGCGGCAGGTAGCTGTCTGGCAACCTTTTTCATGGTAAACCTTCGCCAAGACTTCAGGGGCACACAGGGATCATGGCGGGCTACTTCACGAAACTGATGCGCGATCTTGAATCGCCGGTCGAGGTGCGGCGCTTCGGATCGGGGTGGTTTGCGGGCTTCTTCGCGCTGCTTTTCGCGATCAGCGGCTTTGCGATGGTGGTCGCGCTGAAGTTCCCGGCGGTGTTCACCACGCCCGAGCTTCAGGTGGTGCGCGACTGGGCGGGCTTTCGCACGGCGATCCATGTCATGCTGCTGGCGAGCTATGCGCTGGCGCTGCTGAGCCTGCTGCTTCGGCCGAGGAAGGTGCTGGGCCTCACCGCGCTGATGATTGGCCTTGCCGCCGCGCTGCTGGGCGGAGCATCGGTCGAGGCCGACGACGCACGCGGCTGGGGGATGTTCTTCGGGATCGACTTCTTCATCGTCAATCTGCTCGCGACCGGCTTCATGTATGCCCCGCTCGAGCGCTTTGTCCCCCACCGCCGCGAGCAACGCCTGTTCCGCCACGAATGGCGCGAGGATCTGTTCTACTTCCTCGTCAGCTCGATGTTCGTGCAGATCCTCGCCTTCCTTTCGTTGGCGCCCTCGCAGATCATCAATGCCAACACCAACAGCTGGGACGCCTTCCGCGCGAGTGTGGCGAGCCTGCCGTGGGCGGTGCAGTTCATCACCGTGCTCGTCGTCTCGGACGTGCTGCAATACTGGTATCACCGCCTGTTCCATCAGGTGCCCTTCCTGTGGGGCTTCCACGCGGTGCACCACAGTGCCAAGAGCATGGACTGGCTGGCGGGATCGCGCATGCACATCGTCGAGATCGTGCTGCTGCGCGCGGTGACCTCCCTGCCTCTGTTCACGCTCGGGTTCGATGCGGCGGTGATGCAGGCCTATCTCGGCTTCATCTATGTGTGGTCCTCGCTGCTTCACGCCAACGTGGGGGGCAATTTCAACCGGCTGGGCCACTGGATCGCGACGCCGCGTTTCCACCACTGGCACCACGGATTGGAACGCGAGGCGTTTGACGTGAACTTCGCGATCCACTTCCCGTGGATCGACAAGCTGTTCGGCACCTTCCACCTGCCCGAGGACCGCTGGCCGAAGGACTATGGCATCCCCGAGGATGTGCCGACCGGCTATGGCGGGCAGTTCCTCTACCCCTGGACGCGCACCGGCAAGAAGCTGGACGAAGATGGCGGGGCTGAGCCGGCGGAATAATTTTCGGCCAGAAAGTTTGAGGCGTCTGTCGAATCCGTCTTGCCCCTCGCGTCTCCCTGTCAGAGCCTCGCCATTCCGGCTGGCCGATGACGGAGACGTGACATGCAATTCATGCTGATGATCAACGAGGACGAGAGCGCCTATGCTGGCGAGGGCGCCGCGGCACTGATGGAGCAGGTGCTGGCCGGGCACATGAAGCTTGCCGAGGATCTGATTGCGGCCGGCATTCCCTTTTCGGGCGAGCGGCTGAAGCCTGCCGCAACCGCCACCACCGTCCGCTCGGACAACGGCGTGGTCACCCTGCACGACGGCCCCTTTGCCGAGACCCACGAGGAGCTCGGCGGGTTCTACATCATCGACGTGCCCGGGCTCGACGAGGCGATCGAATGGGCCAAGCGCATCCCCGTGCCCAAGGGTGGGGTCGAGGTCCGCCCGGTGTGGCCGATGGGGGCCGAGGGCTGAGCCAAGCGCGCGCCGAGGCGATCATGGCGGCGCGGCCCCGGGTGGTGGCCGCGCTTGCCGCGCAATTGCGCGATCTGGATGCGGCGGAAGAGGCTT
>JACESM010000083.1 GCA_013911835.1 Porphyrobacter sp. | reverse complement strand
CGCTGCCCCGCTAACGACCGGTTTTGGCGTGGCAGCGAGGTAAGCGGGATGACCGCAGATGGGTGGTTTGCTGCCTGACCGCTTTCAGGTGACAGAACGAGATAGCTGCCGTTAATGCTTGCTGAAAAATGCGTCGCCTATCGACTCAGAGCCAGTCCATTCAAAGTAGCTGGATTGAACGTCTGGTTCCGCCAGAAGCTGCCATGCAGGGTTCGGAATTTTGCATCACCGCGGCGAATGACGTTTGTGGGTGCGGATTTGACAACCGCGCTTGCCTCTATTGGTGGTAGCATTGCGCTCTCATTCCAGACGTCCGACGAGTTAACGCAAGTGCACCAGAGTAGCTGCATCAAGCCTCAGGGGCTTTAGCCTCTCCTATTCACGAGGCCGGGATTTTGGGCTGTTCTGATTGTGTTCAGCCGATAGCGGTTTGACCTGGGCGAGCGCCATCGGCGGTGTTTTTCACCGTGTCAGGAGCGATGGGCTTTTCAGGGTTGAAGGACGAGGGCTCGGGGTCTGGGCGGCGCTGCCGCGCTGGCTATGTAGGAGTTGGCCGGAAGCTGGTGGCGATGTCTTTGAACACGCTGGCATCCGGGCAGGCTGAAGCGAAGGCAATGCGGATACGCGAGGCGCTTTCGATGACGCGGGCAGCGACCTTGAGCAGCCGCAGGCGCAGGGTCGCGAACTCGGCAGCGGCCAGCGCGGTGGCCTTGGGAATGGCCTGCTGGATGCGCCACATCAGCCAGTAGGCGGCGGTGTGCAGAATGAGGCGCATCTGGTTGGCATTGGCTGAGCGGCACGAAGTGCGATCGCTGGCGAGCTGCGACTTGTGGCGCTTGATCAGGTTCTCGGCCTGGCCGCGCGCGCAGTAGAGCGTGTCGTAGATATGCTCGGCCGATCCGTCCTGAAGCGAGGTAACGACATAGCGGATGTCCATACCCAGCGTGCTGGCCTCGATCCGGGCGACGACGCGGCGCCGACACTTCCAGCTTTTGGCGCCGTAGCGGGTCTCGGCATAGTTGCGCAGGACGGGGTATTGGCGCTGAGCGCGCTTGACCGCGCAGGCATCGGCGGCCGCGACGATGACCGGATCGGCACGCAGCACGGCGTTGGTTGGCAAGCCGAACACGTAATCGACGCGGTGCGCCTCGCAGAACGCCATGACCTCGGGCCGCCCATAGTGCCCGTCACCACGGATGGTGATGTGGGTATCGGGCCAGTGCCGGCGGATATGGCGCACCAGGCGCCGGATGTGGCCGGCAGCTTCGGCGCCCGACGGCGTCTTGCCGGTCCGCAGCAGCATCGCCACCGGGCGGCCGGTCGCAGTGTCGTAGACGTGGATCGGCAGGAAGCAGCGCTCACCGTGATGACCATTCCAGAACGACAACTGCTGGTAGCCGTGGACGACATCGCAGGTATCATCGATGTCCAGCGTCACCGCCGCCGGCGGGGCGGGATAGCTGGCGCAGTAGATGTCGATCATCGCACCCATCATCCTGGCCAACTCACGCGTGGTCGGTGCATTCTCCCACCTGCTCATCGTCGGTTGGCTCGCAAGCCCGGCACCTGATCCCGGCAACTTGCCCAGCGCCAGGCGGAAGCCTGGATCGTCGCGCAGGGCATCGAGATCATCGGCATCCTCATAGCCGCAGGCGATCGCGAACGTGCGGGCACGCAGGATGTCATCGAGGCGATGGATCACCCGCGCAGGATCGCGCGGGTCGGCAATGCAAGCCGCAAGCCGACGGCAGATCCCCATCGCGCGCTCGGCCTGCGCCAGCAGCAGCACACCGCCATCCGAGGTCAGCCGGCCACCGTCGAACGCGGCTGTGAGCTTTTTGCCGCCAATGGCTGGAAACGAAAATCCAAGCGCGTTATCCTCGCTCTCGGCGGGTGTGGCCTGTGGCATTTTTTGCCTCGCTGCAGGACTGGTCTAGACACCCATTTTCCTACTGCAAAGCAAACGCTTACGCCACTCCCGCCAACCCTTCACCCCCACCGCGGTGAATAATTCAGGTTAGCAATTGAGAGGTTCGTCATTTCGCGCTAACTCTCTCGGCGTGTTCAGCCGGATTCTCTCCCTCTTGATCGCTTGCGCACTTGTTGTGCCCGGTGTGGCGTGGGGCGCGCATCTTTCCGGACACGGGCAACTGGCCACGCCGGAAGCGACCCATACGCATCATTATGACGATGACCATGAGGGAGCCTTGCAGGTCACGGTTTCTGACGAGCAAGGCAGCGATGATAGCGGCCCCATCAAGGGACTGACCCACGACCATGGGCCGTCGCATTCGCATGCCAGCGCTTTTGTGGCGCCGGACGGTTCCCTCGTAATCTCGTCGCTGGTGGCAGACCAACTGCTGTTTGATCGATATGCCTCAGTGCATGCGCCTGCACGAGTGGATACTCTGCTGAGACCTCCCCGAATCTCCTGACCGCCTGCCGGGTGTGCCCGGCCATGATCAGCGCGTCCCCAAGAGCGGGATTTCAGGAGCACTACAATGAACGCAATAATGCGTGCCGCCTTGTTGGCGGTCACGTTCCTGTCAGCGGGTATGGCTAAGGCCGAGCCGCTGACACTTGAGGAAGCCATTCGCCGATCGGTGGACGGATCACCTCAAGAAGCGGCGAATGCCGCGAGGATCGAAACCCTAGAGGCCGCGCGCGCCGCCGCTGGCACCAAGCCGACGCCGACGATCGACGGGATGGTCGAGAACATCGGCACCGGGGGCTTCAGCCAGTTCCAGGTCGATGCCACCTACAACCAGCGCATCGAGCGCGGGGGCAAACGCGAGGCCCGTGTCGATCTTGTCGAAGGCGAGATCGGCATTGTCCGGGCCGAGACGATCGTCCGCAGGCTCGATCTCGCCAAGCGGGTGCAGGAGCTCTACGTTGAGGCGCAGACCACCGAGCTGAACGTCGAACTCGCCCGCAACCGGGTCGAGATCGCCGCGCAACTCGAAAAGGAGGTGAAGCGCCGCGTCGATGATGCGCGCGATCCAATCTTCGCGGGCACACGGGCGCGGACCGAGCTTGAGCAGGCCAAGGTCGATCTGGAGCTGGCCGAACACGCCGCTGAAGCCGCCAGGAGCCGGCTCGCGCTGCTGATTGGCGGCAATGGCGACAGCCTCGATGTCAGCACCGAAGGCTTCCTTGATCTTGAACCGGCGAACACAGCGCCGGACACCTTCGCACCTGCCGACCTCGCGGTTTACGAGGCGCGCAGCCGTCGGGCCGATGCCAACCTCCGCTTGCAGGATGCGAACGCGCGCACCGATCCGACGGTGTTCGCCGGCCCGCGCTATCTCGGCACGGGGGATGTCGCGCTGATTGCGGGCGTGTCGATGCCGCTGCAGAACCGCGCGCTCAATCAGGCCAACCGCGACCGTGCGGCAGCCGAAGCACGGCAGATCGAGGCCGATCTCGCGGTCGAGCGCTTCCAGCGGCGGCAGGAGATCGCGCTTGCCGCCGAGCGGGTGGATGAAGCACGGCATGAGGCCGATGCAATTCGCCTGAGGGTCGTGCCGGGGGCAGAGCAGACCCTGCGCGAAGTGCTGGCGGGCTACAAGCGCGGCGGCTTCACCTTTCTCGATGTCTCCTCCGCACAGACCGCGCTGCACGATGCGCGCGTGCGCATGGTTGATGCCATTTCCGAATATCACCGCGCCAAGGTCGACCTTGATCGTCTGACCGGCCGGTTTGCAAACCTTGTTGGGGGTAACCGATGATGCGCCGTTCCCATGTGATTGCCGCTGCCTTGCTCTGCGCGCCGTTGATGGCGTGTGGTCAGGCGAGCGAAACTGTGCCTGCCGAAGGTGAAGAAGCGCCTGCCGCGGGCGAATACGAGCGCGGGCCGCATAATGGCCGGATGCTCCGCGACGGCGATTTCGCCATTGAGGTGACCGTATTCGAGGACGGTGTGCCGCCCGAATACCGGCTCTACGCCTATCGCGGCGACAAACCGCTCGACCCCGCGTCGGTAACCGCGCAGGTGATGATCGCGCGGCTCGACGGCGAGAAGACTACCTTCAGCTTCAAGCCGCAGGATGATTTCCTGCGTGGTCAGGCGGTGCTGGTTGAACCGCACAGCTTCGACGTCACGGTTGCCGCAAGCGAAGGCGGCAAGTCGCACAAGTGGAGCTTTGCCTCCTACGAAGGGCGCGCGGTGATTTCCCATGACGCGGCCAAGGCTGCCGGCATCAAGACCGAAACTGTCGGCCCGCAGCAAGTCGGCGAGGCGGTCGAGATCATCGGCCGCGTCGAGCTTGACCCGGCCGGAAGTGCCGAAGTCGGCGCGAAGTATCCCGGCCCTGTGGTTGCGGTCTATCGCAACGTCGGCGACCGGGTCGCGCGCGGCACGCTGCTCGCGAAGGTGGAAAGCAGCTACTCGCTCCAGACCTATGCGATCTATGCTCCGATCGGCGGTGTTATCAGCGAGCGCAACGCCAATGTCGGCTCGATCGCCGGCGGCGAGCCGCTGTTCGTAATTGCCGACCCATCACGCACCGTGGCGACCTTCCCGATCTTCCCGCGCGACATCGAGCGGGTGAGGCCGGGCCAGTCGGTCACGATCCGAGGGTTGGAAGGCGAGCGCGCGCAGGGTTCGACGATCCGCGACTTCCTGCCTTTGGCACAGGTTACCAGCCAGGCGGTCACCGCGCGGGCTGCACTGCCCAATCGTGACGGCTTCTGGCGTCCGGGCATGGCGGTGCGCGGCATCGTCACGGTGGACCAGCGAACCGTTCCGCTTGCCGTGCGCACCGACGCGATCCAGCAATTCCGGGACTTCCGTGTCGTCTTCGCCAAGATCGGCCAGACCTATGAAGTGCGGATGCTCGAGCTCGGCAAGGAAGGCCCCGAATGGACCGAGGTGCTGAGCGGCATCAAGCCCGGCACCGTCTACGCGACCGACAACAGCTACATCATCAAGGCCGACATCGAGAAGTCGGGCGCAAGCCACGACCACTGAGGAACCTGCGACAATGCTTGAGAAAATCATCGAGCTGTCGATCAGGCAGCGTTTCACGGTGCTGGTCATCGTCGCTCTGCTGAGCGCGGTCGGCATCTACAATTTCGGCCGGCTCAAGATCGATGCCGTGCCCGACATCACCAACGTCCAGGTGCAGATCAACACCTCTGCACCCGGCTTCTCGCCACTTGAAGCCGAGCAGCGCATCACCTTCCCCGTGGAGACGGCAATCGCCGGTCTTCCGGGGCTCGAATACACCCGCTCTGTTTCGCGCTACGGCTTGTCGCAGGTCACGGTCGTGTTCAAGGACGGCACCGACATCTACTTCGCCCGGCAGCTCGTGAACGAGCGCCTGCAAGGCGTGCGCTCCAGCCTACCGTCAGCTGTCGAACCAGAACTCGGGCCGATCGCCACCGGGCTCGGCGAGATCTTCATGTATACGATCGAGGCCGATCCCGCTGCGGTGAAGCCCGACGGGTCGCGCTACACCGCGCAGGATCTGCGCACCCTGCATGACTGGGTGGTTCGGCCGCAGCTGCGCAATGTCCCCGGCGTCACCGAAGTCAACTCGGTCGGCGGTTACCGCAAGGAATACATTGTCGCACCCTATCCCGCGCGGCTGGCCGGCTTCGGCCTGACCGTCGAGGACCTGATCGGCGCGCTCGAACGCAACAACGCCAATGTCGGCGCGGGCTATGTCGAACGCTCGGGTTCGCAATACCTTATCCGCGTGCCGGGCCAGGCGCAAAACGAGAGCGATCTTTCGGGCATCATCGTCACCAGTCGCGGCGGGGTGCCGGTGCGAATAGCCGACGTGGCGGATGTCAGCATCGGTTCGGAGACCCGCACTGGCGCAGCCACCAAAGACGGACGCGAGGTGGTGCTCGGCACTATATACATGCTGGTCGGCGAAAATGCGCGCGATGTCAGCGTGGCGGTCGCCGAGCGGTTGGAGGAGGTCAACCGCTCGCTCCCAGGCGGGGTGGAAGCCAAGACCGTCTATGACCGTTCCAAGCTGGTCGAGGCTACGGTGGGGACGGTCGAAAAGAACCTTGCTGAAGGCGCGCTGCTGGTGATCGTCGTGCTGTTCGTCCTGCTCGGCAATATCCGTGCAGCGTTGATCACCGCGGCTGTCATCCCTGTCGCGTTTCTGCTCACGATCACCGGGATGGTATCGGGCAATATATCGGGCAACCTCATGAGCCTCGGCGCGCTAGATTTCGGGCTCATCGTCGATGGCGCGGTGATCATCGTCGAGAACTGCCTGCGGCGCTTCGGCGAGGCACAGCATAGGCTTGAACGCCTGCTGGACCGCGAAGAGCGATTCCGGCTCTCCGCAAGCGCATCGGCGGAGGTGATGCGACCAAGCCTGTTCGGCATCCTCATCATCACCATCGTCTACCTCCCGATCTTCGCGCTCGAAGGGGTCGAGGGCAAGACCTTCCACCCGATGGCGATCACGGTTGTGCTAGCGCTAACGGCGGCACTCGTGCTGTCGCTCACCTTCGTTCCCGCAGCGGTGGCGACCTTCATCACCGGCAAGGTCGAGGAGAAGGAGAACCGGGTCATGCGCGCCGCCAAGACGCGCTACGTCCCCATGCTCGACTTCGCGATCCGCCGCCGAAAGGCGGTGCTGGGCGCGGCGGCTGTGCTGGTGGTGCTGAGCAGTCTGGCGGCGACGCGCCTCGGCTCGGAGTTCATCCCGAACCTCGACGAAGGTGACATCGCGATGCACGCGCTACGCATTCCGGGCACCAGCCTCACCCAGGCGGTCTCGATGCAGAGCGCGCTGGAGGAGAAAATCAAGACCTTCCCCGAGGTGGACAAGGTCTTCGCCAAGATCGGCACGGCGGACGTCGCGACCGATGCGGTGCCGCCTTCGGTCGCCGACACCTTCATCATCATGAAGCCGCGCGAGCAGTGGCCTGACCCGCGAAAGCCCAAGGCGCAGCTGGTTTCCGAGATGAATGCGGCGGTCCAAAAGGTGCCCGGATCGCGCTACGAGTTCATCCAGCCGATCCAGATGCGTTTCAACGAGCTGATCGCCGGGGTGCGTTCGGACGTCGCGATCAAGGTCTATGGCGATGATCTCGATCAACTCGCCGCCACCGCCGCCGACATCGAGGACGTTGTCGGCAAGATCGCCGGATCGCAGGACGTCCAGACCGAGCAGGTCACCGGGCTTCCCTTCATCCAGATTGTTCCCGACCGGATCAGGCTCACCCAGCTCGGGCTCAACGTGGATGATGTCCAGTCAGTCGTCTCGACGGCAATCGGCGGGGCGCAGGCAGGGCAGATTTTCGAGGGCGACCGGCGGTTCGACATTGTTGTCCGGCTGCCAGAAGAGCTGCGGCAAGACCCGCAGGTGCTCGAACGCCTGCCGATCCCGCTGTCCGGCGGGGGCGCGGTCCCCCTGTCCGAGGTCGCCACGATCGAACGCATCCAGGGCCCCAACCAGATCAGCCGCGAGGACGGCAAGCGCCGGGCCGTGGTGACCACCAATGTGCGCGGACGCGATCTTGGTTCCTTCATCGCCGAGACCAAGCAGCGGATCGGCAACGAGGTCGATCTGCCCGAGGGCTACTGGATCGATTACGGCGGCACCTTCCAGCAATTGCAGTCCGCAGCGACGCGCCTGCAAATTGTCGTGCCGATCGCCCTGCTGCTGATCTTCGGCCTGCTGGTGACGCTGTTCCGATCGTGGAAGGATGCGCTGGTGGTTTTCTCGGGTGTCCCGCTGGCGCTCACCGGCGGGATCGCGGCCCTGCTGCTTCGCGGCATTCCCTTCTCGATCTCGGCTGGCGTCGGCTTCATCGCGCTATCCGGCGTCGCGGTGCTCAACGGCGTGGTGATGCTGACCTTCATCCGGCAGTTGATGGAGGAAGGAAGGCCGCTCGAAGATGCGATCAGGGAAGGAGCGCTGGCACGCCTGCGTCCGGTGCTGATGACCGCGCTGGTCGCCAGTCTCGGCTTCGTGCCGATGGCGCTCAACGTCGGGCTCGGCTCTGAAGTGCAGCGTCCGCTGGCGACGGTCGTGATCGGGGGCATCATCTCCTCGACGGTTCTGACGCTGCTGGTCCTGCCCGCGCTCTACCGGATGATCCGCGCCAAGGACGTCGAAACGAGCACCGCGAGGACCGACGACACAGCCGCCCCGGCTGTGACTTGAACGACAGCTCCTGCCGCCGCACACAATCGTGCTGCGGCGGCAGGAATGCAGCGCCGCCGAACCCGATAAGGAACAACGCCATGCTTTCGGTGCTCGCTAACAGAACCTATCGGCACCTCTTTCTGGCGCAGGTTATAGCTCTGGTCGGCACCGGGCTAGCGACGGTCGCGCTCGGCCTGCTGGCCTTTGACATCGCCGGGGCGGATGCAGGCGCAGTGCTGGGCACCGCACTGGCGATCAAGATGGTTGCCTATATCGGCGTCGCCCCGGTGGTGGGTGCCTATGCCGACCGCTTGCCAACAAAGGCGCTGCTGGTGACGATGGATCTGCTGCGCGCGGCTGTTGCGCTAGTGCTGCCCTTCATCGATGCGGTCTGGCAGGTCTATGTCTTGATCTTCCTGCTTCAGTCGGCCTCTGCCGCGTTCACGCCGACCTTCCAGGCGACCATCCCGACGATCCTCCCGAACGAGGAGGAATACACCAACGCGCTCTCGCTCTCCCGGCTCGCCTATGATCTTGAAAGCTTAGTGAGCCCGATCCTTGCCGCAGCGTTGCTGACGGTGATCAGCTTCCATTGGCTGTTCGCCGGAACGTCGGTCGGCTTCATCGCCTCCGCGTTTCTGGTGGTGACGGCCACTCTGCCCCACCGCAAGGCTGCGACGGCGCGGGTCGAGAGCGTATGGCGCAAGACAACGCGAGGCGCGCGCATCTACCTCGGCACCCCGCGCCTGCGCGGGCTGCTGGCGGTCACGCTGGCAGCGGCCGCGGGAAGCGCGATGGTGATCGTCAACACGGTGGTGATCGTCAGAGGCATGGGGCGTCCGCAGGAGGACGTCGCGCTCGCGCTCGCAGCCTATGGCGGCGGCTCGATGCTCGCCGCGCTGCTGCTGCCTCGCGTGCTGCGCCAGATAGACGACCGCAGAGTGATGTTGGCAGGATCGCTCATTCTGACATGCGTGCTGGCGGCATTGGCGCTCGCGCCTCTGGCTTGGGCCACGCTGCTCGTCGGCTGGCTGGCTTTGGGCGCTGGCTATGCGCTGTGCGTGACACCCGGTGGCCGGTTGCTACGCCGCTCCTCAGTCGAGAACGACCGGCCAGCTCTGTTCGCTGCACAGTTCGCCTTGAGCCATGTATGCTGGCTGATCGCCTATCCGATCGCCGGACAGATCGGCGCACGCGGCGGTATGGGCACTGCCTTCCTCGTGCTCGCCTCAGTCGCGGCGGTTGGCCTTGTTTTCGCGCTGCGCCTCTGGCCCCGGCACAATCCGCAGGAACTGGAGCATGGCCATCCCGACCTGCCGGCCGGTCATCCTCATCTCGCAGAGCACGGCGTGGCCATGCACAGCCACGATTACCGCATCGACGATCTTCACAAGGCGTGGCCCCAGCGCGGCTAGAGCATTGGCCTTGCGAGACTCGGCGCAAGGGGTGCAGACTGCAAAGCCAGCGAGGGAGCCACGATCATGAGCAACATCACCAGACGCGAAGCGATCGGCACGGGAGCGGTCGGCGCGGCCGGGGCAATGCTTGTGGCAGGCACCTCTGTCAGCGCCGCACAGGGTGCGGGCACGGTAGCGCCTGTCCAGGCCTTTGCCGGCAAGCACGTCCCCCAGCCGCTGCGCTTCGATCCGACAAAGCTGACCGGTCTTTCCGAGCGGCTTATCACCTCGCACTGGGAGAATAACTACCAAGGCTCGGTGCGCGCGCTGAACACTATCGAGACGCGGCTCGCCGCTGCCATGGCGGATCCCGATTTCCCGCCGGTCGCCTATTCCGGCCTGAAGCGCGAGGAGCTGCACCGCACGGGTTCGGTGGTGCTGCACGAATACTACTTCGATGCGCTCGCCGGCGACGGCAAGGCGAGCGGGTCGATCTACGAAGCACTCGCCGGCTGGTTCGGCAGCTTCGGCGCTTGGGAGGCGGAATTCCGCCGCACGGCAATGTCGCTGGCGGGCGGGTCAGGATGGTGCATCCTAAGCTACAACCGCCACACCGCGTCGCTGCACAATTACTGGGCGTGGGACCACATGCACGGCGCGGTCAATGGCGCGCCGCTGATCGCGCTCGATATGTATGAGCACAGCTATCACATGGACTATGGGGCAGCGGCGGCGAAGTATGTCGACGCCTTCATGGCCAACCTCGATTGGGAGGTGGTCGACGCGAGGTATGGAGCAGCGCGGCTCTAAATTCACGCTGAGCTCAGGGGCCGGTCGCGTCCGCCGATCGCATTCGCCGATCAGTCCCCTGCCCTACCCGTGTTCGGCCCTTGCAGCCGGATTCGTCCTATGTCACATGCCTGTTCACACGCCCATTTCGGCGTGCTGCAACCCGCGGTTTTCCGGGCTTTGCGGGTGGTCGGAAAAGTGGACTCGCATCCTGTCTCCCCGACCACTTTTATTTCTCTGTTTCAGATATTTAATCCTATATGCGTGGCCTTTCTGGAGCACCTTTCTGGGGCACCTCG
>JACESM010000082.1 GCA_013911835.1 Porphyrobacter sp. | reverse complement strand
AGCTTTCAGGCGGGCTCCAAGCACAACATCATCCCCGATGAAGCGCGCCTGCAACTGACGGTGCGCAGCTACTCGGACGAGACGAGAAAGCACCTGCTCGACGGGATCGCCCGCATCGCGCGCGGCGAGGCCATCGCGGCGGGCGTGCCCGAGGACAAGATGCCCAAGGTGACGGTGCAGGACCCCTATACGCCTGCGACCTACAACACGCCTGAGTTCACCGAGCAGGTGATGGCAGGCCTCAAGCCGCGCTTTGAAGGCCGGGTGTTCGAGACGCAGGCGGTGATGGGCGGCGAGGACTTCAGCCGCTACTACCGCGCTGACAAGGACAATGTCGAAAGCCTGATCTTCTGGGTCGGCGGCGTGCCGCAGGCAGAGTGGGCGCGCGCGCAGAAGGGTGAGATCGAACTGCCCTCGCTGCATTCCCCCTTCTGGGCGCCCGATGCGCCGGTGGTGATTGCAACCGCGACCGAGGCGCTGACGGCTGCGACGCTGAAGCTGATGGAGAAGAAGTAGGCACCGCGCCCGCCCGCACAAAAAGGCGGCCGCCGGAGCGCAGCCCTTGCAGGGCGCTCCGACGGCCGTTTCTCCTCCCCAGGAGAACAGTGTGATCGGGTTACTCGCCCGACGGAACGTAGGTGCCGAGGCGGTGGTGCAGGGCGTTGATCTTGGCCAGCTCCTCGCGGTCCTCGGTCGCGCGGGCGTGGCTTTCGAGCGCGCGGCGCAGCAGCTTCATATCGGCGGTCGAAAGCAGCGCGCGGGCGCGGGACGGCTCGGTCTTGGGGGTGTCGGTATCGGTCATGTCACTCTCCGCTGGGTCATGTCACCCGGCAAGCCTTAGGCGGCTTTGCGGGCAACCGGAAGGCTGCAAATCGCAGCCCTCCGGCCCTCTCCCGGGCGGCTTACGCCGCCTCGAACTGGTTCATGGTGTTGTGGGCGCCGCCAGCCTTGAGGGCGGCTTCACCGGCGAAGTACTCCTTGTGATCGTCACCGATGTCGGAGCCCGACATGTTCTGGTGCTTCACACAGGCGATGCCCTGGCGGATCTCCTCGCGCTGCACGTTCTTGACGTAGCCGAGCATGCCCGCCTCGCCGAAATACTCGCGGGCGAGGTTGTCGGTGCTGAGCGCGGCGGTGTGGTACGTCGGCAGGGTGATGAGGTGGTGGAAGATCCCGGCCCGCGCAGCGGCATCGCGCTGGAAGGTGCGGATCTTCTCGTCGGCTTCGTTCGACAGCTCGGTGCCGTCGTAATCGACGCTCATCAGCTTGGCGCGGTCGTAAGCCGAGACGTCCTTGCCCGCCGCTTCCCAGGCGTCGAACACCTGCTGGCGGAAGTTCAGCGTCCAGTTGAAGCTGGGCGAGTTGTTGTAGACCAGCTTGGCGTTGGGCACGACCTCGCGGATGCGATCAACCATGCTGGCGATCTGTTCGACGTGCGGCTTCTCGGTCTCGATCCAGAGCAGATCGGCGCCGTTCTGCAAGGACGTGATGCAGTCGAGCACGACCCGGTCCTCGCCCGTTCCGGCCCGGAACTGGTAGAGGTTGGACGGCAGGCGCTTGGGCGCAAGCAGCTTGCCGTCGCGGCTGATAAAGACCTGGCCGTTGGTGATGTTGGCGGGGTCGACTTCCTCGGCAGCGAGGAAGCTGTTGTACTGATCACCCAGGTCGCCCGGCTCCTTCGAGAAGGCGATCTGCTTGGTGAGGCCAGCGCCGAGCGAGTCGGTGCGGGCGACGATGATCCCGTCCTCCACACCCATTTCCAGGAAGGCCATGCGGCAGGCGCGGATCTTCTGGAGGAAGTCTTCATGCGGCACCGTGACCTTGCCGTCCTGGTGGCCGCACTGCTTTTCGTCCGAGACCTGGTTCTCGATCTGGAGCGCGCAGGCGCCCGCTTCGATCATCTTCTTGGCGAGCAGGTAGGTCGCTTCCGCATTGCCGAAGCCTGCGTCGATGTCGGCGATGATCGGCACGACGTGGGTTTCGTAGTTGTCGATGGCGTTCTCGATGCGCTTGGCTTCGACCGCGTCACCGGCCTTGCGGGCAGCGTCGAGCGCGCGGAACATCATGCCGAGTTCGCGCGCGTCGGCCTGCTTGAGGAAGGTGTAGAGCTCCTCGATCAGCGCGGGCACCGAGGTCTTCTCGTGCATCGACTGGTCGGGCAGCGGGCCGAATTCGCTGCGCAGCGCGGCGACCATCCAGCCCGAGAGGTAGAGGTAACGCTGCTTGGTGGTGCCGAAGTGCTTCTTGATCGCGATCAGCTTCTGCTGGGCGATGAAGCCGTGCCAGCAGCCCAGCGACTGGGTGTACTTGGCGGTGTCCGCGTCATAGGCGGCCATGTCGGCGCGCATGATCTTCGCGGTGTACTTGGCGATGTCGAGGCCGGTGCGGAAACGGTTCTGGATCACCATGCGGGCGGCGCTCTCGGGGTCGATCGCGGCCCAGCTCGGCCCATTGGCGGCGACGACATCGCGCATCTGGGTGATGGTGTTCTGGTAGGTCATGTGCGTCTCCTGTCCGTCTGCGGGGAGAGGGCGAGGTCTTTCGGACTCGCGCCGCTGGATGGGCAGGCTTTGCCGTGGTGCGGCGCAGCATGACAGGGAAACTTACAGAAAATCGTGTCGCTATGCGGACAATTGCCCGCGATCTTGTGTCAATCAGTAAATAAGTTTACAGAAGCTGCCATGACCGATACCACCCTCCTCGCCGGCCCCGCGCTGCGCCGCCTGCGCAAGCGCGAGGGCCTAACCCAAGCCAACATGGCGAGCCTGCTCGGCATCTCGCCGTCCTATCTCAACCTCATCGAGAGGAACCAGCGCCCGCTCTCGGCCCGCGTGCTGGTGCAGGTGATCGAGCGTTTCGACTTCGACCCGCGCTCCCTGCGCGAGGATGACGCCATCGGCGGGCTCGATGGCCTCGTGCGGCGCATGGCCGACAAGCGTTTCGCCGATCTCGGGATCGACCGCGAGGAGGTGCAGGAATTCCTTGCTGCCGCCCCGCAGGTCGCCGCCGCCTTTGCGCGGCTCTACGATTCCGGGGGAGGGGGTGAGCGCGTCGTCGCCGAGGACGCCGCCGTCTCCACCCGCCGCGCGATCGAACGCTGGCAGAACCACTTCGCCGATCTCGACCATGCGGCTGAAGACCTCGCCGATGAACTCCGTCTGTCGCGCGGGGAGATCAGCGCCGCGCTGTCCGAACGCCTGCGCGAAAAGCACCAGCTCCAGGTCCGCATCCTGCCTGCCGAGGTGATGCCCGGGCAGGTCCACCGGCTCGACTTGCACGCCCGCCAGTTGCAGCTTTCCGAGATGCTCCCCGGCGCCGCCCGCCGCTTCCAGATCGCCCGGCAGGTGGGGCAGCTAGAAATGCGCGACGGGATCGAGACCATCGTTGCAGGCGCGAACCTCGCCAACCCCGAGGCGCGCGATCTCTTGCGCGAACATATCGCCGACTACCTCGCGGGCGCGCTTCTGCTGCCCTATCGCCGCTTCCTGCGCGCCTGCGAGGCGACCGGATATGACCTTGCCGTGCTGCAACGGCGCTTTGCCGTCAGCTTCGATCAGGTAGCCGAGCGCCTCACCACATTGGGCCGCGTCGGTGAGCGGGGCCTGCCGTTCTTCATGGCGGTGATCGACCGGGCGGGGCGCATGACCCGCTTTACTGCCGGGGGGAGCGGGGCACTCTATCCGCTCGAGGGTGCGCGCTGGCCCGCATGGGTGCCCTATGCCGCCTTCGAGCGGCCGGGCACCGTGCTCACCCAGGCCGCGACCTTCGGCGAGGGCGAGGGTGCGGGCCGTCACTGGTTCACCATCACCCGCACCGTCGATGGCGACGGGGTAATGTGCTCAGGGCGGCGCGCGGTGGTGCTGGGGATCGAGGCGCGCTTTGCCGCAGACCTCGCCCATGCGCGCGGGGCTTCGCTCGACCGGCTCGACGCGGTGCCGCTCGGCACGCCCTGCGGGCGCTGCGGCAAGGCCGAATGCCTCACCCCTGCACCTGCCCGCCTCGCCAGCACCCTGCCGCGCCCGCGGGTGTGATTGCAAAGGCGGCATTAACCCTCGCACCCCGCAGAAACGCGCGCGCTTTACAGTAGGGTGTAAAATTTACCGACACTTAAGGTCTGGGTCTTAGAAGCCACAGGGCATGCACCAGAGGCACCCTGCGCAATGATCCGCCTGTTCAAGCACTATATCCCCCATGCCGTGCTGCTGCTCGGGCTGCTCGACCTCGGGCTGCTGGTGTTTGCCAGCGAGCTCGCGTGGCATTGGCGCGCGGCGCAGATCGGCATGAATGTCGGCGAGTTTGGCGGGCGCGGATGGGCGCTGTTCGGCTCCGCGATGGTGATCTGGCTCGCGATGATCGCGGTCGGAGTCTACGGGCCCTATGCCCTGCGCTCCTTGCGCTTTGCCGGGGCGCGGGTGCTGGTGGCGATCAGCCTCGGCATCATCGCGCTGGCGGTGATCGATTTCATCATTCGTAGCGACATGTTCTGGCGCTCGACCCTGCTCTACACCATGGGGCTGGCGATCCTGGTGCTCGTGGCCGACCGGCTGCTGCTCAATTCCTTCCTCGGCTCCTCGGCCTTTCGCCGCCGGGTGATGGTGCTGGGCGCAGGCGACCGCGCGCAGCGCCTGCGCGAGCTGGGCGACAGGCCCGAGACCGGCTTTGCGATCGTCGCCTATATCGCCATGAGCGACAACAACCGCGTGGTCGAGGAAGCCATTCCGCGCGCGGCGATCCATGATCTCGGCCGCTTCGTCGAGAACCTTGGCGTCTCCGAAGTGGTGCTTGCCTTGCAGGAACGCCGCAACGCGCTGCCGCTCAAGGATCTCCTGCGGATCAAGACCAAGGGCGTCCACGTCAATGATTTCTCGAGCTTCATCGAGCGCGAGACCGGCCGCGTCGATCTCGACACGGTCAACCCGAGCTGGCTGATCTTCTCCGATGGCTTTTCCAGCAGCCGCATGTTCTCCAGCGCGTCCAAGCGCATTTTTGACATTGTTGCGAGCTCGATCCTGCTCGCGCTGACCTTCCCGATCATCCTGCTGTTCGCCGCGCTGGTGAAGCTCGACAGCAAGGGCCCGGCCTTCTTCCGCCAGACGCGGGTGGGGCTCTATGGCGAGCCTTTCACGCTGATCAAGCTGCGCTCGATGCGCACCGATGCCGAAAAAGACGGGGCCAAATGGGCCGAGGAAAACGATCCGCGCATTACCCGCCTCGGGCGCTTCATCCGCAAGGTCCGGATCGATGAGCTGCCGCAGACCTGGAGCGTGCTCAAGGGAGAGATGAGCTTCGTCGGCCCGCGCCCGGAGGTGCCCTCCTTCGTCGAGAGCCTCGAGGAGGAAATCCCCTTCTATGGCGAGCGGCACATGGTGAAGCCCGGCATCACCGGGTGGGCGCAGATCAATTACCCCTATGGCGCTTCGGTCGAGGATAGCCGCTGCAAGCTCGAATATGACCTCTACTACGCGAAGAACTACACGCCCTTCCTCGATTTCGTGATCCTGCTCCAGACCCTGCGGGTGATCCTGTGGCCGGAGGGCGCGCGGTGATCTGGCCAGGGAGTCTGCTGCCGCTGGCCGGCCTTGTCGCGTGGATCGCGGGCGCGGTCCTGAGTGCTGCGGCGACGCTGTGGATCTGGCGCAACGGCGAGCGCGCGCGGCCCGACCGAATCGGCCTGATGAGCGCCGCGGCGGCGAGCACCGTCTGGTGTGCGCTCGCTGCGATGCTCGGTCCCGATCACGGCGCGGCGATCATTGCGGCGATGGCGCGCAACCTTGCCCTGATCGCGACGATCTTCAGCCTGTTCGCCGCCGATGGCCGCAGCAACAGCCTCAAGCCCGTGCGCCCGGTGATCCTCGCGCTGGTCCTGGTGCAGCTGCTCCAGCTGGTGGTGCTGTGGATGGGGATTTCGCTCGGCACAACCGAGGAGGTCGCGCGCGCCGCCTATGATGCGCGGGTGCTGATCGACATGCTGGTGGCGATCGGCGCGCTGATGCTGCTCCACAATCTCTACGCCGGGGCGGCGGCGGGGATGCGCCCTGTGCTGCGCTGGACCGGAATGGCGCTGACCGGGATCTTCGCCTACGATCTCAATCTCCACACGCTCACCTATCTCGGCGGGGCGATGCCGCCGCTGCTGGGCGATGTGCGCGGGCTGCTGGCCGGGGGGATGGCGGTGATCTTCGCGCTCGGCATGAACGCGGCCGGGCCGCGGGTGCAGTTCAGCCCCTCGCGCGCGGTCACTTTCCGCACGCTCTCGCTGCTGCTGATCGGCGGCTATCTGGGCGGGATGGTGCTGATCGCCAAGTCGCTCGCGCTGCTCGGCGGAGATGCCGCGCGGGCGAGCCAGGCGGTGTTCGTGGTGGCGGCGCTGATTGCCGCGGGCCTCGCGCTGCCCTCGCCGCGGCTGCGCGGATGGCTGCGCGTGACCGCCACCAAGCACCTGTTCCAGCACCGCTACGACTACCGCCAGGAATGGCTGCGCTTCACCCGCACCATCGGCCGCGGCACCGCCGGCGGCGCGAGCCTGGAGGAACGCGTGGTCAAGGCGCTCGCCGACATCACCGAAAGTCCCGCGGGCCTGCTGCTGATGCCCAACGAACAGGCGCAGCTTGAACTCACCGCGCGCTGGAACTGGCCGACCATCGCCGTGCCTGCGGTCGCGGGCGAATTCGGGCTGTCGGGCCTGCTCGAACGGCACAACATGGTGCTTGCTCTCGACGAGGCGCGCGAGGGCATCGACCATCATGGCGAAGACGCGCATGTGCCCCAATGGCTGATGGAGGCCGAGGACGCCTGGGCGCTGGTGCCGCTGATCCACTTCGACCGCCTTGTTGGCGTGATCGTGCTCGCAAGGCCGCGCAACCCGCGCCAGCTTGACTGGGAGGACTTTGACCTCTTGCGCGTCGCGGGCCAGCAGCTGGCGAGCTACCTCGCCGAGCAGGCCGGGCAGCAGGCGCTGATGGATGCGAGCCGCTTCGACGAGTTCAACCGCCGCATGGCCTTCGTCATGCACGACATCAAGAACCTCGTCAGCCAGCTCTCGCTGCTCGCCGCCAATGCCGAAAAGCACGCCGACAATCCCGCCTTCCGCGCGGACATGCTGGTGACGCTGAGGAATTCCGCAGACAAGCTCTCCGCGCTGCTCGCCCGTCTGGGGCGCTACGGGTCGGGGCAGGCTTCGGCGAGCGGGGAGATCGAGCTGGTGATGCTCGCGAGAGGCATCGCCGCGCGCTTTGCCGGGGTCCATCAGGTAGCCCTTACGCGCGAAGCGCCGGTGCGCGTCGTGGGCAACCGCGAGGCGCTCGAACAGGCGCTCATCCACCTCGTCCAGAACGCTATAGACGCCAGCCCCAATGGCGCGCCGGTGTTCCTCGACGTTGCCGCCGAGGGGCTTTCGGGCTCCATCGAAGTGGTCGATTCCGGCCAAGGCATGAGCCCCGAATTCGTGCGCACCGGCCTGTTCAAACCCTTCGTCTCCTCCAAGTCCGGCGGTTTCGGAATCGGCGCCTTCGAGGCGCGCGAGCTCGTCAAGGCGATGGGCGGGCGGGTCTCGGTCGAAAGCCGCGAGGGGCTCGGCACCCGCTTTACCGTTTCTCTTCCGCTGGCCGAGGCGGTGCGCCTGCTCGAGGCGGGCGCAGACCGTGACGCAGCAATCAAGGAGGCCATGTGATGCCCGACAAGAAGCCCGTGCTGCTGGTGATCGAGGACGATCCGGGCCTGCAAGCGCAGCTCAAATGGGCCTATGACGATTTCGAGGTGGTGATCGCAGGCGACCGCGACAGTGCGATCACCGCGCTGCGCCATGAAATGCCCGGCGTCGTCACGCTCGATCTCGGCCTGCCGCCTGATCCTGACGGCACGACCGAAGGCTTTGCCGTGCTCGACGCGATCATGGCGCTGAAGCCCGACACCAAGGTGATCGTCGCGAGCGGCCATGGTGCGCGCGAAAGTGCGCTCGCCGCCATCGCGCGCGGGGCTTACGACTTCTACCAGAAGCCGATCGATATCGACGCTCTGGGTCTGATCGTCCGCCGCGCCTTCAATCTGCGCACCATCGAGGAGGAGAACCGCCGGCTCGTCGCCTCGGCCAGCGCCGACAAGACCGTGCTCGGCCGGATGATCACCGGCGCGCCCGAGATGGTGAAGGTCGCGCGCACGATCGAGCGCGTGGCGCGCACCTCGGTGTCTGTCATGCTGCTAGGCGCAAGCGGGACGGGCAAGGAACTGCTCGCCAAGGGCCTCCACGATGCGAGCGACCGCGCAGGCGGGCCCTTCATTGCCATCAATTGCGCCGCGATCCCTGAAAACCTGCTCGAAAGCGAACTATTCGGCCACGAGAAGGGGGCTTTTACCGGCGCAGTCAAGACCACTGAGGGCAAGATCGAGAGCGCCGACGGCGGCACGCTGTTCCTCGACGAGGTGGGCGACATCCCGCTGCCGCTCCAGGTCAAGCTGCTGCGGTTCCTGCAGGAGCGCACCATCGAGCGGGTCGGCGGCAGGCGGGCGATCCCGGTCAACACCCGCATTGTATGCGCGACGCACCAGGACCTCGAAGGCATGATCACTGCGGGTGCCTTCCGTGAAGACCTGTTCTACCGCCTTGCCGAAATCGTCGTGCGCATCCCGGGGCTGGCCGAACGCTATGGCGATCCGGTGCTGCTGGCCAAGGCCTTCCTCAAGCGTTTTGCCGCCGAGATGAACCCCGCCGTCACCGGCTTTGCCCCAGATGCGCTCGCCGCGATCGATGCGCATGACTGGCCGGGCAATGTCCGCGAGCTGGAAAACCGCGTGAAGCGCGCGGTCATCATGGCTGATGGCAAGCTGGTCAATGCCGAGGACCTCGACCTTGCCGACCGCGAGGACGAGGATGCGCAGCTCCTCAACCTCAAGGCCGCGCGGGAGGCCACGGATCGCCGCGTGATCCGCCACGCGCTGTCACGGAGCGAGGGCAATATCTCGAGCACCGCCAAGCTGCTCGGGATCAGCCGCCCGACGCTGTACGACCTCCTCAAGCAATATGACCTTCAGGTCTAACGCCCTTGCTTGCCTGACAGCAGCGGCAGCACTGGCGCTGGCGGCCTGTTCGCAGGCACCGCCGCACCGGCCGCATCGGGGAATCGGGGAGGGCGGCCCGGCCTTCACCCGCCTGCTCGCCGAAGCCGACAAGGCGATGGCGGACGGCAAGCTCGCCGATGCGGCGGGGATGCTCGACGAGGCGCGCGCGCTTGCGCCCGGAAGCCCCGATCTTTGGCTCGCCATTGCCCGGTTGCGGCTGCGCGGCGGCGAGCATCTGACCGCGCTTGAAGCGGCTGACCGCGCGCTCGCCTTCGGCCCGACCTATGCGCCCGCGCTGCGGCTGCGCGCCCTGATGCTGCGCGATGCCCACGGCGCGGCGGATTCGCTTGTCTGGTTCGAGGCGGCGCTCAAAGCCGATCCCGCGGATCCCGATACGCTCGCCGACTATGCCGCGACGCTCGGCGATGCGGGCGAGGCGCGCGCGAGCCTCAAGGCGGCGCGTGCGCTCGCAGAAGCCGCGCCCGAGGACCCTCGCGCGCTCTACCTTCAGGCCGTGATCGCGGCGCGCGGGGGCCAGTCCACGATCGCCCGCAGCCTGCTCGGCAAGAGCGGCATGGCAGCGCGCGGCGTGCCTGCGGCGCTGCTGCTCGATGCAGTCATCAGCCTCGAGGAGGGCAATGCCAACAGCGCGGCAGCGACCCTCGAAGGCCTCGTGGCAAGCCAGCCTGCCAATGCCCGTGCGCGCGAGCTGCTGGCGCGGGCAATCTTCGATGGCGGGCGCGATGCCGAACTCGTGCGCCGCTTTGCCCCCGAGGCGAGCCTGCCCGAGGCCTCGCCCTATCTCCTTATGCTGGTCTCGCGCGCGCACGAGCGGCTCGGCGACCGTGCTGCGGCAGCGCCCTTGCTGGCGCGCGCCTATGCGCCTGTCCGTGCCGATCCCGTGTTGCTGGGCCTGCGCGACAACATGCCGCCGCCGACCAATGCGATCCGCCGGATGCTGTGGAACGAAAATCCCGCAGGCGCCCGGGCCGAGGCCAAGGCGCTGCGCGCGCGCTTGCCAGCCTCGGCCGATGTCGCCGCGCTGGCGGGAGACGCGCTGCTGGGCGCAGGCGATCCGCAGGGTGCGCTCACTGCCTATGCGCTCGCCTCCGAGGTGCGGCGGCCCTGGCCGCTGACCCGCAAGGCAGTGTGGACCTTTGCGCGTCATGGCAATCCGGCGGCGGCCGAGACGCTGCTCGCCCGGCAGGTTGCGGGCGAGACCCAGAATGCCAGCGCGCTCGCGGCCCTCGCCGAGCGCGAGGCCGCGCGCGGCGACTGGCGGCGCACCGCGCTGCTGCTCGATCACGCGCTGGGGCTGGGCGCGGGGCACGATCCCGCGCTGCTCGCCCTGCGGCAGCGCGCGGCGCGGGAGCTGGACCAGGGCGGTACGGCGGAACGCTTTGCCGCGCTGCTGGCAGAAGTGCGTCCGCGCAGTCTGACGGCCAGATAGGCCCGCTGCCGCTCGACAAGCGCCTAGCAGCAGGGCAGGGACGCCGACCTGATGTCACGCATCCTGCAAGCCTTGCCTTTCCTGCGCGACCCGATGATCGCCGTGCTGGTGATCGCGACCGCGCTCGCGCTGGTGCTGCCCGCGGCGGGCGAGGCGCGGGCGACCGCGACCACGGTTTCCAATGTGGGCATCTTCGTGCTGTTCCTCGTCAACGGCATGCGCATCCGACGCAGCGAGATCGCGCGCGGGCTTGCCAACTGGCGCTATTTCGGGCCGCTGATACTCTTCGTGTTCGGCGCGATGGCGCTGCTCGGCCTCGGCTTCGGATGGCTCGCGGGCGCGGTGCTGCCGCCGCTGGTGGCGCTGGGCTTCGTGT
>JACESM010000081.1 GCA_013911835.1 Porphyrobacter sp. | reverse complement strand
GGTTCATGTAGAACACGTCATTGTCGACCCCGGCATAGCCGACGCCCCCCATCGAACGCTTGATGAAGAACACCTGCTTGGCCTTGTCGACATCGAACACCGGCATCCCGTAGATCGGCGAGGACTTGTCGGTCTTGGCCGCGGGGTTCACCACGTCGTTCGCACCGATGATGAAGGCAACATCGGCCTGGGCGAATTCGGAGTTGATGTCTTCGAGCTCGAACACCTCGTCATAGGACACGCTGGCTTCGGCGAGGAGCACGTTCATGTGCCCCGGCATGCGGCCAGCGACGGGGTGGATGGCGTATTTCACCGACACGCCCTTTTCCTTGAGCTTGTCACCCATCTCGCGCAGCGCGTGCTGGGCCTGGGCGACCGCCATCCCGTAACCGGGGATGATGATGACGCTTTCGGCCTGCTCGAGCATGTAGGCGGCGTCTTCCGCGCTGCCCTGCTTGTAGGGCCGCTGTTCGCGCGCCCCGCCGCCGCCGCCAGCGCCTGCGTCGGCGCCGAAGCCGCCCGCGATCACGCTGATGAAGCTGCGGTTCATCGCGCGGCACATGATATAGCTGAGGATCGCCCCCGAGGAGCCGACCAGCGCCCCGGTGATGATCATCGCCGAGTTGCCGAGCGTGAAGCCCATCGCCGCCGCCGCCCAGCCCGAATAGGAGTTGAGCATCGAGACCACGACCGGCATGTCCGCGCCGCCGATCGGGATGATCAGCAGGAAGCCGATGATGAAGGCCAGCAGCGCAACCGCGATGACCATCCAGCCCTCACCCGCCGCACCTTGCGGTGAGACGGTGTAGGCGCCGATGAGGCCGATAATGGCGGCGAGCGTGCCGAGGTTGATCACATGCCGCCCCGGCAACATGATCGGCGAACCGCTCATCCGGCCCGAAAGCTTCAGGAACGCAATCACCGAACCCGAGAAGGTGATCGCCCCGATGGCAATGCCAAGGCCCAACTCCACGCGGCTCACCGCAAGGATCTGCCCCGCAGCATCGACAATCCCGAAGGACTGCGGATCGAGCCACGCGCCAAGGCCCACCACCACGGCGGCAAGGCCCACGAGACTGTGGAAGCCCGCCACCAATTCCGGCATCGCGGTCATGGCGATGCGGCGGGCGATCACGACGCCGACAGCCCCGCCGATGGCGACCGCGATCAGGATTTCGACGATATTGGCAATGTCATGGGTGACGAGCGTCGTGCCCACGGCCAGCGCCATGCCGATCATGCCGTTGCGGTTGCCGGTGCGCGAGGTCGCCGGGCTCGAAAGCCCGCGCAGCGCGAGAATGAAGAACACGCCCGCGACAAGGTAGGCGAGCATCGCCCAGGCGGGGGTTCCGGCGCCGTGCTCTGCGCCGGCGGCAAGAAGGGAGAAGGTCATGGTCTTACTTCTCCTTCTTCTTGTACATCGCGAGCATGCGCTCGGTCACGGCAAAGCCGCCGAAGATGTTGATGCTCGCGAGCACCACCCCGAACAGGCCGAGATACTTCGCGACCGGGCTGTTGGCCTCGGCAGACGCAATCAGCGCGCCGACAATGATCACCGAAGAG
This sequence comes from Porphyrobacter sp., assembly GCA_013911835.1. Taxonomy (GTDB): domain Bacteria; phylum Pseudomonadota; class Alphaproteobacteria; order Sphingomonadales; family Sphingomonadaceae; genus Erythrobacter. The sequence goes on along the minus strand of JACESM010000081.1, from coordinate 9,319 downwards.
ATCGCGTTGGTCACCGCCATCAGCGGGGTGTGCAGCGCCGGGGTCACCGACCAGACGACGTAATAGCCCACGAAGCAGGCCAGCACGAAGATGCTGAGAATTGCAATGAAGTCCATGAGTTGCCCCTATTTGGCGATTTACTTTCCGGGCGCGAGATATTCGGTCAGCAGCGTCACCAGCCCCGGCACGTCGGCCCCGCGGCTGAGGTTCAGGGCGATGGGTTCGCTGCCCGAGACGGTGATCGTGAGTTCGGTATCGAGATCGAAGTGCCCTGCGCTCTCCAGCGCGAAGGTGGTGATCGCGCGGTAGGGTATCGAGAGATACCGCCGCTTCGATCCGGTCAGGCCCTGGATGTCGGTGATCATGATCCGCCGGTCGGTGAAGATGATCGAATCGCGCACCATCTTGAAGGCGAACCGCACCTGCTCGCCGCGCCCAAGCGCATAGCCGAGGTCATCGGCGGCGTCGGCGGCATCCCAGACGGTGGCGTTGATCAGGCCCATCTATCAATCCTCCCCGGCACGGGGAGGGGGACCAGCCGCAGGCTGGTGGAGGGGACTCGCCGTGCGCGCGACAATCGCATCAGCCGTGTCCACGCAATCGCGCAACACCCGCTGCGCCGAGACCCTCAGAACCCTGAACCCGTTTTCCTTCAAGAACGAAACCCGCCGGTCATCGAACTTGACCCGGTCGATGTTGTCGTGCGCGCTTCCGTCGACCTCGACCACGAAGCGCTCGGACAGGCAGCAGAAATCGACCACATAGGGGCCGATGGGATGCTGCCTGCGAAACTTGAACCCGCCCGGACGCTGGCGGAGCAATTGCCAGAGCACGCGCTCTGGGAGCGACATGTCCTTGCGCAGCTTGCGGGCCAGAACGACTTCGGGCCGAGCGACGAACCGCGAATCCCCACCACCGCGCTGCGCGCGGTCCCCCTCCCCGTTCCGGGGAGGATCATTGCGGGCAGCGTTCAACCCAGCAGCCTCTCGTTGACCACCTTGCCGCCCTGCGTCAGCCGGATCGCGCCCCCGATTTCATCGTCGAGCACGGGCCGCTGCGCTTCCTTGTCCCAGAAGGCGCTGAGGAAGTTGTAGTGGTTGCGCGCGAACAGTGCCGAGGCGTCGGCGGGGAGCGCGGCGGGGGTGTTGGCATAGCCGATGATCTTGACGCCGTGCTTGACCACGACCTCGTCGGCCACCGAACCTTCCACGTTACCGCCCTGCGCCACGGCGAGATCGAAGATCACGCTGCCCGGCTTCATCGTCGCGATCTGCGCGTCGGTGATGAGGCGCGGGGCAGCGCGGCCCGGGATCAGCGCGGTGGTGATCACGATGTCCTGCTTGGCGATGTGCCCGCTCACCAGCTCGGCCTGCGCCTTCTGGTATTCCTCGCTCATTTCGGTGGCATAACCGCCCGAGCCTTCGCCCTCGATCCCCGCGACGTTCTCGACGAAGATCGGCTTGGCGCCCAATGACTGGATCTGCTCCCTGGTGGCGCTGCGCACGTCCGTCGCCGAGACCTGTGCGCCCAGCCGCCGCGCGGTCGCGATCGCCTGAAGGCCCGCGACGCCCACGCCCATGATGAACACGCGCGCGGCCTGCACGGTGCCGGCAGCCGTCATCATCATCGGGAAGGCGCGGCCATAGGCGTCGGCTGCCGCCAACACCGCCTTGTAGCCGGCAAGGTTCGACTGCGAGGAGAGCACGTCCATCGATTGCGCGCGGGTGATGCGCGGCATGAATTCCATGCTCAGTGCCTCGAAGCCCGCCGCAGCGTAAGCCTCGACCACATCCTTCTTGGCGAACGGATCGAACAGCGCCGCCACCATCGCTCCCGGCTTCGCACCCGCCAGCAACGCCACATCGGGCGCCTGAATGCCGAGCACGATGTCGGCATCCTTCACCGTTGCGGCCGCATCGCCGACGCTGGCCCCTGCTTCGGCATAGGCTTCGTCAGTGATCGAAGCGACCACCCCCGCGCCCGCCTCCACCGCGACCGTGCAGCCAAGGGCGGCAAACTTCTTGGCCGTTTCCGGCGTGGCGGCAACGCGCGTCTCGCCCGAGGCGCGCTCTGTCAGGATGGCGATTTTCACTTGGGCGCGCGCTTAGCTGGCAATCGCAGCGACGACAGCGAAGGTGATCACTGCGATCACCGGGACGGCCCATTTCAGCATGGCCATGAAGCCGCTGTAGGTCGCCGTGGCCTTTTCCATGTCGTGAACACTCATGATGTCTCTTCCCCTTGGGCTCCTCAATGCTCGGGCGAGCGAATGGTTGCCGGATGGTTGCGAAAAAAGCGGGCTGCGTGGCCCATGCCGCTCCCGTATCGAAGCCGCGCGCGCTTCTCAAGTCACCTTTAGTGAGAGGATCGCGGCCGTCCCCGGCGGCGCTGCACGTCGCACACCTGTCCCGCAGCGGTACAGTCTTAATCGGGTTTTTACCCCTGTTGCTTATCACGGCCCGGTGATGTCGGTGCCGGGACTTTTCCCTGCGCCAACAAGGGAGCCGAACGGCACGATTGATGGCAGAGATGGATTGCCTTCCCCAGGCGCAGGATGATGCGCGGATTGTCATGCTCATCGACGATGAGCCAGCGCAAGGCCGCCTCATCACCGCGATCGCCGCGCGTGATGGCTGGCGCACGATCGTCGCACCCGACGCCGAGACCGCGATCGCCATGCTCGGCACGCGCGAGGGGATGCAGCTGTCCGCAATCCTGCTCGATCAATGGGTGCCGGGCGATGATGCCTGCGCGCTGATCGCCGAATTGAAGTCGCGCCGCCCCGCGCTCCCGATCCTGATGCTCACCACCAGCGCCTCGCCGCTGCTGGCGGTCGAGGCGATGCGCGCAGGCGCCAGCGATTACCTCGTGAAGCCCGTCTCCCCCGACCGGCTGATGGAGGCGCTGCGCAGCGTCACTACCCGCGAAGCCCCGCGCGACGAGCTTGCTCCGCTCACCGAGAAGATGTCCGCCAGCCTCGATTTCGACGCGATGATCGGCACCGCGCCTTCGTTCCGCGCCGCGCTCGCCCAGGCCGCCAAGGCCGCGCGCGGGCATGGCCATGTGCTGATCGAGGGCGAGACCGGCACCGGCAAGGAAATGCTGATGCGCGCGATGCACGGCGCAAGCCCCCGCGCCAAGGAAGCGTTCCGCATCGTCAACCTTGCGAGCGTCCCGCCCGGCTCGATCGATTCGGTGCTGTTCGGCCACGAGCCCGGCAGCTTCCCCGGCGCCTTCGACCGCCAGATCGGCGCCTTCCAGCATTGCGACGGCGGCACGCTGATCCTCGACGAGATCGACCGCCTCACCCCCGCGCTCCAGCAGCGCCTTGCCGAGGCGCTCGAGAGCGGCATCATCCGCCCCGTGGGCGCGAGCTACGGCTTCCGCGTCGACGTGCGGCTGCTGGTCACCAGCAATCTCGGGCTCGACCGGATGGTGGAGGCCGGGCAGTTCGACGCCGGGCTTGCCGCCCGCCTCGGCGCGACCCGCATCGTCCTGCCCCCTCTGCGCGAGCGCACCGGCGACATTCCCGCGCTGGCCCGCCACTTCCTCGCCCGGATCGGCGAACAGCCGGGGCTCAACCACCTTTCGGTGAGCGACAGCGCCCTCGCGCTGCTCGCCGCCTATGACTGGCCGGGCAATGTCCGCCAACTGCAATCGGTGCTGTTCCGCGCGGCGGTCTATGCCGAGAGCAACTCGCTCACCGCCGACAGCTTCCCGCAATTGTCCGAGATGCTTGGCGAACAGGGCAGCGTCACCATCGCCAGCAGCCACGAAGGCGTGGGCATCATGCTCTACACCCCCGACGGCAACCTGCGCCCTCTGGAAGAAATCGAGGCCGACGTGATCCGCCTCGCCATCGGGCATTACCGCGGGCGGATGACCGAGGTCGCGCGGCGTCTGGGGATCGGGCGTTCGACGCTCTACCGCAAGCTCAGCGACCTCGGGATCGACAACGCGGCGTAACGGGCGGCTTGATCGGCGCACCGCGTCAGCCTAGCGGCGCGGCATGACACAGGTTCAGGATTTCACGTTGCAGGATTTCAGGGGGCGCGCGGCGCTCGTCACCGGGGCGGCTTCGGGGATCGGGGCGGCTTGCGCGAAGGCTTTGGCTGCACGAGGCGCGGGCAAGCTGGTGCTGGTCGATGTGGACAGCGCCGGCATGGATGCGCTCGATCTTCCCGGCGAGGTTCACCGGGTTGTGGGCAGCGTCGCCGATGAGGCTTTGTGGCAGGACATCGCGCCCTCGTTGGCAGGTCTTGACCATGCGGTTGTCAACGCAGGCATCGGTTCGGGCGGGGTCATCAGCGAGATCTCACTCGCCGAATGGCGCCGCGTCATGGACGTGAACCTCGACGGGGCCTTCCTGACCTTGGCGACCGCGCTGCGGGCGATGGAGGGGCGGCGTGGCTCGGTGGTTGTCGTCTCGTCGACCACTGGTATCAAGCCCGTGCCCGGCATCGGCCCCTACGGCGTCGCCAAGGCGGCGGTCGCGCACATGGCCCGCATCGCCGCCGCCGAGAACGCGAAAAGCGGCATTCGCGTCAATGCCATAGCCCCCGGCGGGGTCGACACCGCGATCTGGGAGAGCGGCGCGGATTTCAAGGCCTCGGTCGCCGAGATCGGCCGCGAAGCGACCATCGCGCGCATGGCCAAGACCACGCCGCTGGGCCGCTTCGCCTCTTCGGAGGAGATGGCGGACAGCATCCTCTATCTGCTGAGCGATGCCGCCGCCAATATCACCGGGCACGTCATGGTATCGGACGGCGGCTTCACGCTGTGATGGATTGCCCGAGGCGGGTTCCTACACTAACCCCTTGAAATGTTTCACGTGAAACATTTTCAGGGATTGGCCGGGCTCAGGCCGGCTCGATCGTGAAGCCTTCGACTGCCGCCGGTTCCTTGTGGCCGGGGTGGTACATGTCCATGAAGATCATCGACTTTGCGGGCGTGCTGCCCTCGCACACTACTTCATAGCCGTCGATGATCCGCTGATAGACCCCCAGACCGAAATTGCCGACGCGGGCATAGGTCGGACGCTTGCCATCGGCGCAGCGCAAGCGGTTGAGATAGGCGCGCTGGCCGCCGGGCATGTCGGCGCGCACCGGGTTCTCCTTGGCACCGAGCGGGTGCTCCTGCGCCTTCTCGATCAGCTTTTCGAGCGCCTTGCCGCCCGGGGCCTTGCGGCCGAAGATGTCGACCTCGTCCTGCGCTGCTGCGGGCAGCGCCGCGCCGCCTGCCAGGACCACCGCTGCCACAACTCCTGCGATCACCTTCTTGCCAAGCATGATCCGTCCCTCCCGTTGACTTCCCAAAGACTTGCACAAAGCGCGCCGCCCGGCAAGCGGACTCACCAGCCGAAGGTCTGGCTCGCCAGCGTGGCGCTGGTGTTGCCCTTGAGGCTGACGGTCACCGCCTTGGCCTTCCAGTCGATATCGACAAGGCCATAATTCTCGACGGGGAAGAACTTGCCGACCCGCGCCGCATCCGGCTCGCGCTGGGTCGCGCGTTCGATATCGTCCCCGAAGGCGAGGTTCAAAGAGGAGCTGGTCAGCTCCCAGATGGTCTCGCCGCCGTGATCGACCTTGTAGATCCCGGCTGCGTGTCGGTCGCCCGACAGCAGCACCAGCCCGCTTGCCTCGCGGGTCTTGAGGAGGTCGAGCAGCCGGGTGCGCTCGGCGGGGAAGTTGGTCCAGCCCTCGAACTGGTGCGCGGTGGTGATGACCTGGGTCGAGGAGACCACGATGCGCAGGTCGGCGGGCTTGGCAAGTTCGGCTGCCAGCCACGCCCATTGCGCCTCGCCCAGCACGGTCTTTTCGGGGCTGTCATCGGGCAGATAGCCGCCCAGCGGCGGGCGGTCCTTGGTCCACGCGGCGCGCTTGAGGTCGGAGCGGAAGAAGCGCGTGTCGAGCATGATCACCTGCACGCGCTTGCCTTGCGGGCCGGTGATGGTGCTCTCGTAGATCCCCGGCCGCGCCTTGACCGCCTCGGACGAACCCCAGAAGGTTTCGAACAGCGTCTCCGACCAGCCGCGGAACGGGAAGCTGCCGCCGGCATCGTTGAGCCCGAAATCATGGTCGTCCCAGGTCGCCATCATCGGCACGCCGGAGCGGAAGGCGGTGAATTCGGGGTGCGAGGCTTGCAGGGCATAGGCGCGGCGCAGCGATTCGAGCCCCGCGTCTGCGTCCCACCCGGCATCGCCATAGACGTTGTCGCCGATCATCAGGAACAGCTGCGGATTGGCGGAGGCGATCTGTGCCCACATGTGCTGCGATGCGCTCTGGTGATTGCAGCTGCCGACCGCGATGCGGGTGAGCGTGGCCTCGGCGGGCAGCACCGGGTTGATCCCGGCATAGGGCAAGGCCGATTTGGTCTTCAGCGCCTCGTAATAGGGGGAAAGCAGCTGGTCGGGAGTGACCTCTACCGCTTGCGGCGTTTCGGCCGATGCCGGTGCGGCAAGGGCCAAGAGGGCAGCGGCGGAAAGCAGGGTGCGGCGCATGGGCAAGCTCCTTGATCGAAAGGGTTGCGCGAGGGTTTGGCGGCGGGCCGTTACAGAACCGTGGCAGGCTCTTACAGCGGCGGCAGCGTGCTGTAATCGGTGAGGGCTGCGTCCCTCAACCCGCGCCACACATTGCGCGCCTGCACCGTCTCGGCGACATCATGGACGCGCAGCAGGTGGACGCCCGCCTCCATCCCCTTGATCGCCAGCGCGAGCGAGCCCGCAAGGCGCTCGCCCGCCGCCTCCTCGCGGGACAGCGCGCCGATCATCCGCTTGCGGCTCGCCCCCAGCATCAGCGGGCTGCCGAGCGCGTGGAACAGCGGCAAGGCGTTGATCAGCGCAAGGTTCTCGGCCAGAGATTTGCCGAAGCCGATGCCGGGGTCGAGGATGATGCGATCCTCGGCAATCCTTGCCGCAATCGCTGAGGCGCGGGCGTGGTGGAGGAAATCGAACACCTCGCTCACCACGTCGACATAGCCCGGGCCCTTGTGCAGGTCCTCGCCCGCGCCCGGTGCATGCATCAGCACCACCGGACAGCCCTCGGTCGCCACCACTTCCTTCGAGCGCGGATCATAGCGCAGGGCCGAGACGTCGTTGACCATCTGGGCGCCAGCGGCCAACCCTGCGGCCAGCACGCCTGCGCGGCGGCTGTCGAGGCTGATCGCGGCGCCCATCGCGGCGCAATATTCGATGGCCGGGACGACACGGCGGATCTCCTCGTCCTCGAAGGTCGCGGCTGCCCCCGGGCGCGTGCTTTCCCCGCCGATGTCGATGATCGCCGCGCCTGCTTCGAGCATGGCGGCGGCGTGGGCGCGGCCCGCCTCGAGGGTATCGTGCTGGCCGCCATCCGAAAAGCTGTCGGGCGTGACGTTGAGGATCCCCATCACCTGCGGCTGATCGAGCCGGACGGTGCGCGAACCGAGCTGCAAGGGCGGGTGCACCTTGGCGAGGTTCGCCCACTGCGCCGCGCCCTCTTCGGCGAGAGCGCCTGAAAGGCGCGCGAGCGCCCCCTCGATCACGTCACGCGTGCCGGTAATGCGCTCCTCCACCGCGCGGCCATCGCGCAGCACCAGCGCAAATTCGCGGGCATAGGCCATGCTGCCCCCCAGCCGCACCGCCGCGCCCTCCACCGCCTGCGGGCCGGGGGCGAGGGTGAGCGGGTGGATGTAGACGGAGTCGGGCATGTCGGCAGTTGGTGCCAATCAGTCCGTCAATTCGAGCCGCCGCTCGATACGCTCGAGACGTTGCTCGATGCGGTCAACCCGATGGCGGTCAGTGATCACTTCGCTCTGGGTATGCGCAACTTCCGTAGACTGCCGGGCAACCAGCCGTTCCACATTGATGAGGCGCTCATGGATATCGTCGATCCGGCGGCGCATGGCTGCCATCTCCGCCTGAATCGCTTTCAGGTGTTCGAGTATCAGATTTTCAACATCGGCGGTCATAAGCAGATATTACTAGGGATTGCATCAGCAGCCAAGTCAATCCTCGGCGGCGAGCAGGTAGAGCTGGCGCGCCGCGTCGATCGCTTGCACCTCTCCGGCCTGTTCGTAGTGCCAGAAGGCCCAGCCGTTGCACGACGGCGCGCCCTGCAGCTCCTTGCCGAGCCCGTGGATCGAGCCGGTCTTGCCCTGGCACTCGAGGCTGCCATCGGCGCGCACGGTCGCGATAAAGCGGCGCTTCCTGTCGAAGACTTGCGAGCCCGGCGGGATCAGCCCCGCCTCGACCACCGCCCCGAACGCCACCTTGGGCGCGGTGCGCGGGGATTGCATCGTGGTGAGCGCGCTTTCATCCAATGGCAGTTCGCGGGCGATGCGCTTTTCGGCGACGCTGCGATAAAAGTCCTCGCGCTCGCAGCCGATCCACTCGCGGCCCAGCCGCTTGGCAACCGCGCCCGTCGTACCGGTGCCGAAGAAGGGATCGAGCACCACGTCGCCCTTCTCGGTGGTCGCCAGCAGCACGCGGTAGAGCAGCGCTTCGGGCTTCTGCGTGGGGTGCGCCTTCTTGCCGTTTTCCTTCAGCCGTTCGCCGCCCGAACAGATCGGCAGCACCCAATCCGAGCGCATCTGGAGTTCGTCATTCAACGTCTTCATCGCGCGGTAGTTGAAGTGGTAGCGCGACTTCTCGCCCATGCTCGCCCAGATCAGCGTCTCGTGCGCATTGGTGAAGCGGGTGCCCTTGAAGTTGGGCATGGGGTTGGTCTTGCGCCAGACGATGTCATTCAGAATCCAGAAGCCCAAGTCCTGCAGGATCGCGCCCACGCGAAAAATGTTGTGGTAGCTGCCGATCACCCACAGCGCGCCATCGGGCTTGAGCACGCGGCGCGCCTCGGTCAGCCATTCGCGGGTGAATTTGTCGTACACCGCCATGCTGGCGAACTGGTCCCAGTGATCGGTGACCGCATCGACATGGCTGCCATCCGGGCGCGCAAGATCGCCGCCCAGTTGAAGATTGTAGGGCGGATCGGCGAAGACCAGATCGACGCTCGCGGTCGGCAGCGAGCGCATCGCCGCGACGCAGTCGCCGGGCAGGATCCGGCCCAGCGGCAGATCGAGCGCACGCGCGGTTTCGAGCGCTTTTTCAGCGCCTTTCGCACGCGACTTCACCTTTTCTATCACGCCTGCCACGGGGCCCTCGCCTGTCATGTGTGGGAACTTATCCACAGGCATGAGTCTTTGAAGAGTCCGCGTCAAGCCTCTAATTTTGCGCAGGGATTGTGACAGCGCGCCGCGCGCGGGCGGAACGAAACGAGTCCGGCACAAGATGTAGAGTCCCGCGCGCTACCGGGGACTCCGGATATGGGGGTGTGGCGGGGAGGAC
>JACESM010000080.1 GCA_013911835.1 Porphyrobacter sp. | reverse complement strand
GAGGCGCGGCTGAAGGAGATCTTCCCATGACGTTGAGCGTGCTTGAGGGGGCGCTCGCCTTCGGCTTCGCAGGCCTGGGCCTCGCGCTGGCGATGAACCTGTGGCGGCTGATCAAGGGCCCGGGGGTGACCGACCGCATCCTCGCGTTGGACACGATGGTGATCAACACCATCGGCCTGATCGTGCTCGCCGGGATCGCAGGCGGCAACGGCACCGCGTTCGAGGCGGCGCTGCTGCTGGCGATGGTGGGCTTTGTCGGCACCGTCGCCTACGCCAAGTTCCTGCTGCGCGGAGACATCATCGAATGAGCGGGGCCGGGCCCATCGCCGAGCTGCTGGCAGCCGCGCTGATCGTGCTCGGCGCCAGCTTTGCGCTGATCGGCAGCTGGGGGCTGGTGCGCCTGCCCTCGCTGATGGAGCGGCTCCACGGCCCCACCAAGGCGACGACGCTGGGGCTTGGCGCGATGTTGGTCGCCTCGGTGGTGTGGTTCCAGCTGGGCGAGGGGGTGTGGACCACGCACGAGCTGCTGATCTCGGTGTTCCTGTTCGTCACCGCGCCCATCAGCGCCAACATGATCGCCAAGGTCCACCTCCACCGCCTGCGCACCGGCGAGCCGAACGAAGCGGCAGGCCCCGCCGGCCCTCCCGCGCCCCCGCCGGGCAGCGCCGACTGGGCCACCCACGAGCCGCCGCACCAAGGCACGCCCGGCGACTTCGCGGGGGATTAGAGGGCTGCGCGTTGCAGGATGTGAGGCGGACAAGGGGGAATGGAGCGGTAGCGGGAATCGCGAAAACGATCTATCCATCTGTATGATAGATATTTTAGTAATAGCGTTTCGCAGAATACCCCCAAAAATACCCCCAAGAGGGGCTGCTTGGCCATAATTCAGCCATGCTGAATCCTAGCCTTGAGCAATGCCTATCGCGGTCGGGTCGAGCTTGAACCCCGCTTCCTGCAATCGCTGCACAAGCTTTGGAACGGCTTCACGAACATGATCATTGAACGGGATGGTGATTACCCCGCCCATGTTCGAGGGCATTTCAACGAAGCCCTTTTGCAGGATAGCGCAACGCTTGCGGGTAAGGGACGCAAGTAGCATCCCCATTTCCATGATGACATTTTGCCGGGCTCTCGGCTTCGCATCTTCTTGCGTTTCAGTCTTGAGGTAACCCAGATCATCGGGGGTAGCCAAGACGATACCGAAAGAGCTCTGAGCGGATTTGCCAATCTGCTTTTCCAGCGCCTCAATTAGTGTGTCACCGCCTCCACCAGTAACTTGCAGAACGAACGGCTCTAAACCGAGCCTGCGCAGAACTAGCTCTAGCTGGTCACGGGCCACATGGTCACGACCATGGACCACGAAAATCATACCGCCGTTTGGGTCTGCCGTCTTTGCTGGCGCGCCTCCGAAAACTGCTTCAACCGTTGCGGCAAGATTCGATTTCGCAGGGTCCGGCCCGTCGAACCAAAGGGTGCCCTTGGTTTCAGACCATAAAAGGCCAGAGCGGTCGCGGCACTTGAACTTCCAAACGCTATTGGGCTGCGGCTCCCAATCCCCATCCAGATCGAGGGGCAGCAGCTTGTCCCGAAGCTCTTGATGCGTTCCATGAAATTTCATTGCCATTCGCGGTGTATGGCGAAAGCACTTGAACGTTGCAATCGGCCTAAGCTCAGTCTCGACTATCATGAATGTATCCCTCGCGCGCGGAATGCGCAGAAATTCAATCGGCCCCGGCAATCAGGCGCGCCACGGCTTTGATGAAGCGGGCGGCCCCTTCAGCCTCTCCAGATCGCCCGCCATGCTTCCACGCGTTCCGGTTGCCATTAGGCGCGCCGCTGCCTTTGCCGCCGTGCATTCGGCATCGCACGTTGCCCTTCACCGCTGGCGACTGGCAAGCCGTTCGCTTCCGCGTTATGGCCAAGCAGCGGGGGGCTTCCGCCAGCCGTTCCGGTTGCATGGGGTTGTCCGTCGAATTCTGCATTTTCTTTCCCCCCTCCATGATGGTGGATGCTGTCAGCAATCACGGCTTGGCCGCCCTCGTTGACGTGGACATGCCGCACGACCTGTTCACGCGGCTGGTGGAGCTTCGCCAAGGCTTCGAGGGCGGCGCGGGAATTGGCCTGCGCCTTGAAGGCCAGCCGGGCATAGCGTTCCGCTGCCAAGGGGTAGTCCCCAAAATTGACTACCGAGCGGCGCGCGAGTTCCGCAAACATGGCATCGAGCGAAAGAGCTTGGGCCACCAGCAGTTCGCTTGCCAGCTTCAGATCACCCTCCAGCACCGCGTCAGCCTTGCCTTTGATGGCCTTCCCAAAGTCATCGAAGTGAGGTTCGCTGGGGATCGTGTCGAAGGCCTTTGTCGCAATGCCGTGGCCAAGAATGCCATGCCGCCAGAATGGGGACACCATCACTCGCGCCATGGTGTCAGCTTCCGTTTCGCCCTTTTGCGCTGTGACCGTCACCGCAGACTTGGCGGGGGATTTCTTGGCAGGCTTGGGCTTTGTCATGCGGCGTTCCTCTGGCTGGTGTGCGGCGCGGGGAGCGGGTCCGCTGCCAGTGTGTGAGCGTAGGCCAGCTGAGCGAGCGGCATCGACCAGTCAGGCTGCCACCAGCTAAAGCTCACGCGGCTGCGCTCCCTTCCCTCTGGTATAGCTAAATACGTGTCGGATTCCGGAATGCGCAGGATTGGCAGATTTCCGCCATTCCGCTGATTTAGCGTATCGGATTTCGCCACCGGGTTGGGGGTGTTTTCGCCCTCAAAAGGTGCCGTCGTTCCGCAATCCAATACCGGGAATTTCTTGCTGGAGCGGGCCTTGCTGTAGGCCTTCAGCGCCTTTTGACCGCGCTCCATGCGCTTGCGTGCGGGTGTCTTGGGTTCCGCCTCGCGCTCCAGAAAATCCCAGGTTGCAATCTTGCGGCCCGGCCCCGGCTGCCACGTCAGCCGCCAGCAGCGCGCCCGTGCGGCATCCGCTGCCTTGATGCAGAAATGCGCGTCCCGTGTCATTTGCACAAAGCCGAGCGCCTTTAGATCATCGAAGGCGCGGCTGGCCGCTGTCAGGTCTGCCAAACCCATTCGGTGCGCTGCATCGCGCACGCCGAGATACAAGCTGCCATTGTTGTCCCCGTTATAGAGCATGGCGAGTTCGACCAGCAGCGAGCGGGCGTTCGGTGACAGGCTGCGATAGGCATTGCTGCATAGCAGCCGGTAACTCAGCCGCACAAAGCGGTCAGTATTGTTTCGGCCAGTCGGGTTCACCCGCTGGCGCTTTACCCGCTTCCCCATGACGTCAGCCGTCCCCGTTAATCAGGGCGCGCAGCGATGCGGCTAGGATCAACGTGCGTTTGCCAATTTTGCGCACGTCCAGCTTCCCCTCGCCAATCAGCTGGTAAATCCGGGTGCGACCTAGGGACGAAACGCGGCACGCCTCGTTGATCGAGTAGGCGAGCGGTTCAAGCGGCGCGGTATTCAGGGTTGCCATGTGCATCTCCATTCGGCTGTGAATGGTGATGTTCTGCCCCGGCTGGCATTGTGCGGTCAGCCGGAAGGGCCGGAATGGGCCGGAAATGCCCGCTCGCTATTTTCCGGCCGAGCGGATGCGGGCGAGCACCGCGTTGATGACAGGTTGCACGGTAGTGCGGCTGGGTTCGGATTTCCCAGCGGCGGACAGGCGAGCCAACACCTTCTCCAGCAGTTCCGACTGCCCCTCGTGGCCCGTGCCTGCCGGTATGCCTTCCTCGTGGACGGTCAAGGCGAGTTCTTCCGCAAAGTCGGGCCACCACTTCGCCGCAGATCGCCCGCGCGCTGGTTTGGGTTCGTGAGCGCCGAAAACATCAATCCTGTGGTCGATGACTTCGGGCTTGGGTTCGTCCAAAAATCGCGGCCATGCCTCAATGTCCCAAGCCGAGAACCATTCCTCTAGATAGTCCTCGTCGAGCCACGACCCATTTCGCACGGCATAGGAAAACGCTGAATTTACGTGGTCCCAATCGTGACGCGGACAATCCCTGATGCCAAGCTCGCCTAGCGTGACTTTTGGCACGACATAGCTGTTCTCCGCCCCTGCACTCGCCGCCTGTATGTTGTCGGCCAAATTCTGCCAGTAGCGCGGCCTAATGGGTTCGTAGCTACTTTCATACTGATATGACTGTGCATCCTGATGTTTGGACCAGCGATAGTAGCCCCGCGCAAGAAGCTGACCGTTACAGAACAAATGGAGCATTACGGTTTCCGGCCTCCGCAGGCCTTCAACCGCTAAGCGGCTGACAATCGAATTCAGCTCCATTCCGGGCGGTCGTTCGGAATAGTCCGGGTTGAAGTTCGTCCAGTCCCATTCACGCATAAATGCCAGCGCGATTGCTGCATCCTCGCGTGTGTCAGACATAGCCCTAGGCCCCTTCTGTAGCGCCCGCAGAGGCTTTGCGGGCCACTCGCTTGTTCTTGGCCGCTCCCAGCCGCTCTAGCGGGTTCACAAGGGCCTCGTAGCGCCCGAACAGGTGCTCCACGCGGTCGCGGTCGCTGGCGAAGGGGGCGGGGCGGTAGAGGCGGTCAACGGTGGTATCGAGCGCGGCGTGGGCCTTGCGCAAGGTCGCTGGCATGGTGTCAGGATCATACAGATCGGCAAGGCTGGAAGTGGGGTAGGCGGCGCGGGCATTGAGCACGGCTTGCGCCAACGCTTCCACTTTGGCGCGTTGTGCGGGCGAAACGTCTGGCCAAGGGAAATTGTTGTAAACAAGGCCAATAGAGTAGCGGTAGCGGCTTTCCAGCCGCCCCCCAATGTGCGCAAGCCATGCCATATGGGCGCGACTCATCAGGATGCCGAAATCGTAAACGGTTGCAACATCTAGCATGACGGTAGCGTTGCTTGGAATGACAGGTGGTGAGAGCCAACCGATAGGCGCGTAATTCCGGCGCTCGGATGTGTGAAGCGGAAAAACAAGGAATGGATTTTCGGGTATGCGGGTAACATGAAATGCACTTGGAGTTTCGGCAAGCGCAGTAGCCGTTATACCTTTTTCTTTTATCTCTTTTCCCGGCGCGCTTCGTTTAGAGTTTATTTCGCCCCTTCTGAAGGCCCTGACTTTCTTCAAGCGCTCAATAATTGGGGGGATACTCTGAATCAAAGAGGGTTCTGCTTTTTGTAAGGCCAATATCCACCTATTTGCGCCATGCAGATATTCTTCTGCCCCGATGAAGGGCCGCAACAAGCTGTCAGCTTCAGGGTAGCGTTCTAGTAATTCAGAGCGCTCGCTCTGGTCGAAAATTAAATATCCGCCGTCCACCGGCTTTGACCCAATTGTGAGTGCTCTTGCGCCATTCACCGGCTTTGATACTTCCTTCACAACAAGATGCCGATTTACGACACCACGGCCATCGAACAGATAGGCTGTCAGTGTTGAGTGCTGGCTTTCCACCGGATCGCCCTTGATATCGGGATAAGAGAATAGCCGCTTTTCCGCCGGTTCATGGTCGCGATGCGCCAGCCCTACGATAACCACATGCACGTTGGCCTTGCCGCGCGCTTCGCTGCCCCAGCTGAAAGTGCGATGTGCAAAGGCAATCTCCAGCTTGAACCGGTCGAACAGGATTGGCCACAGCTGCGCCACCTGTTCGCCCTGACAGACCGAATTTGTCGAGACAAACGCGACCCGAATGCGGCGATTGATTTGTAGGTATTGACCGGCCTTGATGAACCATGCGGCGACATAATCGAGCGTTCCGCCGCTGCCCCCAAGCCCGGCAATCCGCCGGACCTGTTCGCGCTGAAACTGGGTTTGGAGTTTCGCGCCGACAAAGGGCGGATTGCCCATGATGTAGTTGCATTTCTCAGGCAGTAGCAGCGTGCTCCAGTCCGTTTCCAGCGCGTCGGCATGGAGAATGTGGGCGGAATCCTTGAGCGGGATGCGGGCGTAATTGAGCCGGAAAGCCTCGTTAATCGCATTGTTGGCGATATGGTCCATCATCCACATGGCCACCTCGGCAATGCGCGCCGGGAATTCCTCGTATTCGATGCCGTAGAATTGATCGACCGTGACGCGCGACAGCAGCGCCGCGTCTATTTGCTGGTCGCCATATTGCGCCTTGAGCGCGTCCAATTCCAGCCGCCGGATTTCGCGATAGGCAATGACAAGGAAATTGCCGCAGCCGCAGGCGGGATCGAAAAATGTCAGGCGCGCAAGCTTGTGCTGGAATTCGGACAGCGCCTTTTCGCGCCCCGTCCGCCGCGCGATGATTGCCGCCAGTTCCGCCTTCAGATCATCGAGAAACAGCGGGCCGATAACCTTCAGGATATTGGCCTCGGTGGTGTAGTGCGCGCCCTTGGCCCGGCGTTCCTTGGCATCCATGACGGACTGGAACAGCGAGCCGAAAATGGCGGGTGACACGCCGGACCAGTCATGGCGGCACGCGTCCAGCAATTGCTCGCGCATCTTGGCGGTGAAATGCGGCGTGCGCAGCCTGCCAGCGAACAGGCGGCCATTCACATAGGGGAAGGCGTTAAGCTCGGCCTGGAGCGTGCTCTGGCGGCTGGTTTCCGGCGTATCGAGCACGTCGAACAGATCATTGAGCACGCGGCCCACGTCGCTGCCATCGGGCTTGGTGTCATTCTCCAGCAGTTGCAGGAAAATCGACATAGGCTGGAAAATGCCCGTCCGGTCAGCAAACATGCAGAACAGCAGCCGGACCAGCAATTGCTCCAGATCATGGCCAGTATAGCCGGAATCCTCCAGCGCATCATGGAGCTTGCCCATAAGCTCCGCCGCCTTGATGGTGACGGCCGCCTGCGTTTCGAAACTGACAGTTTGGCCAAGCATGAATGCGAAGGCGGCGATGTGCTTATGTAGGTCTTTGAGGTGGAAGCGCAGCGGTTGGCCGGACGAATCCCGGTCACGCAAGATCCACGTCTGGAAATCGCAGGTCAGAATGAAGCGCGGTTGCTCCGTGGGATGGATGCCGACGAGGTAATCCAGCGCCTGATTTTCGGCGCGCCTAAGATCAAGCGTCGCGCTCTTTTGTTCGACAAGCAGCGTGCCGGGCCAGAACAGGTCGATGAAGCCCTGCTTGTTGTTCAGCAGCTGGACCCGCCGTTCGTAGTCCGCGACCGAACGGCGCTTGATGCCGAAAATCTGGAAGAAATCATTGTAGAAGCTCTGCGTCTCGCCCTTCTCGTAGCGTGCATCCTTCCA
The DNA here is from genome assembly GCA_013911835.1 of Porphyrobacter sp. Lineage (GTDB taxonomy): Bacteria > Pseudomonadota > Alphaproteobacteria > Sphingomonadales > Sphingomonadaceae > Erythrobacter. The sequence goes on along the minus strand of JACESM010000080.1, from coordinate 3,807 downwards.
TTCCTCGCTGAAGGCCTTGGCGCGCCGTTTGATTTCGTCCCAGCCGAGCCGCATTGCATCCCCCTAGCGTTCGCCGGGGTTTAGCCATGCCAAGGGGTGCGGGGCAAGCAATTGCAGTCAATTAGTCGCCTGCGCGGGGAAGGCCACCACGTCCGCCCCCTTGCGCAGCTGGTCCAGATAGTCGCTCCACCATTGCGCCATTTCCACGCGTTCCTGCCAGTGTGCGCCGCGATGGTAGGCGGCGCGGACCTTGTCCGTATCGGCATGGGCAAGGGCGCGTTCGATGGCATCCGGGTTCCACTTGCCGCTTTCGTTCAAGAGGGTGGAAGCCATGGCGCGGAAGCCATGCCCCGTCATTTCCTTGCTGGTGTATCCCAGCCGCCGCAGAGCCGCGTTGAGCGTGTTCTCACTCATGGGGCGGGTGCGCGTCCGGATGGACGGGAAAGCGTATCCTGACGGGCCTGTAGCGGCGTGTAGCTGCTTCAGGATGGCCAAGGCCTGCTTTGACAGCGGCACATGGTGCGCCTTGCCCATTTTCATCTTGCCAGCCGGAATGTTCCAGACGCCCGCCTCCAGATCGATTTCTTCCCATTCGGCATGGCGAAGCTCGCCGGGGCGGACAAAGACATGGGGGGCAAATTGCAGCGCCAGCTTTGTCAGGCCTTGGCCCTCGTAGCCATCGATCGCGCGCAAGAGTTCGCCAACGCCCTTGGCATCGGTGATTGCCCCGTAATGGGTGACAGTGGGCGCGGTCAGCGCGCCGCGCAGATCGCGGGTAGGGTCAGAGCGAAGGCGAGCGGTCGCCACGGCATAGCGAAACACCATGCTGGCCAGCTGAAGGGTGCGCCGAGCGCTCTCCAGATTGCCCTTGGCTTCGATTTTGCGGACCGCTGCCAGCACGTCCGCAGGCTCTATTTCGGCAATCGCAAGCCGCCCGATGCTGCCATTCAAGAGGGACAGCAGATATTCGCTACGGATGGCGGTTGCGGGCGACCAACCCTTTTCCCCGTCGCGCCTGCGCTTGGCGCAATACTCGTTGGCAATGGCGGTGAAGGTATCGGTAGCCTGTATGCGCGAGCGGGCCTTGTCGCGCTGCTTTTCGCGCGAGGGGTCTATTCCGCGTGCGACCAGCGCCCGCGCTTCCTCGCGCCGCTTGCGGGCCTCGCCAAGGCCAGTTTCCGGATAGGCTCCAAGGGCGAGCAATTTCTCTTTGCCATCGATGCGATATTTCAGCCGCCAGAGCCTCCCCCCGGCGGGCGTCACCAGCAGGAACATGCCCGCGCCATCGGTCACTTTGTATGGCTTCACACCCGGCTTCGCATTCCGGATTGCAACGTCTGTCAGTGCCATTTGCCTGCCTACCCTTCCGGGGATTGCCCCCAAATGGATACCCCCGCGCTTGGGGGTATTCGCTAGGCCTCTGGCAGATACCCCCCAATCCTACCCCCAGCGGACATGTGCTCGGCAATGGATGCAGGCGGACGCAGGCGACCTTGTAAGCATCAGAATACTAGGGTTTTTGGGGGTTTGTCTAGCCAGATACGGACGTAGACGGACAGGGGAATGGAGCGGGTAGCGGGAATCGAACCCGCATAGCCAGCTTGGAAGGCTGGAGCTTTACCACTAAGCTATACCCGCTCGGGCTCCGTGAGGGCCCATGCCACTGATGGCGCGGTTGCGTCAATATCGGCAGTGGGCGGGGCGGGCAGTTTCAGTCACCGACAGCGATATTGTCGATCAGCCGGGTTCCGCCGATCCGGGCGGCGACCAGCAGGCGGGCGGGTGAGGCGGCGAGCGCCTCCAGCGGTGCGAGCGAGGCCGCGTCGGCGAGGGTGGCGTAGTCGATGCTGGTGAAGCCCGCCGCGAGAAGCTCGGCTTCGAGCGCCCCCAGCGCCTCGGCCACGTCTGTCCCGCCCGCGATCGCTGCCGCTGCAGCCTGCATCGCGCGCGGCAGAGCGGCGGCGGCGGCGCGCTGCCCGGGCGTCAGATAGCGGTTGCGGCTCGACATCGCGAGGCCATCGGCCTCGCGCACGGTCGGCACCCCGATGATCGCGTCGACATGGGGCCGGGTCAGATCGAGATCGCGCGCCATCGCCCGGATCACGGCGAGCTGCTGGAAATCCTTCTCGCCGAAGAACGCCATGTCGGGCGCGACCTGGTTGAAGAGCTTGCAGACCACCGTCGCCACGCCATCGAAATGGCCGGGGCGCGCCGCGCCGCACAGGCCATCGCTGACCCCGGCGACGCTGATATTGGTGGCAAAGCCCGGCGGATACATCGCCGCCGCATCGGGCGCCCACAGCAGCGCCACGCCCTCGGCCTCGAGCATGGCGGCGTCGGCGGCGAGCTGGCGGGGGTAGGCGTCAAGGTCCTCGTTCGGCCCGAACTGCTTCGGGTTGACGAAGATCGAGGCGACCACGTGATCGGCCTCGGCCCGCGCGCGGCGCACCAGCGTGAGGTGCCCTTCGTGCAGCGCGCCCATCGTCGGAACCAGCGCGATTGTCGCATTTCCGACCCGCAGCTGTGCCAATGCGGTTCTCAACATTTGCAGTGTCTTGACCGTTTGCACCGTCAGGCCTCCAAGGATACACGCGAGAGCACGCCCTAGCGGCGCTTGCTGTCCCATTTCAAGCCGCCCGCGCCGTCGCCCGCCGACGGCGCCAATGATTGGCCCCGAGAGACCCGTGATGCCCGCCGCCGCCACTCCTTCCGAACCTGCCGCGACCCGCGTTTTGCGCAAGGGGCAGGCGCACCGGATCGTTTTCGCCAACGAGAAGGGCGGCACCGGCAAGTCGACCACCGCGGTCCATGTCGCGGTGGCGCTGTCCTATCTCGGCGCGCGCGTCGCTTCGATCGATCTCGATCCGCGCCAGCGCACCATGCACCGCTATATCGAGAACCGGCTCGCCACGCTCGAGAAGCGCGGGCTGACCTTGCCGACCCCGGGCTGCGAGGTGTTTCGCGGCAACGGCACCGGCGATCTGCTGGGGATGATCCGGCGGCTCGAGGCGAACTGCGACTTCCTCATCATCGACAACCCCGGGCGCGACGATCCCTATGCCCGCATCGCGGTCGAGCATGCCGACACGCTGGTCACGCCGATGAACGACAGCTTCGTCGATTTCGATCTCATCGGCCAGGTCGATGCCGAAACCTTCAAGGTCAAGAAGCTGTCCTTCTTTGCCGAACTGATCTGGGAAGCGCGGATGAAGCGCAGCCGGATGACGCTCGAGCAGCAGCGGCCCGAGATGGACTGGATCGTGGTCAGGAACCGCACCGGCCATGTCGAGGCGAGGAACCAGGCGCGTCTGCACAAGGCGCTGGGCGAGATGGCCAAGCGCGTCGGCTTCCGGGTGACGCAGGGCCTGTCCGAACGCGTGATCTACCGCGAGCTGTTCCCCTCGGGCCTGACGCTGCTCGACAAGGGGCATCTGGGCGAGCTCGGCACCAGCCATCTTGTGGCGCGGCAGGAGTTGCGCGCGCTGGTCAAGGCGCTGCGCCTGCCCGAATTCAGCCGCGAGAAGGGCACGCTGGAGCTGGCATGAAGTATCTGCTGATCATCGTGGCCCTCTGCGTCTTCTGCCGCTGGGCGACCGGCAAGTGGCCGTGGGAGCTGCTGCGCAGCACGCCGACCCGCAGCCAGGCGGTGTTCCGCGCGCGCAAGCTGCTCGGGGTCGAGGCCGGGGCGGGGCGTGAGGAGATCATCACCGCGCATCGCCGCCTGACCACGCTGGTGCACCCCGACAAGGGCGGCAGCAATACTGCGATGCAGGAGGCCAATGCCGCGCGCGACCTGCTGCTCGACGA
>JACESM010000008.1 GCA_013911835.1 Porphyrobacter sp. | reverse complement strand
AGGATCAGGAAGTCGCGGATCAGCTCGTATTCGCGCGCGGTCTGGGCGTTGTATTCGCGCAGCAGCAGCGGCGACATGGCGGCATCGGGGAGCAGCGCGATCAGGCGCAGGATGCCGTACTGGATGAGGTGGAGCGAGGTGGACTCGAGCGGCTCCATGAAGCCTGCCGAGAGCCCGATGGCGACGCAGTTCTTCTTCCAGAACTCCCTGCGCTTGCCGGTGACGAAGCGCAAGGGGCGGGGATCGGCCAGCGCCTTGCCGTCGAGATTGGCGAGGAGCGTGGCGGCCGCCTCGTCCTCGGAGATGAACTGCGAGCAGTGCACGTAGCCATTGCCGGTGCGGTGCTGGAGCGGGATGCGCCACTGCCACCCGGCCAGCTGCGCGGTGGAGCGGGTGTAGGGGGTGAACGCGCCCCTCTCGCAGGGGACAGCGACGGCGCGGTCGCAGGGGAGCCAGTGCTGCCAGTTGTCGTATCCGGCCTCGAGCGCCTCCTCGATCAGCAGGCCCCGGAAGCCCGAGCAATCGACGAACAGCTCGCCCGTGATGCGGGTGCCGCTGTCGAGGGTGACGGCGTCGATGAAGCCGTCCTCGCCGCGCAGAGCCACGTCCACCACCTTGCCCTCGACGCGCTTCACCCCCCGGGCCTCGGCATAGCGCCTGAGGTAGGCGGCATAGAGCCCGGCGTCGAAGTGGTAGGCATAGTCGAAGGTCGACTGGATCATGCGGCGGTCGGGCGAGGGGTGGGCGAACTTGCCCGCCTTCGCCATCGCCCAGCACATTGCGAAGTCATCGATCGGGCCTTGGGTGCGCCCTGCCAGATGCTCGGCCATCCAGTGATGGTAGAAGGGCACGGTGTCGAACTCGGCGCCGTACTGGCCAAAGGGGTGGAAGTACCGGTGGTCCTTGCGGCCCCAATCGACGAACTCGATGCCGAGCTTGAAGCTGCCTTGCGTCTCGCGCACGAAGGTCGCCTCGTCGATGCCGAGGCGCTGGTTGAAGGTGCGGATCGGGGGGATGGTGGCCTCGCCCACGCCGACCGTGCCGATCGCCTCGCTCTCGATAAGGGTGATGGCGCAGGCCCCGCCGACCGCCTGCGCGAGCGCGGCGGCCGTCATCCACCCCGCGCTGCCACCGCCGACGATGGTGATGGACTTCAAGGGGGCAGGCTGTCCGCTCATCCCCCGCAGCTTTCGCGGATCAGGAGGCTCGTCTCAAGCCGCTGCGAGATCGCCGGGCCTTCGCCCTTGTCGATCAGCTTGGAGACCAGCATGCGCCCGGCAAGGTTGGCGTCCTGATCGATGGTGGTGAGCTGCGGGGTGACGAGGCGGGCGGCGGGGATGTTGTCGTAGCCCACCACCGAGACATCCTCGGGCACCCGCATGCCTGAACGGGTCAGCGCCCGGATCGCGCCGATGGCGATGAGGTCGGAAGCCGCGAAGATCGCATCGAACCTCAGGCCGCGGGCGAGCGCGCTGCGCACGGCGGCCTCGGCCGAGTGGACTTCGAAATGGGCGGGGACGACCAGCTCGTCATCGAAGGGGATGCCTGCCTGCTCCAGCGCCTGCTTGTATCCGCGCAGGCGCTGTTCGGCCTCGGGCGCTTCGCTGTCGCCGAGGAAGGCGATGCGCCGCCGCCCGAGCCGCGCGAGGTGCGAGGTCGCGCGCCTGCCGCCAGCGAGGTTGTCCGATCCGATCACGCAATACTGCGCGTCCGGAAACTCCGCGCCCCACACGACGAAGCGGTTCTCGCGCGCCGCGAGCTCGTTGAATTCGTGATGGAGCGAGGACTGGCCGATGAAGATCACGCCCGTCGCGCGGCTGGTGCTCATCGCATAGTCGAGATCGCCCGCGGCGCGCGGGGCGAGGTGGCTGATGATGAGGTCGGCATTGCGCTCGCGCGCGGCCTCGGCGATCCCGGCGAGGAGTTCGAGGAAGAACGGGTCCGACACCCGCCCGTCGCGCCCCTGCGGCGCAGGGACGACCACCGCGAGCGTCGCATCGGCGCCGATCGGCCCGCTCGGCATGCTGGCGCGGAACTCGTAGTCATGCGCGCGGGCGATCTGCCAGATCTGCTGCTTGGTGCGGCGCTTGACCGAGGGACTGTCATTGAGCGCGCGGCTGACGGTCGAGATCGAGACCCCCGCCTCGCGCGCGATATCCTCGAGCGTGGCGCTGCGGCGGGATGCGCCAGAAGACGGGGGGGAAGGGTTATCGGCCATCAGCTCCCCTGCGCGCGGGCCCAGTAGCCGGTGCCGGGCGCCAGCGCCTCGGGCACGGTGCCGCCGCCGACATGGCTTTCGGTGGCGATCAGCGTCAGCGCGCCGAGGCCCTGCGGCGCGCTCCAGTGACCGGGCCCTTCACCGAGATTGAAGACGCACAGCACCTGCCCGGCCTCATCCTCGCGCAGGAAGGCGAGGATATCTTCGGGGCTGTCGAGCAGCGTGATCGCCCCACTCACCAGCGCCGGAGCCCCGCGCCGCGCAGCCAGCAGCGCGCGCGCATAGCCGAGGGTCGAGGCCGGGTCTTCGGCCTGCTTGTCGACTGCAAAACCGGTGTGCACCGGATCGAGCTTCAGCCAGGTGCGGTTGGCGCTCGAGAAGCCCGCCTGCGGGGCATTCGCCGCCCAGGGCATCGGGGTTCGCGCACCGTCCCGGCCCAGCGTGTGCGGCCAGTTGGTGATCGCCTCGGGGTCTTGCAGGTCCTCGAAGGCGACCTCGCCCTGCGGCAGGCCCAGTTCCTCGCCCTGGTAGATGATCGGATTGCCGCGAAGGCTCAGCAGCAGCAGCAGGTTGAGGCGGCTGGCGCGCGCCATGTCGCCGTCGAGCGTCCAGCGGGTCACGGCGCGCGGGGCGTCGTGGTTGGAGAAGGCCCATGAAGGCCAGCCTTCGCCCGGCGCTCCGCTCCACTGCGAAAGGCTGGCACGCACCAGCGGCGCGGTGAGGCGCGGGGCGTAGAGGAAGTCGAAGTTGTAGGCGGAATCGAGCCGCTTGCCGCCCTCGGTGAAGGCCTTCATCTCGGCGAGCGGCTCGGGCCCGCCGACTTCGGCGACGGTGAAGCGGCCCGGGAACTCGTCCAGCGTGGCGCGGATGCGTTCGAGGAAGGCGACGATGTCCGGGTGCGACTGGTTGTACTGCTTGATCTGCATGTCGAAGGGCCGGGTCACCAGCTCCATCGGCGTGCCGCTCGGGGGGTTATCCCGCAGTTCGGGATCATGCATCGAGAAGTTGAGCGCATCCAGGCGGAACCCGTCCACCCCGCGCGCCAGCCAGAACCGCGCGACATCCAGCAGCGCTTTCTGCACCTCGGGATTGTGGACATTCAAGTCGGGCTGCGAGGTCAGGAAGTTGTGCAGGTAATACTGCTTCCTCGGCCCGTCCCACTGCCAGGCCGAGCCGCCGAACACCGATTGCCAGTTGGACGGGGGCGAGCCGTCGGGCTTGGGATCGGCCCAGACATACCAGTCGGCCTTGGGATTGGTGCGATCAGCGCGGCTCTCCCGGAACCACGCGTGCTCGTCCGAGGTGTGCGAATAGACCTGATCGATGATCACCTTGAGGCCGAGCGCGTGCGCCTTCTCGATGATGCGGTCGAAATCGGCGAAGGTGCCGAAGCTCGGGTCAATGCCGCAATAGTCGGCCACATCGTAGCCGAAATCCTTCATCGGCGAGGTGAAGAAGGGCGAGATCCAGATGCCGTCCACACCCAGATCGGCGATGTAGTCGAGCCGCTCGGCAATGCCGGCAAGATCGCCGATCCCGTCACCATTGGTGTCGCGGAAGGAGCGCGGGTAGATCTGGTAGATGACCGCCCCGCGCCACCATGCGAGCGGGGCGTCGGTGGCAACAGCGGTGTCGGCAAGAGCGGTTGCCATCAGTCGTCGGACTCCAGAATGCAGGCGGCAAAGCCGAATGCGGGCAGCGTGACCGAGACCGCCCCGGGTGCGGCGAGCGCGGCAGGGCAGGGGCCAATGAGGGGTGCGACGCCGCGCGCCGCGTAGCTTACCTCGATGCTTTGCGAAAGTGGGCTTTCGCCGGTGTTGAACAGCGCCAGAATGCGCTGTCCGGTTTCGGGATGGTGGCGCTCGACCGCGAGCAGGCCGGGACCGGTCTCGGTGAAGGCGCGCACGGTTGTGAGGCCGCGGCGTAGTGCGGGGGCCGCGGTGCGGGCGGCGGAAAGCTCGGCGATCAGGCGGTAGAGCGGGTGGGCGGGATCGAAATTGTCCTCAGCCGTGGTCGCATCGCTGCCGACAAGGTTGTTGTCGTTGTAGAAGGCGGTCACGCTGGGGAACATGTCCTCGCGCGCCAGCTGGTCATTGCCGTCGGAGATGAAGCCCTGCTCGTCCCCGTAATAGACCGTCGGCACCCCGCGCAGCAGGAACATCATCGCATGGCCAAGCTTGACGCGGGCGAGCAGCGTCGCCTCGTCGGCATTGCCGCTCATGTCGCGCACGAACATCGAAAAGCGCCCGAAATCGTGGTTGCCGAGGAAGGTCGGCAGGCCCAGCGCGGTCTTCGCGCCGCCGGGATAGACCGCATCCTGATCAAGGAATTCGGCCATCAGGCGGGGGCCCGCCTTGCCCGATGCCACCAGCTGCGCGGCTTTCGCGAAGCCCATGTCGAGCGCATAGGGCAGCCCGCTCTGCGCCATCACCTGCGCGGCGAGGGTGGCGGTGGGTTCCTCGTAGGCGATCTCGCCGAAGATGTGGAAGTGCTTGATGCCCTTATCATGGGCGCGCTTCAGGATCGCCGGGGTGAAGGCCTGCCAGAACTCGGGGTTCACATGCTTGGCGGTGTCGATGCGGTAGCCGTCGATCCCGTAATCGTCGATCCACTGGCCGAAGATTGCGATCATCCCGCTGACCACGCGCGGGTTCTCGGTGGCGAGATCGTCGAGCCCCGAGAAGTCGCCATAGAGGCTGCTCTCACCCACCCAGTGGGAATTGCCGCGGTTGTGGTAGAGCGTGACGTCATTGAGCCAGGCGGGGACCTTCACGTCCTTCTCCGCATCGGGCACGACCGGCGTGTAGGCGAAGGAGGGGTCGGTAAGCTTGGCCCAATTGGCGGGATCGGGGTCGGCGTCACCGGCGAAGCCTTCATTGATCGGATTGCCGTCCGGGCCGCCGCGGCGGTTGAAGGGATATTCGCCCTTGCTGCGATAGCGGTAGCCTGCCGCCTCGCCCTCGGCATAGCCGATCACATCGGCGGTGTGGTTGATGATGATGTCCATATAGACCTTCATCCCGCGCGCATGGGCGGCATCGACGAAGGCCTTGAATTCGGCATTGGTGCCGAAATGCGGATCGACCTGGGTGAAATCTGTCACCCAGTAGCCGTGATAGCCCGCGCTTTCCTCGCCCGGCTTGCCCTGCACCGGCTTGTTCTTGAAGATCGGCGCGAACCAGATCGCGGTGACGCCCATGCCCTGGATGTAGTCGAGCTTGGCGGTCAGCCCCTTGAGGTCGCCGCCGTGGTAGAAGCCCTTGTGGGTGGGATCGAAGCCGTGCTGGAGGGGGCCGCCCTTGAGGCCGCCCTTGTCATTGCGCGGGTCGCCATTGGCGAAGCGGTCGGGCAGGACGAAATAGATGATCTCGTCCTCGAGCCCGCGTTCGGCGATGGGCGGGGCGACAGGCGCGCTTGCCGGGGTCGTTTGCGCCGCCAGCGGTGCCCCCGCCAAGGCGGTACCCGCGCACAACACAGCCGCGAGCTTCGCGAAGATTCGCTTCATGACCCTACTCCCTCCGCCACGGGTTGTGACAGCTTGGGAAAGTTTTTGCAAATCTTTGTGACGGGGCATTGGCGCCGGACGTCGCCCATTCAAGCTGTTTGATTCACGCGCAAAAGCGGTTTTCATCGCGGCGGGCTGCCGATTTTTCCTGCCCTGACCTGCAAAGTTTCTTGCAAATTTTTGCAGGGCGTCCAGACTACGACCCGGCCACGACAAGCCGCCACGCGGACGCAAGATCCGCACAGCATAGGCGGAAGGCCAAGCCGCGTCACGCCCGGGAGGCGCGCGGTGGGGAGAGGGATGAAAGCGACGATGACGCATGTCGGCCACAAGCCTGCGCTCAGCGCGGGCCAGATCTGGAACATGAGTTTCGGATTCCTCGGGATCCAGATCGGGTTCGAGCTCCAGAACGGCAATGTCAGCCGCATCTTCCAGACGCTGGGCGCCGATGTCGGCGACCTTGCCATCCTGTGGATCGCCGCGCCGATGACGGGGTTGATCGTGCAGCCGATCATCGGGCACCTGTCCGACAAGACCTGGAGCCCGCGTTTCGGACGTCGCCGCCCGTTCTTCCTGATCGGTGCGCTGCTGGCGAGCCTCGCGCTGTTCGTCATGCCCAACGCGCCCGCGCTGTGGGTGGCGGCGGGGATGCTGTGGATCATGGACGCCTCGCTCAACATCACGATGGAGCCGTTCCGCGCCTTTGTCGGCGACAACCTGCCCGATCGTCAGCGCACGATGGGCTATGCGATGCAGAGCTTCTTCATCGGTGCGGGCGCGGTGATGGCAGGCGCGCTGCCGTGGGTGATGACCAACTGGCTTGGCCTCAGCAATACCGCGCCCGAGGGGATGATCCCGCAGACGGTGCAGTGGTCGTTCTACATCGGCGGGGCTGCGCTGCTGGCGGCGGTGCTGTGGACGGTGTTCACGACGAAGGAATATTCGCCCGAGGAACTCGCCAGCTTTGAGGCCGCGCGCGCCGATACGCCGCGAGGCACCGTCGGCGCGGCGGCACGCACGGCAGCGCAGTTCACCAGGGGCGGAACGCTGTGGGTGCTCGCGGGGCTGGCCATTGCCGGGTTCGTCTATTTCGCGCACAGTGAGAGCGGCGCGGCGATGCTCGGCACGATCGAAATCGCCAAGGACATCTACGTCCTCGCCGCGCTGGTCGCGGGCTTCGGGGTGGTGCAACTGATCGCAGGCAGCCTTCGTGGGCAGGGCCGCGAGGAGAGCGGTTTCATGGAGGTTGTCACCGACCTCTTCGCCATGCCGCGCACCATGCGGCAATTGGCCGTGGTGCAGTTCTTCAGCTGGTTCGGGATGTTCGGCCTGTGGATCTACGGCACGCCCGGCGTGACCGAATACCACTTCGGCGCGAGCGATGCGGCGAGCGCCGCCTACCAGAACGGGGCCGACTGGTGGAGCCTGATGGGATCGGTGAGGAACGGCCTTGCCGCTGCCGCCGCCTTGGGCTTCGTGATGATCGCCGCGAAGATCGACCGCTGCCGCCTCCACGCCTTCAACCTGATCGCGGGCGCGGCCGGCTTTGCCGCGATGCTGCTGGTGCGCGATCCGGCGCTCTTGTGGATCCCGCAGATCGGGATCGGCATTGCCTGGGCCTCGATCGTGTCGCTGCCCTACGCGATCCTCGCGGGCTGCGTGCCGCAGGAAAAGATGGGCATTTACATGGGGGTGTTCAACATCTTCATCGTCGTGCCGCAGCTTCTGGCGGCGACCTTGCTCGGCTTCCTGCTCACCAACCTGTTCGGCGACGAGCCGGTTTACGCCTTCGCGATTTCGGCGACGAGCTTCGTGCTGGCGGCGGTTGCGACTTTCTTCGTCGCCGATGGCGAGGGCGCGACAACGCCGCGACTGAAAGTGGAGCAAGCATGATGCGGCTGACCATTGCCCTTCTGGCGGGCGCGCTTGCCGCCGCCCCCGCTCTGGCCGAACCCGATTACACGCCGCGCGATGTGGTCGAGATCGAGAACGCCGATTGGACGCGCGACGCGGTGCTTTACCAGATGAACACCCGCCAGTTCACGCCCGAGGGCACCTTCAAGGCCGCACAAAAGCAGCTTCCGCGGCTTGCGGCGATGGGCGTCGACATCATCTGGCTGATGCCGGTCCACCCGATCGGAGAGGTCAATCGCAAGGGCAGCCTCGGCAGCCCCTATGCCGTGCGCGATTACCGCGCGGTCAATCCCGAGCTGGGCACCGAGGCCGAGTTCCGCGCTTTCGTGGACGAGGCGCACCGGCTGGGGCTGAAGGTGATCCTCGACTGGGTCGCCAACCATTCGGCCTTTGATAATCCGCTGACCGAGAGCCATCCCGAATGGTACACCCGCACCCCCGAAGGCGCGATGATGAGCCCAGCGGGGACCGATTGGTCGGACGTCGCCGACTTCGACTACAGTCAACCTGCCTTGCGGCAATACATGACCGAGAGCCTCGCCTACTGGGTGCGCGAATACGGGATCGACGGCTTCCGCTGCGATGTTGCGGGCTATGTCCCGACCGACTTCTGGGAGACCGCGCGACGCCAGCTGGACTCCATGCAGCCTGTCTTCCTGCTCGCCGAATGGGAGCAGCGCGATCTCCACGCCCGCGCTTTCGACGCGACCTATGGCTGGGGCTGGAAGGAGGCGATGCAGCGGCTCGTCAAGAGCGGCGAGGGTGCCGGGCCGATGCGCGGCTATTACGCTGGGCAGTCCGAGACCTGGCCGAAGGCGGCGATGCGCATGGTCTATACCGAAAACCACGACCAGAATTCTTGGGATGGCGTCGCGGCGCAGATCTACGGCCCGGCCTACGAGGCGGCAATTGCGCTGTCCTTCACCGGAAGTGGCCTGCCGCTGATCTACAACGGGCAGGAGGCCGACAACGACCGCAAGCTCGCATTCTTCGAGCGTGATCCGATCGTGTGGAAGGAGGGGCGGCTGACCGGGCTGTTCGAGAAGCTCGTCGCACTGAAGACCGGGAGCCCGGCGCTCCACAACGGGCGCTTCGGGGCGGCCATGGTCGAAGTGCCGACCAGCCAGACTGCCGACGTCTATGCCTTCACGCGGGGGGATAAGGGCGCGCGGGTCTTCGCCGTGTTCAACCTCAGCCCCCGGCCGCACACCATCACCTTCAGCCACGCGCGCCATCACGGCAGCTACACCGATGCGATGACCGGTGCGCCCGCGCTGTTTGCCGGCGGCGAGACGCTCGATCTGCCCGCTTGGGGCTACCGCATCTACACCGAGACCAAGTGACGCGGCTGCCCCTGATGCCGCGAGGAGACGACGCATGACGAAGCACTGGAAATCCCTCGTGGCGCTGGCTGCCATCGCATGGGCAGCGGCACCGGCAGCAGCCGAAAGCCTCACGCTCGCCTCGCCCGATGGCAGGATCACCGTCACCGTGGCCGACGATGGCGGCCGCGCGACCTATGCTGTCGCCTTCAACGGCGAGCAGGTGATCGCACCCTCGCTGCTCGGCATGCTGTTCGCCGAGCACCACGGGTTCGAGCGCGGCATGGCCATCGCCGGATCGACCCGCGCCTCGCAGGACACGACCTGGGAGCAGCCCTGGGGCGAGCGCCGGTTGGTGCGCGACCAGCACAACGAGCTTGCCGTCACCTTCCGCACCGAAACCGACGGTCCCGCGCGAGACATCACCGTCCGTTTCCGCGCCTTCGACACCGGCATCGGCTTTCGCTACGAGCTGAAGGAACAGCCCGCCCTCACAGGCGACATCGCCATCGTCGAGGAGCTCACCCAGTTCGGTGTCGGGGACAAGACCACCATGTGGTATACTCCCGCAGACGAGTTCAACCGCAACGAATATATCTACCGCATCGCCCCCGCAGGACAGGTCGACGACGCGCACACGCCGTCCACCTTCCGCACCCCCGGCGGCGTCTACATGGCGATCCACGAAGCGGCGCTGGTGAATTACTCGTCGATGTCGCTGGATCAGCTGCGCCCGGGCAATTTTCAGGCGAACCTCAGGAACTGGGCGGGCGGGCCCAAGGTCAAGACCAAGGCCCCCTTCAACTCCCCTTGGCGCACGATCCAGATCGCTGACAGGGCAGTGGGCCTGATCAATTCCGACATCGTGCTGAACCTCAACGAACCCAATGCATTGGGCGATGTCTCCTATGCCAAGCCCGGCAAGTACATCGGCATCTGGTGGGCGATGCACATCAACGACCGCACCTGGGCGAGCAACAAATACCACGGCGCGACCACGGCAGAGACAAGGCGCTATATCGACTTCGCCGCCAAGCACGGCTTTTCGGGCGTCCTCGTTGAAGGCTGGAACAAAGGCTGGGACGGCGACTGGTTCAACAACGGCGATGTCTTCAGCTTCACCGAGGCCTATCCCGATTACGACATCGACGCCTTGAGCAAATATGCCGCGTCCAAGGGCGTCCAGCTGATCGTCCACCACGAGACCTCGGCGAACCTCACCAACTACGAAAAGCAGCTCGCGGCGGGCCTCGATCTGGTGCGCAAGATTGGCTCGCACTACGTCAAGACCGGCTATGTCTCGGACGCGGGCGATGCGGTGTGGGTCGATGACAAGGGCATCCGCCACTACGAATATTACGACAGCCAGCGGATGATCGATCACCACATGACGGTGATCAAGGCGGCGGCGGAACGGCAAATCGCGATGGACACGCACGAGCCGGTGAAGGACACCGGCCTCAGGCGCACCTATCCCAACTGGATGAGCCGCGAGGGCGCGCGGGGCATGGAGTTCAACGCCTGGGGCTCGCCGCCCAACCCGCCTTCGCATGAGGCGATGCTGTCCTTCACCGCGCTGCTGGCGGGGCCGTTCGACTACACGCCGGGCATCTTCGACCTGCGCCCAAATGAGCGCGCGCCGGTCCGCCCAGACATGGCGCGCGGCGACCCGTCAAACCGCCCGCAGACGACGCTGGCGAAGCAGCTGGCGACCTATGTGACGATCTACTCCCCGCTCCAGATGGCCGCAGACCTGCCCGAAAACTACGAAAAGCGCCTCGACGCCTTCCAGTTCATCAAGGACGTGGAGGCCGATTGGGAGCAGTCGGTCGCATTGGATGGCGAGGTCGGCCAGTGGATCGCGATGGCGCGGCAGGGGCGGAAGTCCAGGGAATGGTTCCTCGGCGCGCTGACCGACGAGACCCCACGCGATGTGTCGCTGGCGCTATCCTTCCTCGAACCCGGCAAGAAATACCGCGCGCAAATCTACCGCGACGGCCCGCACGCGCATTGGGACTACAACCCCTATGACATCGTGATCGAGGAAAAGGTGGTCACCGGCGGCGAGACCTTCGCGGTGCATCTGGCGGCCTCGGGCGGGGTGGCGGTGCGGTTCATTTCGGTGAAGTGAGGGCGCGCTGCCTGCCTCATCCGCACTGGGAACGACGCGATTTTGCCCCGGACGGGGAGAAAAGGGGGAACGAATGCGACATTTCACCACGCCCGGCATGCTTGCGCTGGCAGCGGCTGCGGTTGGCAGTCTGGCGTCAGCCACGCTGCACGCGCAGGAAGAAGCCGCCGCCCAAACCGAGGCAGTCGACCCGCGCTGGCGGGCGACGACGGTCTACTTCCTGCTTACCGACCGTTTCGCCAACGGCGATCCGGCCAATGACCGGTCGGTCGGTCGCAAGCCTGAAGGCGGACCGCTGCGCAGCTATGAGGGCGGCGATCTCAAGGGGCTGACGCATAGGATCGAACAGGGCTGGTTCAACGATCTCGGCGTCGATGCGATCTGGACGACGCCGGTGATCGAGAACGTCCACGGCTTCGTCGACGAGGGCGAATGGGGCCGCACCTATGCCTATCACGGCTACTGGCCCAAGGATTGGACCGCGGTCGATCCCAATCTCGGGTCCGAGGCCGATTTCGCCGCGATGGTGAAGGCAGCACACGGCAAGGGCCTGCGGGTGATCGTCGACGTGATCGCCAACCATGCGGGGCCCGTGACCCCGCTCGATCCGCGCTGGCCCGAAACCTGGGTGCGTCGCCAACCGCCATGCGATTACAAGACCTATGCAGGCACGGTCGATTGCGAGCTGTCCTTCACCTTGCAGGACATGCGCACCGATAGCGAGGCCCCTGTGGCGCTGCCCGATTTCCTCCTTGCCAAGTGGCGCAAGGAAGGGCGGCTGAAGCGCGAGCTGGCCGAGCTCGACAGCTTCTTTAAGCGCACCGGCTATCCGCGCGCGCCCAAATGCTACCTCGTCAAGTGGCTGACCGACTGGGTGCGCGATTACGGCATCGACGGCTTCCGGGTCGATACAGCGAAGCACGTCGACCCCGAATTGTGGGGGCTGCTCAAGCGCGAATCCGCCATCGCCCTCGCTGATTGGCGCGCCCGCAACCCCGAGCGGGTTGCGGGGGATCGCCCCTTCTATATGGTCGGCGAGGTGTTCAATCATGGCCTTCTCGCCAACGGTCAGGCAGTCGGCGCGGCCTATGACTATGGCGACAGGATCGTCGATTTCCGCGACCACGGGTTCGACGGCACGATCAACATGGGCTTTCCCGGCCATCTCGCGATGCCGCTGCCTGCGCTCTTCCGCGCTTTCGATGCAGAGCTCGGGACAGGCGCTTTCAAGGGTCGTGCGACTCTCAACTATCTTGCCTCGCACGACGACATGAACCCGCATGATCCCGCGCGCGCCGACCACTTCGCGGCCGCCGAGGCGCTGCTGCTCGCACCCGGCGGGGCGCAGATATACTACGGCGACGAGATCGCCCGGTCGCTGGTGGTGCCCGGCACCAAAGGCGATGCGACTTTGCGCTCAGTGTTCGACTGGCATCAGGCCCAAACCGAGACGGGCCAGACGATGCTGCTCCACTGGCAGAAGCTCGGCCAGTTTCGCGCAAGCCATCCCGCGATTGGCGCGGGGCGGCATCTTGAGCTGGGCTTCAAGCCCTACACCTTCGCGCGCACGCTCGACCAGGCGGGTATCGCCGACCGGGTGGTGGTAGCGATGACGGCAGACGCCTCCGCGCCGGTCACGATCAGGGTTGGCACGGTGTTCGCCGAAGGCACCGTGCTGCGCGATGCCTACACCGGCGGGACGGCGCCCGTGTCGGGCGGGATGATAGAGATCGCGAAGCCGGGCAGGGTCGTGCTGCTCGAGCTCGCGCCCTGACCTAGCGCAAAGAGGGCGGCCGCTTTCCCCCAAAGGCGACCGCCCTCACTCCCGTCCAAGGGAGAGCAGGTAATCCTGTCAGTGGGGAAGCGCTCTCAGGCGGCCTGTTCCATCCGCGCCAGTTCGCAATGCGACCAGATCTCCGAGAGCGCCTTGATCAGCCGGTCGATGTCGCCATCGCTGTGCACCGGCGAGGGCGTGACGCGCAGCCGCTCGGTGCCGACGGGGACGGTCGGGTAGTTGATCGGCTGGACGTAGATGCCGTGGTTGTCCATCAGCCAGTCGCTGATCATCTTGCACTTCTTGGCGTCCCCAACCATCACGGGGATGATGTGGCTCGGGTTGTCGAGGTGCGGGATGCCCATGATGTCGAGCGCGCGGCGGACTTGGGCGACGCGCTTCTGCTGAAGCTCGCGCTCGGCGCTCGAGGTCTTGAGGTGGCGGATGCTCGCCGCCGCGCCCGCTGCGATGGCAGGCGGCAGGGCGGTCGAGAAGATGAAGCCGCTGGCGAAAGAGCGCACGAAATCGACGAGGTTGGCGCTGGCCGCGATATAGCCGCCCATCACGCCGAACGCCTTGCCGAGCGTCCCTTCGATCACGGTGATGCGGTCCATCAGCCCTTCGCGTTCGGCCACCCCGCCGCCGCGCGGGCCGTAGAGGCCGACCGCGTGGACTTCATCGATATAGCTCATCGCGCCATGCTTCTCGCACACGTCGAGGATGTCGGCGATGGGGGCAATGTCGCCGTCCATCGAATAGACACTTTCGAACGCCACCAGCTTGGGCACGTCGGGGCCGTACATGCCCAGCAGCTCATCGAGGTGCTCGGCATCATTGTGGCGCCACACCTTGTAGGGCGCGCGGCTGTGGCGGATGCCTTCGATCATCGAGGCGTGGTTCAGCGCGTCGGAGAACACCACACAGCCAGGGATTTTCGACGCCAGCGTGCCGAGGCCCGCCCAGTTCGAAACATATCCGCTCGTGAACAGCAGCGCGGCTTCCTTGTTGTGGAGGTCGGCGAGTTCGGCTTCCAGCTCCACATGGTAGTGGTTGGTGCCCGAGATGTTGCGCGTGCCCCCTGCGCCCGCGCCGCATTCGTCGAGGCAGCTGTGCATCGCTTCGAGCACCGCCGGGTGCTGGCCCATGCCGAGATAGTCGTTCGAACACCACACGGTCACCGCCTGGGTTTCGCCCTCGACGAAGCGGGTGGCGTGGGGGAAGCGGCCGCGGTGGCGCTTGATGTCGGTGAACACCCGGTAGCGGCCATCGGCGCGCACGGCGTCCAGCTCGCCTGCGAAAAAGGCTTCGAAATCCATGCGCATTCCCTCTGTCGTCATTATCTTGCTTTCAGTCTTGCTTGATCCGCACCGCGGCTTTGCGCTGCGGCCCATTTCGATTTGGCATTGCCCAGCCCCACAGCATCCCGTCACGGAAGGGGAGGGCCAGAAACAGGTGTTCGAGCACGCCCAGCAGGGCGAGCGTGGTCAGCAGGCTCGCGCCGACCATCTCGGCGCTGCCCAGAGGTGCTGCCAGCGCAAGCGCGGCGAACCAGAAGGTCACCCCGGTCAGAAGCGCGACCGACAGGATCAGCAGCCGGGTTACCCGGTTGGGGCCGAAATAGGTCTTGAGATAGGCAAGCTGGTCGGGGAGCATCTCGGATGTGCTGTTCGGCACCCCCACGAAGAGGTTGATCTTCGAAATCAGCCGCATCGCGAACATCAGCACAAACACCGTCGCGCCGATCTGGTTGGGGGCGTTCCACGAAAGCGAGATCAGCAGCAGCGCCGTTACCGCCAGCGCGACTTCGTGATGCATCACGGTTGCCGCGGCCTGACGGAAGCGTGCTACGCCGGTGAGCGAGGGATCGCTCGGGCCCCGGCGCGGGCCGGCCGAGGCGCCGGTGAGGAAGCTGAGCTCATGCCACCCCCACACCATCAGCGCGCCGATGAAGGAGAGGTACACCGCCCACATCTGCGTCGACAGCGAGGAGACGAGGATCACCAGCAGCCCGGCAATGCCCGCCACGCTGCCGACCAGCAGGCTCGTCGAAAAGGTGGCGCGCTCACGGTTGTCCGCCCAGGCAATCAGCCCGGTCGCGACAAACCAGATCGCCACCGTCACGATGAACGGCACAACATGGCCGCTCCAGCTCACCACGCGGGTTGCAGCCGGATCGAGCGGGGCAGGGTGTTGGACTTGGGCCGCTGGAGATACATGCGCGCAAAGGCAAGGCCTGCACCTGCCATGCCGCTCGCCCGCGCGATCAAGCCGCCGATCCCCCCGCGCGCCTTGCCATCCTCGATCCGTTCAGCCGCAAGACGCAGCTTCTCCATCTGGCGGCGGAAGGCGGGGCTGTCGATGTCGAGCTCGACCGGGAAGACCTGGCGCGCGATCTGGTTGGTGATCGCGAAGACCTTGTAGTCATACTCGGTCGGGTCGACCCCCAGCGCGGCGTGGAACACCGGGCGGTTGTGATCGCGCACATACATGGTCGCGTAGACCGACAGCAGGAAGAAGCGCACCCACAGCTTGTTGGCGCCTTCCAGCAGCTTGGGGTCCGAACGCAGCAGCATGGCGAAGGCCTCGCCGTGGCGGAACTCGTCGTTGCACCATTCCTCGAACCAGTCGAAGATCGGGTGGAACTTGTATTGCGGATTGCGCGCCAGATGGCGGAAGATGGTGATGTAGCGCGCGTAGCCGATCTTCTCGCTGAGGTAGACCGCGTAGAAGATGAACTTCGGCTTGAAATAGGTGTATTTCTTGGTCTTGGTCAGATAGCCGAGGTCGACGCCGATCCCGGCATCCTTGAGGCTTTCGTTGATGAAGCCGGCATGGCGGCTCTCGTCGCGGGCGAGCAGGCGGAAGAGCTGCTTCACATCCGGGTTCTTGGTCCGCCGGGCGATTTCGGCATAGAGCACGCAGCCCGAAAACTCGGATGTCATCGAGCTGACGAGGAAATCGGTGAATTCCTGCCGCAGCGACGGCTCCAGCCCCTCGATCACGCCCTTGAAGCGGTCCGAGTGCTTGAAGTGCAGCTTGTTGGGATCGCCCACCATGTCGGCAATCAGCTGGTCCCATTCGGCGCGCACCGGCGATACGTCGATCGCGTCCAGCGCGTCGTAATCGGTCGTGTAGAAACGCGGGGTCAGCATCGTGTCCTGCGTTGCGATTGCCATCGCCTCTTCGCTGGTCATCGGCTTGTAGGCGTTCATTTGATCCTCCCGGCGTTGAAGCTGACTTCGTAGAGTTCGGCCAGATCGAAATAGGCGGCGGCCTTGGTCAGGGCGCGCTTCAAGGGGCTCGCGCGGGTCACCGTGGCGCGGCGTTCGAACACCTGGCGGGTGCCGAACGGAATCTGGATCGGCGCGCCGTGGACGCGCACCTTGTCGCCCGGCTCCATCGCGATGTCGCCGTCAAGCTCGACATGGGCATGGAAATGCTCCGAGCTCTGCTCGACGGTGATCGTGCAGGGGGTATCGAAGCTGGTCGCGGTGAGGAAGGCGAGTGCCATCAGCGGTTCGCTCCCTTGGCAGGCAGCAGGTTCTGATAGACCGCGCGGTTGTCTGGCCCGAAGGAGCTGACCTCGATGCTGCGCCCCGTCGCCGGATCGGCGAGCGTCAGGTTGCCGTTCTGCCATTCGGTAAGGGTGAAAGCGACCTCGGGGCCAATTCCGCGGATGCGGCGCTGGTGGACGAGGCTGCGCACCGTCGCGCGGATGAAGCCGCCCTCGCCGACGCCGTGGCGGCCGAGCACCTCGCCGGTCGCGCCGTCCTCGATCCGGACGGTGCCATCGGCCTCGTCGAAGAACCGGAGCGTGCGTTCCTGCGCGGCCCCGATCCCGGCGGCGGCGCGTGCCTCGGACGGCACCGATTGGCGGGGCAGGAAACCGAGTGTCACCGAGGCGGTCAGCACCAGCGAGATGGCGACGATCCCGCCCATCAGCATGAGCGGTGCGCGGTGGACGGTGATCTCGTCCTTCTCGTATTCACGAACGATCATGCGGGGGCTCCCTCAAGACCCGGCTCACCGCGGTGGATCACCGGGGCAAGGCGGGGCGGCACGGCCGCGGCCTGACCTGCGGTGTGCCCGCTGGCGGGCGCGGCTTCCTTGATCTCGCTCAAATTGCGCTCGATCGCGCCGAACCGCGCACGCGCCTCGGCGATCATCTGCGCGAGCGCTTGCGCCTCGGGGACGGCGCGCAGCATCGGCTCGGGCCGGGCATAGCGGAACGGGCGGACATGCGGCCACAGCAGCACCGTGCCGAGCAGACGCTCGCCCGCGAGTTCGAAGGCGATGTCGCCGTGACCATCCTTCGTCAGCACCGCCAGATGCGCAGCGGTGATCTGCTTCAGGGGAATATTCACCCGCGTCTCGATCGCGATGCCGATGCGCATGATGAGGCGCTGGTCGGTGAGAATGTAGAGCGTCGAGCGGGTGCTGGCCCAGGCGAGGAGGTGGAGGATCGCGGCAAGCGACACGCCGAGCAGCGCGGCGACGATTGCCGCATCGTTGCGGCCCAGCAGCAGCGCGATCACCACCAGCGCCGCCATGTAGAGGCCTGCGCTGCGCGCGTGAAAGGCGGTGCGGGCAAGCAGGCCGCGCTGCGGGCGGCCCTTCCACAGGACCTGCTCGTCCGGTTGGGGCGTGCCCATCCGGTCACCGAAGGCCTTGGGGCCGTCATTCTCGAGCGCGGCGTGATCATAGCCGCCGGTGGGCAGCGGCGTCCGCGCCGCTGCCTCCCGTGCTGCCATCACGTCCGCCTGCGTCTTCAGATCCATGCTTCCGACCTTTCGGGCGTCGCATACATGTAGCCCCCGCCGAAATAGGCCTGGATGCGATCTTCTTCGTAGCGGGTGATCACCCCGGCGGTTTCGAGCGCGGGGACGGCGTCGAACTGCGCGGCGGTGATTGCGTCGATCTCGACATATTCCTTCTCGTCGCTGGTGG
The DNA here is from genome assembly GCA_013911835.1 of Porphyrobacter sp. GTDB lineage: Bacteria > Pseudomonadota > Alphaproteobacteria > Sphingomonadales > Sphingomonadaceae > Erythrobacter. Next base: position 15,899 of record JACESM010000008.1, on the reverse strand, counting down.
TCGGCAGGATCGCGGCGAGCAGGCTGTTGCCGTGAACCACCGCAACCGCCATCGGCGCGAGCACCTTCTTGCCGCTGGTGGTCTCGACTTCGAGATAGCGGATCATGTGTTCGGCCTGGTCGACCCAGATGTCGCTGACCTTGCCGACTGTCACGCCATCGGCGGCAACGACCGGGAAGCCAACCAGCTGCGGATCATTGGGCGAGACGATCAGTTCGTGGCTCTGGGCGATCGGCAGGATGCGCGGACGGCCGTCGAAGGTAAGGTCGGGATACTTCTCGCGATTGGCCCATGCGGCCGGGCCCATGCCGTCGACCATGGCATCGCCGGTCGGGACATAGGGCGCACCGCCTGCCTTGAAGGCCCGCACGGCGGGCACGTTCACATCGTCGCGCGCGACGTCTTCCGGCACGTAGGTGCCGCGACCATGGGGCAGCTGGAAGCTCTTCTTGTCGCCATCGAACAGGCTGCCGGGGTGGATCTTCCCGGTGTCCTCGTCCTCGAGTGGGTAGCCCTCGCGGCGGCTTTCCTTGTTGAGGTAGAACACCAGCGCGACGAAGAAGCCGAAGAACAGCAGGAAGGCGAGTTCGGCGACATCGAAGGTGCCGACGATATAGGCAGCGTTCATTTCATATTCCTCTCATGGAAGAGCCCGGCTGAAGCGAAGCCGGGGCAAAGGGACGGGATGGTCAGGCGGGCACGGGTTATCATGTCGGAAACTCCGCAAGTCCGAACGGCCGCGCGAGGGGATCCCCTTCCCCCGAGGCAGGTTGGCGCTGGTAGCCCACAAGCGGGCCGATGGCGGCAAGGCCAGACAGAAGCAGCGCGATTTCGAGAGTGTAGACTGTGCCATAGCCGGTGGCGCGCACCGCCATGCTGGCGGCGGCATCGTTGCTCTGGACCAGGGCTGCGACCCCATCGCGCAGCAGGCCGCCGACCGCGATGCCGAGGCCTGCGCAGCTCGCCTGCACCGCGCCCCACGCGCCCAGCGCCAGCCCTGCGGTCTCGCCCTCGGCCAGGTTCATCGCTTCCATCAGCGTGCCGACCGAGAACAGCCCGAGGCCGACCCCGATCCCCATTGCGCCGGCATAGAGCATCAGCGGCGCGGCAAAGGGCCCGGCGAACAGCACCACAAGGAAGGCATTGATCCCGACCACCAGTCCCGCGCCCGCGAGCCGCAGCGGATCCCACCCGCGCGAAAGCGCCCGGCCGGACAGCATGAAGCCGCACAGCGATCCAAACGCCCAGGCCCCGGTCAGCCCGGTGGTCGCCCCGACCGACATGCCAAGGATTTCGCCGCCATAGGGCTCGAGCAGCGCGTCCTGCATCGCAAAGCCCGCCGCGCCGATGCCGATCGCGGTCAGCAGCCGCGCGTTGCGGCCACTCTTCACGAAATCGTGCCACAATTGCGAAAAGCTCGGCGCGCCGGGCATCTTGCCCTTGGTCACGGCCGGATTGCGTGCTTCCTGCTTCCAGATCGCGATCACGTTGACGATGATCGTCAGCACCGCGCAGCCCTGGATCACCTGCACCAGCTTGGTGTTCGAGAAATCCGCAAGCAGGCCGCCGATCACGAAGGCGGAGAACATCATGCCGACCAGCAGCATCACGTAATGCAGCGCCACCGCCCGCGCGCGCTTGTCCTCGGGCGCAAGGTCCGAGACCAGCGCCAGGCCAGCGGTCTGGGTGGTGTGGAAGCCCAGGCCGGTCAGCAGGAACGAGGCTGCCGCAGCAATCATGCCGATCGTGAAATTGGCCTCGCTCTTCAGCAGCAGCAGCGCGAAGGGCATGATCGCCAGCCCGCCGAACTGCATCAACGAGCCGAACCAGATATAGGGCACCCGCCGCCAGCCGAGCACCGATCGGTGGGTGTCGGACTTGTGCCCGATCAGCGCGCGGAACGGCGCCACCAGCAGCGGCACCGCGATCAGCAGCGCGACCAGCCAGGTGGGCGTGCCGAGCTCGACCACCATCACGCGGTTCAAGGTGCCGTTGAGCAGCACCGTCGCCATGCCGACGCTGAACTGGAACAGCGACAGGCGCAGCAGGCGCGGCAGGGGAAGATCGGTGCTCGCCGCGTCCGCAAAGGGGAGCAGCTGAAACAGCAGTTCAGCAAAGCTCTGCGGAGCATCAGGGCGAGCCGGACGGTTCATCCGTGCCGCACCAGTTCCAGCGCCTGCGAGGTGTAGAATCCGCTCGAGATGCGCTGGGTGCGGCCGATGCTCCAGCCATTGAGGCGCGCGAGGCGCTCACGCAGCTCGCCTTCGGCCACCGGAACGATGGCAGGCGAGCGGTCGGACTTGGGGAAGGCCTTGCCGACCGTGTGCATCGCCGCGAGCAGGGTGGTGCGCGGCGCGAAGGTGAAAAGGATCGATCCGGTGGTGCGCTGCGCCAGCTTGGCAAGCGCGGCGACCAGATCGGCAGGCTCGTAATGGATCAGCGAATCCATCGCCACCACATGGGCGAAGGTGCCGAGTTCGGGATCGAGCATGTCGCCCGAACGCCAGTGGATGCGCCCGTGGCCGATGAACGAAGGCGTGCGCTCGCGCGCGACCTCGACCAGCCCTGCGGCAACGTCGATCCCGGTGACCTCCGCGCCCCGGCAAGCGGCCGCGACCGCGAGCGCGCCTGTGCCGCAGCCTGCATCGAGGATCTGGGTGCGCCGCAGGTCGGTCGGCAGCCAATCCAGCAGGGTCGCGCGCATCGCATCGCGCCCGGCGCGCACGGTTGCGCGGATACCGCTGACCTTGGTGTCGGAGGTGAGATCGATCCACGCCTGGCGCGCGGTGCTGTCGAAATAGGTCGCCAGCGCCTCGCGGCGGTCGTCATATTCGGAAGGATTGCGCGTCGCCATCATTCAAACCCCAGGAAGTCGAAGATATCGCGGTCCTTCATCGGCTGGGCCGTGGAAGGCTCGACGCCTGCCCACAGCATGGCTGCGAGGCGCAGATATTCATCCTGCGCGGCGACCACTTCGGGATCGTCGCCCATTTCGAACAAGGTGCACTTCTTGAGGCGCGAGCGGCGGATCGCGTCGACATCCTTGAAGTGAGCGAGGCGCTGCATGCCGATCTTGTCGCAGAAGCGGTCGATCTCGTCGGTCTCGCGGCTGCGGTTGGCGACGACGCCGGCAAGGCGCACGTCGTAGTTCTTCGATTTCGCCGCGATCGCTGCAACGATGCGGTTCATGGCGAAGATGCTGTCGAAATCATTGGCCGCCACCACCAGCGCGCGCTCGGCATGCTGGAGCGGCGCGGCGAAACCGCCGCACACCACATCGCCCAGCACGTCGAAGATCACGACGTCGGTTTCCTCGAGAAGGTGGTGCTGTTTCAAGAGCTTGACCGTCTGCCCCACCACATAGCCGCCGCAGCCGGTGCCCGCCGGAGGCCCGCCCGCCTCGACGCACATGACGCCGTTATAGCCTTCGAACATGTAGTCTTCGGGCCGCAGCTCCTCGGCGTGGAACTCGACCGTCTCGAGCACGTCGATCACGGTCGGCATCAGCTTCTTGGTCAGCGTGAAGGTGCTGTCATGCTTGGGATCGCAGCCGATCTGGAGCACGCGGTGGCCGAGCTTCGAGAAGGCGGCCGAGAGGTTGGACGACGTGGTCGACTTGCCGATCCCTCCCTTGCCATAGACCGCGAAAACCTTGGCGCCCTTGATCTTGTCGGCGGGATCGAGCGCGACCTGGACCGAGCCTTCCCCGTCGGGCGGGTTGAAGCTGGATGATGGGCTGTGCAGGTTCATTTCGTCAGATCCCTCTGGTTATTCAGCCGGGAACACGCCTTCGAGGCGGTCCTCCAGCTCGTCATTGGCTTCGCGCAAGGCGGCGAGCGTCGCTTCGTCGGGTGCCCAGAGGTTGCGGTCGCAGGCTTCGAGCAAGCGCCCGGCCACGCGCCCTGCGCTCTTGGGATTGAGTTCGGACAGGCGCCGGCGCATGTCGGCATCGAGCACGAAGGTCTCGGAAATCCTCTGGTAGACCCAGGGCGCGACCTGCCCGGTGGTGGCCGACCATCCGAGGGTGCTGGTCACATGACCTTCGATCATGCGCACGCCTTCGTAGCCGTGATCGAGCAGGCCTTCGAACCACTTGGGGTTCAGCGTGCGGGTGCGCGCTTCGAGGTCGATCTGCTCCGACAGGGTGCGCACCTTGGTCGTGCCGCGCGTCGCATCGAGGATGTAGACCGGGGTCTCGGCACCCTTGGCCCGCGCGACCGAGCGGGTCACACCGCCGAGGCCATCGACATATTGGTCGACGTCGTTGATGCCGAGCTCGATGCTTTCGAGGTTCTGGTAGGTGAAATCGACCGTGCCGAGCGCGCTCTGGAGCAGTTCGCGCTGCTGCACCGGCTTGCCGCCGACTCCATAGGCAAAGCCCTTGTTGCTTTCGAAGGCGTTGGCGAGTTCATCGGGATCGGCCCAGACGCCGCCCTCGATCATCTGGTTGACGTTGGCGCCGTAGGCCCCTTCGGCATTGGAGAAGACGCGCAAGGCGGCGGTCTCGAAGTCGCAGCCGTGGCGGGCCTGATGCTCGAGCGTGTGCTTGCGGATGAAGTTCGCTTCCACCGGCTCGTCGGCACCGCTGGCGAGCAGCGCGGCTTCGGCGAGCATGCGGGTCTGCATCGGCAGCAGGTCGCGGAAGATTCCCGAGAGCGTCACCACCACGTCGATCCGGGGGCGGCCCAGCTCCTCGAGCGGGATCAGCTCCGCACCGGCCAGACGCCCATAGGTGTCGCGGCGCGGGCGCGCGCCCATCAGCGTCATCGCCTGCGCGATCTGGACGCCTTCGGACTTCATGTTGTCGGTGCCCCACAGCACCATGGCGATGCTTTCGGGGAAGGGCTGGCCGCCGTTGACGTGGCGCGCGATCAGCTGCTCGGCCTGCTCGCTGCCCATCCGGCAGGCGAAGGGTGAGGGGATGAGGAACGGGTCAAAGCCGTGGATGTTGCGCCCGGTCGGGAGCACATCGGGGTTCACCACCACATCGCCGCCCGGCGCGGGCTGGACATAGCCACCATCGAGCGCATGGATCAGCGAGGCCATTTCGTCCGAGGAATCGAGCAGCGCGGCAAGGCGGGCACGATCAGGCGTCGGGCCATCATGGCTGCCCGCTTCCATCATCGCGTCGAGCATATCCTCGCGTTCCGCCCCTAGCGGGTTGCGGCCGAAGATGTGGAGGCCGTGCGGGATCAGCGCCTGCTCCATCTCGTAGAGACGCGCAGGCAATTCGCCGATTTCGGCATAGGTGATGTCGAGCGCATCGCACTGGTCGGCGATCAGGGCAGCCAGATCGGCGCGCTCGCCCGCATGGTCGGCGTCGTCGATAGTCGCCCGCCAGCGCTCGACGCTCGCCTTCAATTCGCTGAGGCCCTTGTAAAGCCCGGCCTGCGCGAGCGGCGGCGTAAGGTAGCTGATCAGGGTGGCGCCCGAGCGGCGCTTGGCCAGCATCCCTTCGGAAGGGTTGTTGGCGGCATAGAGGTAGAAGTTCGGGATGTCGCCGATCAACCGGTCCGGCCAGCACTTGCCCGACATCCCAGCCTGCTTGCCCGGCATGAATTCGAGCGCGCCGTGGGTGCCGAAGTGGAGCACGGCATGGGCGCCGAAATCCTCGCGGATGTAGCGGTAGAAGGCGCTGAAGGCGTGGGTCGGGGCAAAAGTGCCCTCGAACAGCAGGCGCATCGGATCGCCCTCGTAGCCGAAGCCGGGCTGGACGCCGACGAAGACGTTCCCGAACTGCGCGCCCTGGACGAGGATGTTGCCGCCATCGGAAAGCTGCTTGCCCGGCGCAGGGCCCCAGGCGGCCTCGATCTCGGCGAGGTGCTTTTCGCGCCGGACGTGCTCGTCGGCGGGGATGCGGTGGGCGACATTGGCGTCGGTGCCGAAGCGCTCGCGGTTGCCCTGAAGCAGCGCGTCGCGCATCGCATCGAGGCTTTCGGGGACTTCGACGTCGTAGCCTTCCGCTGCGAGGCGCTGGAGTGTGGCGAAAAGGCTTTCGTGCACGCCCATGAAGGCTGCAGTGCCGGTCGCCCCGGCGTTGGGCGGGAAGTTGAAGACTACGATGGCGAGCTTGCGGCTCGCACGTTCGGCGCGGCGCAGCTGGATCAGCTTCAAGGTCTTGGCTGCCAGTGCTTCGGCGCGTTCGGGGCAGGCCTGCATCGGGCGTGCCTTGTGCGAGGCAGGGCGCGCGCACTTGCGGTCACAGCCGGTGCAACCTGTTCCCGACTGTCTCGCACGTCCGCCAAAAACGTGCGGGACAGTCGAACCGTCAAGCTCGGGAAGGGCGACCATCATGGTCGATTCGAGCGGCAGCAGCCCCTGCGGGCGGTGCGCCCAATCCTCGATGGTCTGGAATTCGATCGCGTGGGCGGCGAGGTAGGGCAGGTCGAGTCTGCCCAGAATTTCGCGCGCGGCGTGGGCATCGGAATAGGCGGGGCCGCCCACCAGGCTGAACCCGGTGAGGTTGACGACCGCATCGACCGTCGGGCGCCCGTCCGGCCCAACGAAGAATTTTTCAATCGCCGGGCGCGCATCAAGCCCGCTGGCGAAGACAGGGACGACCTTGAGACCCGCTGCTTCGAAGGCGGCGATCGCGCCGTCGTAATGCGCGCAGTCGCGGCCCAGCAGGTAGGAGCGCAGCAGAATCAGCCCGACTGTGCCCTCGCGTGCCTTCGTCGCGGGCAGCAGGCGCAGGCTCTCGGAGATGCGTTGCGGGGCGTGGGGGTAGTAGACCCCGGTCTCGGGATATTCGAGCGGCGCGCCCGCCTTGGTGATGCCGCGGCGATACATCCGCTCCCCCGCGGCATAACGGTCGATCAGCGCGCGCACCATGGCGACGACATTCTCGTCCGACCCTGCCAGCCAATATTGCAGGGTGAGGAAATAGGCGCGCACGTCCTGCGCGGTGCCGGGGATGAAACGCAGGATCTTGGGCAGGCGGCGCAGCATCTTCATCTGCCCCGCACCCGAATTGGGCTTGCCGCCCTTGCCCGAGTTGCCGCGCAGCTTCTTGAGCAGCGCCAACGGCCCCTTGGCGGGCGCGTCCATCCGGTAGCCGCCCATCTTGGTCAGCTTGACCACTTCGCCCGCGCTCATCAGGCAGACCATCGCGTCGCATTCCTCGCGCCGCGCCTCTAGGCTTGGCAAGACCATGCGGATGTGATCGTCGAGGAACAGCATCGTCGCGATGACGATGTCGGCCCGGGCGATGGCGTCCTTTACGGCTTCCAGATCCTCGGCATTGCTGCCCCATTCGCTGGCGGCGTGCAGGCTGAGATCGATGCCTTCCTTCGCCAGAGCTGCCTCGGCCCGGTCGACCGCGCCCTTGAGGTGATTGTCGAGTGTGACGATCACCACCCGGACAGGCGCGCGCGGGTCCACCGAGGAGGCCGAGGCGACACTACCGTGCATAATGCGCCTTGGCGTCGTAGAGCGTTTCGAGATCGATCTGGCGGCGCCCCTCGGCGGCGGCGAAATTCTCGGTGTTGCGACGGGCCTTGCCGCGCACGAAGAAAGGGATTTTCTTCAGTTCCCGCTCGGCTTCGGCGGTCCAGAGGTTGTCCTCCCCTGCAAGGGGAGGGGGACCATCCAAAGGATGGTGGAGGGGCGAGCCACCGCGATCCGAAAGGCTGTCGGGTGTGGAAGCGCCGCTCGCCCCTCCACCAGCATCGCTGGTCCCCCTCCCCCTGTGGGGGAGGATAGCCGCGTGGTGCGATGCGCCGGCTTCGTCTGAAAACTCGAAATCCTCGCGGAACATGGTGAGGAGGTGCTCTTCGAGGCCCATCACCAGCGGGTGAACCCATGTGTCGAAGATCACATTGGCGCCCTCGAACCCCATCTGAGGCGAGTGGCGGGCGGGGAAATCCTGCACGTGCACCGGCGCGGAGATCACAGCGCAGGGGATGCCGAGCCGCTTGGCAATGTGGCGTTCCATCTGCGTGCCGAGCACCAGTTCGGGCGCAGCGGCAGCGATGGCATCTTCCACCGCGAGATGATCGTCGGTGATCAGCGCCTCGATGCCGCAGCGCGCAGCCTCGGCGCGGACTTCACGGGCGAATTCGCGGGCGTAGCAGCCGAGGCCGCAGACCTCGAAGCCCAGTTCCTCGCGTGCGATCCGGGCGGCGGCGACGGCGTGGGTGGCGTCACCGAAGATGAAGACGCGCTTGGAGGTGAGGTAGGTCGAATCGACCGACCGTGACCACCAGGGCATCCGGGAAGAGGTGTCGCCGAGGGCAGGCGTGGGATCTGCACCTGCCAGCTCGGCGACGTCGGCAATGAAAGAGCGAGTCGCTCCCACGCCGATAGGGATGGTCCGCACTGCGGGCTGATCGAAAGTCTTTTCGAGCCAGCGGGCGGCCTCATCTGCGATTTCAGGGTAGAGGACGATGTTGAAATCGGCATGGCCGATCCGGGTAATGTCCTCCGGCGTAGCGCCCAGCGGGGCCACGAGGTTCACCTCTACGCCAAGGGCGTCGAGAATCTTGCGAATTTCCACCAAATCGTCGCGGTGGCGGAAGCCCAAGGCGGTGGGCCCAAGGATATTGGCCCGCGCCCGGCGGCCTTCACGGGGCGCGCGCACCACCGACTTGTCGGCGAGGGTACGGACGATCTGGTAGAAGGTCTCCGCCGCGCCCCAGTTCTCCTTGCGCTGATAGCTCGGCAGTTCGAGCGGGATCACCGGCACCGGCAGGCCCATCGCTTCGGACAGGCCCGCAGGGTCATCCTGGATCAGCTCGGCGGTGCAGGACGCGCCGACGATGATCGCCTGCGGGTTGAACCGGGCGACAGCGTCGCGGGCCGCATCCTGAAAGATCTGCGCGGTATCCTTGCCCAGATCGCGCGCTTCGAAGGTGGTATAGGTGACGGGCGGGCGCTTGGAACGCCGCTCGATCATCGTGAACAGCAGGTCGGCATAGGTATCGCCCTGCGGTGCGTGGAGCACGTAGTGGAGCTTCTCCATCGCGGTCGCGACGCGCATCGCGCCGACGTGGGGCGGGCCTTCATAGGTCCAGACGGCGAGCTGCATGGCGCTATACCTCCAAAAGGTCGCGCCGCCGCAGCGGACGGGCAAAGAGTTCGGCGAGATCGGCGGCTTGGTCGAAGCCGTGGATCGGCGAGAAGACGAGTTCGATCGCCCACTTGGTGGTGAGCCCTTCGCTCTCGAGCGGGTTGGCAAGGCCGAGACCGCAGACAGTGATGTCGGGCCGGTCGGCGCGCACGCGGTCAAGCTGGCGCTCGACATGCTGGCCTTCGGAAAGGCGCACGCCGGGGCCGAAACTTTCAAGCTCGCGGGCGAGGTGCGCGCGGTGGAGGTAGGGCGTGCCGACCTCGACCAGCTCCATGCCGAGCTCGTCCTGCAGGTAGCGGGCGAGGGGGACTTCGAGCTGCGAATCCGGCAGGAAGGTGATGCGCTTGCCTTCGAGCTGCGGGCGCAGCTTGGAGAGCGCGATGCGCGCGCGCTCACGGCCCGGGGCGAGCACTTGTTCGGTCAGCGCCTTGTCGATCCCGAAAGCGGCGGCGGCGGCGCGCAGCCAGTCGGAGGTGCCTTCCACGCCGAAGGGGAACAGTGCCTCGATCCGCTGTGCACCGCGCCCTTCAAGCGCCATCGCGGTTTCGCCGAGGAAGGGCTGGGCGAGAAGGTAGCGGGTGTTCGGGCCGACGCTTGGCAGATCGCGGGCGTTGCGTGCGGGGAGGCAGCCGACGCGGGTAATGCCGAGATCGGCGAAGAGGCGCAGGAACTGGTCCTCGACGATATCGGGCAGGCTGCCGACGATCAGCAACTCCTGCGCGCTGTCTGCCGGCAGGGACGGCATTACCGGCACGAGCGCGGCAAGGCAGGCGTCCTCGCCCTGCGTGAAGGTCGTCTCGATCCCGCTGCCCGAATAGTTGAGGATGCGGACTCGCGGCATATGCACCGCGCCGAGGCGCTGGGCAGCCTTGGCGAGATCGAGCTTGATGACTTCCGAAGGGCACGAGCCGACGAGGAACAGCGTCCTGATGTCGGGGCGGCGCTCCAGCAGGCGGTTCACCACCTGGTCAAGCTCGTCCTGCGCATCGACCATCCCGGCCAGATCGCGCTCTTCCATGATCGCCGTGGCAAAGCGCGGCTCGGCGAAGATCATCACGCCCGCCGCCGATTGCAGCAGGTGGGCGCAGGTGCGCGAGCCGACCACCAGGAAGAAGGCGTCCTGCATCTTGCGGTGCAGCCAGATGATGCCGGTGAGCCCGCAGAACACCTCGCGCTGTCCGCGTTCGCGCAGAACGGGGCGCTGGGCCTCGGCTTCGGGGTGGGCGAGTTCGGCAGCGCAGCCATCGAGGAGGGTGGCCGCGCTCATGCGGTCACCGCCTGGGGCGACATCGCGCCCTCAAGCCGCGCCATGCGCAGCTTCCACAGGAACTGGCCGGCATTGATCACGTAGGCCGCATAGCCCGCCAGCGCGACCAGCAGGCGCTGCTCGGTCGAGCCGATCCCGCCGAAGAGCATGACAAGGTAGAGGCTGTGCAATGCCAGCACCAGCATCGAGAACACGTCTTCCCAGAAGAAGGCGGGGGCGAACAGCCATTTGCCGAACACCACCTTCTCCCAGATCGAGCCGGTGATCATGATGGTGTAGAGCACGAGGGTCTTGACCACGATCGAGGTATCGGCCGCCCAGGCGCCTTCGCCGGTCGACAGCGTGCGCAGCACGAGCCCGAGGCTGATCAGGAAAACGAGAAACTGCATCGGCGCGAGCACGCCCTGCACGATGGTCCAGACCGACTCGTCGCGCCGCTTCCGCTCGTCCGCGGTGTAGAGTGCGCAGGGTTTGTCCCTCTCGTGGCCCGCCCCCTTCACCGTGGTTTCGGGTTCGACCGGGGATGCAGGATCCTTCCGAGTCATTTGTCGCGTTAGCCTTTTCTCTCAGACTCGAAGATTTACGCTTTCCAACTTGAGTGTCAACTGAATTGGACGTTCAGTCTTGTTGACGATTTGCCGATCGTGGGTAAGGACGTTTGCGCCACGAGCGAAAAAGGCGTAGACAGGAGTCGCTGGCTTTTCGGGATCAGAGCCAAGGGCTGCCTTCGGGGCGGTCACTACCTCCTGCGGAAGGTTCGTCCGCACGACCTGGGAGGGTCTGACGAATGGGAGAGTCCAAGGCATCGGGGATGTTTGGCGCAGGTTTACGCGGGGTGATCACCGCCCCGCTCGAAGCTGTCAGCCGCCGGGCATCGGGGCAGGCCGAACAGCATGATTCGGTCAACACCATCATCGAGAGCGAGATCATTCCGCGCCTCCTCATGGCGCATTCCGCCACCGAGACCCGCACCCGATCTCGCCTGCTCCGCTCGATCACCCCTGACGAGGCCGCCCACTTTGCCCTGCTGCCGTTGCGGCTCGAAGCGGCCGCGCTGCTCGAAGAGGTTGACGGCTTCATCGCCAAGGGTGCCAGTGTCGAGACCATCTGCCTTGACCTCCTCGCCCCCGCCGCCCGCAAGCTGGGCGAGATGTGGGAGCGCGACGAGTGCGATTTCCTCGATGTTACAATGGGCTTGTGGCGCCTGCAGGAAGTGATGCGCGAAGTCGCGGCGCGCTCGCCAGTCGACCTTTTGGGCATGGCGACGCCCTGTAGCGCGCTGTTCTCGCCGATGCCCGGCGATCATCACAACTTCGGAACGCTGATGATCGACGAGGTTTTCGCCCGCAGCGGCTGGCGCAGCGAGGCGCTGGTCAAGCCGGAACGCCGCGAACTGCTTGACCGGCTCGCCCGGCAGTCCTTCGACCTCCTCGGATTGACGCTCGCCCGGGATTGCCCTAGCGCCGCCCTGAGCAACCTCATCAGGGCGGTGCGCAATGTCTCCGCCAACCCACACATCATCGTGCTTGTCGGCGGGCGAATGATTAACGAGAATCCCGGATTGGCGATGGAAGTTGGGGCAGACGGTACAGGGGCGGACGCACTTGCGGCGCTGGAACTCGCAAACAGCCTGGTGAAGACTGCTGCTGCCCGTGATCTGAACCTCGGGTAGGTCCAGCCCGATGCTCACCCGCAAACACTCTATTGAAGGCAAGCACCCGTTCGGGAAGGCCGCGGAGCTGTTCAACACGCTCGATGCCGATGCGGCGATGAAGCTGGCGATGGTGGCAGGCGATGTGACGCTGGTGCTCGACGATACCGGAACGATCCTCGATGCGGCTTTCGACCCGCGCGAGTTTCCGAGCTTCGCGGGCTTCGTCGGCAGCAACTGGATCGAGACTGTCACAGACGAATCCCGCCCCAAAATCATGGAGATGCTCGCCGCCGCCCGGCGCGGCGAGGTGCAGCACTGGCGGCAGGTCAACCACCCCTCTCGCGATGGCGACGTACCAATCCGCTATGCTGTGCTCAGCGTCAACGGTGGCGAGCACCGCATCGCCTTCGGCCGCGATCTGCGTGAGGCGGGCAAGCTCCAGCAGCGCCTGCTCCAGGTGCAGCAATCGCTCGAGCGCGACTATCTGCGGATGCGCCAGCTCGAAGCGCGCTATCGCATGCTGTTCGAGCGTTCGATCGAGCCGGTGATGATCGTCGAGGCTGGCACGCTGCGCATCCGCGAGGCGAATCCGGCGGCCCATGTGCTGGTCGGCCTGCGACCGGGCGGGCTGCCGGGCAAGAAGCTTGCGACCTTCATCGACAAGAGCGCGCAGGAGGCCCTGCAATCGCTCGTCGGCGCGGCGCTGGTGTCCGATACGGTCAGCCCTGCGCGCATCCGCATCGCGCGCGGCCAGCGTGAGGTCATGGCGAGCATCAACGGCTTCACCCAGGATCGCGGCCAGTTCCTGCTGGTTCGGCTCGTTCCCGCAACTGACCGGCCTGCGGGCGAGTTTTCCCCCGTTCTGGCGCTGGTTGACCAGATGCCTGACGCTTTCGTGGTGGCTGACAGCAATCTCGAGATCGTCACCGCCAACGCCGCCTTCGTCGAGATGCTCCAGGCCGCGAGCGTTGATCAGCTGCGCGGGCGGCACCTGTCGGAATCGATCGGTCGGCCGGGCATCGATCTTGACCTGATCGAGGGCCAGATCGACCAGCACGGTGCCGCGCGCAATGTCGCGACGGTGCTGCGCGTCGGCCATGACATTGAAGGCGAACCGGTTGAATTGTCTGCGGTTCGCACTTCGGGTGAGGATGGCTATTACGCCTTCGTCATCCGCCCCGTGGGTCGCCGCTTGCGCGATCTGCCGCCGGGGCAGCAGGATCTCCCGCGCTCGGTCGAGCAGCTGACCGAGCTGGTCGGCCGCATGAGCCTCAAGGACATTGTGCGCGAAAGCACCGACCTGATCGAGCGTCTCTGCATCGAGGCGGCACTCAGCTACACCTCGGACAACCGCGCCTCGGCAGCCGAAATCCTCGGCCTGTCGCGTCAGAGCCTCTATTCCAAGCTCCACCGTTACGGGCTCGGCAATCTGACCGGCGATAACGAGTAGGCTTGGCTGCCCTTTGTAGGGCACCATTACCGCGCGAAAGCACCCCGCTGCGCCCCCCGCCGGTTTCGCGACCGCCCGCGCACCACATGCTCACGACCCGCGCACCACCTGCATATGACATGGCAATGCGCCCAGCCTTCCGGTCAGGCAGCAATTGTCCAACTGTCAATCCGCCGGACATGTCCCGGCATGACATGTCCAACACCGCCTTGACGATTGTGAACGGAAAAAGCGCCAGTTGCCCGACTCAAAGTGTCAAAACAATTTGACGCTATTGCATGTCAGGCATAGCCTCGCATCATGGAGCACTCGGTACCTTCGACTCGCACCGTGCCCACCCCGGCATCGCGCCCCGGCGGCGGGCCGAAAGCGGCTGACGTGCTCGAACTGCTCAAACCCATCACCTGGTTCCCGCCGATGTGGGCCTTCATGTGCGGCGCCGTGTCCTCGGGCGCGGGGCTGGAGGGGCGCTGGTGGTTTGTCGCGGGCGGCGTTCTGCTTGCGGGGCCGCTGGTTTGCGGCACATCCCAAGCGGTCAACGACTGGTTCGACCGCCATGTCGATGCCATCAACGAGCCGCATCGCCCGATCCCCTCGGGAAGGATCCCGGGGCGCTGGGGGCTGTATATTGCGATCTTCGCCACGCTTATCTCGGCGTGCGTCGCCTGGCTGCTCGGCCCGATCGTGTTTGTCGCTGGCCTTGTCGGCCTCGCTTTCGCCTGGGCCTATTCCGCCCCGCCGCTGCGCTTCAAGGCCAATGGCTGGCTCGGCCCGCTGGTGTGCGGGCTGACCTATGAAGGGCTGAGTTGGTTCACCGGCGCTGCCGTGATGCTCGGCGCGATGCCCTCTGTGGAAGTGATCGCGGTGCTGGTGCTCTATTCGCTGGGCGCGCACGGGATCATGGTGCTGAATGATTTCAAGGCGGTCGAGGGTGACCGCCAGACCGGCCTCACCTCGCTGCCCGTGGTGCTCGGGGTGAGCCGCGCCGCGCAGCTCGCCTGCGTCACCATGGCCGCCGCACAGGTGGTGGTGATCGCGCTCCTTCTGGCGTGGGGCCATGTGATCAGCGCAGCGGCGGTCGCGGTGGTCCTCGCCGCGCAGATTGCCGCGATGCCGAAGCTGCTGCGCGATCCGGCAAAATATGCGCCGTGGTACAATGGTGTGGGCGTGACGCTTTATGTGCTGGGGATGCTGGCGGCGGCGTTGGGCCTGGGAGGCACCATCTGATGCACGCCCCGCTCGCCTCCGCGCCTGCCGTCCAGACCAAGGGCTTCGGGTGGTTGGCGATCATCCGCATCGGCCTCGTGCAGGCCGCGATCGGCGCGCTGGTGATGCTGGCAACGACCGTGCTCAACCGCATCATGGTGGTCGAACTGAAGCTGCTCGCCGCGATCCCCGCCGGGCTGGTCGCATGGCATTATGCAGTGCAGCTGTGCCGCCCGCTGTGGGGCCATGCCTCGGATAAAGGCGGCAGCCGCACAATGTGGATCATCGGAGGGCTGGTGGTGCTGGCAGGCGGCGGCCTGCTCGCGACACAGGCGACGCTGATGATGGAGGCAAACTTCCCGCTCGCCTTCGCGATCGCCGTCTTCGCCTATGCGCTGATCGGCGCAGGCGTGGGCGCGGGCGGCACTTCGGCGCTGGCGCTGCTGGCGAGCGGCGTTGCGCCCGAGCGCCGGGCGGCGGCCGCTGCGGTTACCTGGATCATGATGGTTGGCGGCATCGTCGCCTCGGCGATCACGGTTGGCACCTTGCTCAAGCCCTACTCACCTGAGCGCCTGATCGAGGTCGCTGCCGGGCTTGCGGCGGTAATGGTGGCGCTGACAGTGCTGGCGACCTTCCGGCTCGAGCGGCAGGCGGGCCGCTTCCGCGAGAGCGCCGATGACGCGCCCGCCCCCGATTTCCGCGCCGCTCTCGTCGAGATCTGGCACGAGCCTGCCGCGCGGCGCTTCACCATCTTCATCTTCGTCTCGATGGTCGCCTTCTCGATGCAGGACCTGATCCTCGAGCCCTTTGCGGGTCTCATCTTCGGGATGGCGCCGGGGGATTCGACCAAGACCGTGGGCCAGTTCCACCAGGGCGGCATCCTGATCGGAATGATCGTCGCCGGCGTGGGCGGGAGCGCCTTTGCTGCGCGGTCGGCGGGGAGCTTGCGTCCGTGGGTGGTGGGCGGCTGCCTTGCCTCAGGGTTGGCGCTCGGGATGCTGGGGGTTGCTGCGGTGACGGGGCCGCCCTGGCCGCTCGAGGCGAACCTCTTCGTCCTCGGCTTCGGCAACGGCGTCTTCGCGGTCGCCGCGATCGGATCGATGATGGGGCTGGCGGGCGCGGGCGAGACCACGCGTGAAGGCGTGCGCATGGGCGTGTGGGGCGCCAGCCAAGCCATCGCCTTCGGTCTGGGCGGATTGCTCGGCGCGGTCGGGCTCGATCTGGCGCGCGGCGTTCTGGGCGAGGTCGGCGCGGC
>JACESM010000079.1 GCA_013911835.1 Porphyrobacter sp. | reverse complement strand
CTCACCACCCATGTCTGCAGCCTGCCGCGCCCTGAAGCGCTGCTCGATCTGGTCTTCGCGCGCGAAGACCAGATCGAGCAGCGCTTCAGGGCGCGGCAGGCTGCCGACATGGGTGGTGAGGAAGCGTTTTTCGGTCATGGAAGGGGCCTTGGCTGGAGGAAGGAGGCGACGGCGGCGTTGAAGGCGGCCGCGTTGTCGGCGTTGGCGAGATGGCCCGCTTGAGGAATTTCCACATGCCGCGCGCGCGGGGCGGTGGCGGCAAGCGCGCGGGCGCAGGCGCGCCGCCAAGGCGTGTCGTGCGCGCCGGTCATGCTGAGGACGGGCATGGGGAGGTGCGCAAGCACTTCGGCAGGAAAGCGCGGCGGGTCGCTCGCCACCAGCAGGTCACGCCCGTCATAATCGGCGAGCATCGCGGCGCGGAGCGCGGCGGCCTCGTGGGAATGGGTGCGCATCAGCGGATGCTGCGACCATTCGCGCCGGAAACCCGCGAGGTCGCCGTTGGCGACGCGCGCCCGCAGCCGCTCCAGATCGATCACCTCCGCGCGCTCCACCAGCGCCGGGAGCGGCGCGCCCGATACGACAAGGCCGGTGAGGCGCGAGCCGTAACGGTGCGCCACATCGAGTGCCACGACTGCCCCGCGCGACAGGCCAAGCACGGCGAACCGGTCGAACCCGAGGAAATCGGCAATGGCGATGACATCCTCGGCCTCGCGCGCGAGACCGGGCGGCGCGGTGGCGCGCCCGCAGCCGCGGCGGTCGGGCATGACGAGGAAATGGCGATCCGCCAGCCCCGCGACCTGCGGCGCCCACATTCGGTGGTCCAGTGTCCAGCCGTGGAGCAGGATCAGCGGTGCGCGCGTCGGATCAATGGCGCCCGCCATGGCAATCGGCAGGTGACCGCCAGATACGGCCACCTCGCCATACCGCACTGCATCACCAGCATCAGGGGCAACCATCAGCGAATGCGCCCCTATGGCCAGCGATCAGGCGTGCTCTTCGGCGCGGAACGGGTTGTTGTTGTGGTGATCGCCCGCCAGCCAGCGCTTCAATTCGGCATGGGCCGCAGCACGGCGTCCGGCATCGAGCGGCTCGTCGCGCGGATCGTCATGGGTGAACTCGATGATCATCCCGTTGGGATCGGTGACATAGAGCGAGCGGCAATAGCCATGCTCGAGCACATAGGTCTGCGGCTCCACGATACCGGCCGCAGCGATACGACGCTGGAGTTCGGCCTGCGCATCGGCATCGACCTGCAGCGCGACGTGGATGAAGGGGCTCGAGGGTATGTCGGGGCCGAATTCGGCCTGATCTTCCGGGTCGGCGAACTGGAAGAAGGCGAGCGCAGAACCATCGGCGAGTTCGAAGAACACGTGGCAATAGACGCGCTCCTTGCCGAACAGCTCGTCCTTTTCGCAATAGGTCGCCATCAAGGGGAAGCCGAGCACGTCCTCGTAAGAGGCGCGCGTCGCCTCGAGGTCCTTGGTGACATAGGCGGTGTGGTGCAGGCGGTTGGCGAGGATCTTCTGCGTCATCGTGCTCTCTCCCTGTCTCAATCAGGCGGCCAGCTTGGCCGCGATCTGCGCGACGTGTGCCCCCTGGAATCGGGCACCGGCAAGCTCGTTTTCAGACGGCAGGCGGCTGCCGTCGTTCCCCGCCAGCGTCGATGCGCCATAGGGGGTGCCGCCGCTGATCTCGCCCATCTCGGCATTGCCTTCGAAGGTATAGGGCAGGCCGACGATCACCATGCCGTGGTGGAGCAGCGTGGTGTGGAACGAGGTGATGGTGGTCTCCTGCCCGCCGTGCTGGCTGGCGGTGGAGACGAACACGCTCCCGACCTTGCCGACCAGCGCCTTGGTGAACCACAGCCCCCCGGTCTGGTCGAGGAAGTTGCGCATCTGCGCCGCCATGTTGCCGAAGCGCGTGGGTGTGCCGAAGACGATGGCGTCGTAATCCGCCAGCTCGTCCGGGGTCGCAATCGGAGCGCGTTGGTCGGTCTTCATTCCTGAAGCCGCCGCCACCGTCTCCGGCACCAGTTCGGGGACGCGCTTGACGCTGACTTCGGTGCCGGGGACGCTGCCTGCGCCCTCGGCCACAGCGGCGGCCATCGCCTCGATATGGCCATAGCTCGAATAGTAGAGCACCAGCACCTTGGTCATGTCGCGTCGCTCCCCTCTTAGAACTTGTAGCCGACTTCCACCCCATACCGCGCCGGACGCGCGCGGAACACGAAGCCGCCGGGCGAGAACTCGGCGTTGTAGGTCTCGTCGAACAGGTTGGCGGCGAAGGCGGTGACCGAAATCCCGCCAAACGTCAGCCCCGCGCGCGCATCGACCACATCGACCGGATCGCGCGAGGTGGTGTTGAACGGCTCCCAGAAGGTCCGGCCGAGACGGCGGTAATCGATCCGCAGCAGCGCATCGACATTATCGCTCACCGGCCCGGCATATTGCGCTCCGAGGTTGAGCGTATAGCGCGAGATTGGCGGCGCTTCGTTGCCGATCACGCTCGCATCGGGGAAATCCTCGATCTCGCTGTCGGTCACGCCGAGCGCGGCATTGACGTCGAAATCGGGGAACAGCTCGGCGCTTGCCTCGATCTCGAAGCCGTTGATCCGGGTCTCGGGAATATTGCCGAGGTTCTGGGTCGAGGACTGGGCAAGGAAGACGAAGAAATACGAGTTCTCCGACTTGGTGGTGTAGGCCGCCGCGGCCAGGCGCACCGGGCCGACCTGCGCCTTGGCGCCCACTTCGAAGGTGTCGGCGGTTTCGGCCTGGAACAGATCGCCCACACCGACGATCCCGGCATTGACCGATTCCGCGCCCACCCCGGTCTGGTTGAAGCCCCCCGAACGAAAACCGCGCGAATAGCCGCCGTAGATGGTGAGATCGGGGGTCGGCTCGTAGGTCAGGGTGATCTTGGGCTGCCAGTCATCGAAGGTCGCGGTGCGCACCTCGCCCCTCTGCGCCTGCGGCACGCCGGGCACGTTGGGCAGGAAGCCCTGCGGGGTCAGCGTGGTCTGGCGGCGACGGTCGCGGTCGTAACGCAAGCTGGCATCGACGCGCAGCTGATCCGAAAATTCATACCCCGCATTGGCGAACAGCGCCCAGGCGAAGTTTTCCTGCCCGTCCGAGAGGAACGTGAACTGCGGGTTCAGCGGATTGGTCGAAGGGCTGCGGAACACCGGCAGGGCACCATTGCCGGTATCGATGGTGTTGCCGGTCGAAATGAACCGGGTGGTGTCGATCAGATAGCCGCCGACCATCCAGTTGAACGGCCCGTCACCCTCAGGCGAGGCGAGGCGCACTTCCTGGCTGAACGCCTTGACGTTGAGATACTGGCTCTGCGTCAGGTCAAAACCGTTGCCGGCGCCGAAGATGCCTTCGAACAGATTGAAGAAGAAGCTTTCCTCGATCGGCAGGAAGTCGAAGGCGTCACCGGTGAGGATTTCGGTCAGCGTGTCATAGGACGAGACCGAGGTGAACACCGCGTTGTCGCCCGCATATTCGATCCTGAGCGCGACATTGTAGATGTCGCGGTCGTTCTGGCCGGGGTTGTTGACCCGCACCGGGGCGATCGTGTTCACATCATTGACGATGTTGTAGTAGAGCCCTTGCGTGCGCAGCTGGTTGACGCTGGCGCGCAGGTCGAAGGTCAGCTGGTCGGTCGCCTCGATCAGCAGATTGCCGCGCAAGCTGAAGTCCTGCACCGGATCAGCGTCTTCGCCGAGGAAGGTGTTGGGGATGAAGCCATTGGTGTCATACCACGATCCGGCGATGCGGAACTTGACGTTCTCGGCCACCGGACCGCTGATCCCGCCGCGCAGGAAATAGCCGAAGCCATTGTCGATCCCGGCGGTGAAGTTGCCGGCGAATTGGTCGGTCGGCTGCTTGGTGTTGATGATGATCGCCCCGCCGATGGCGTTGCGGCCATAGAGCCCGCCCTGCGGACCCTTGAGCACTTCGATCTGCTCGATATCGAACAGATCCTGATTGAATTGCGCGGGGTTTACTTGCTGCACCCCGTCAACAATCACTGCGACCGAAGGCTCGGAATTGCGGTTCTGGGTGATCCCGCGGATGATGACGAAGGCGTTGCCCGCGTTCTGGGTTTCGACCAGCGTGACGTTCGAAGTGAGCGCGATGAAGTCCGCCGGGCGCTCGATCCCGGCGTTCTGGATCGCCTGCGAATCGAAGGCGGTGACCGCGGCGGGGGTGTCCTGCAGGGTTTCCGAGCGGCGCAGCGAGGTGACGACGATTTCGTCGCTTTCCTCGGCCGCGGGTGCGGCGGCGGTGTCCTGCGCGGCCAGCGGCGCGGTAGCGAGCGCGGCAAAGGCGATCGCGGTGGTGCTGACAGCTGTGCGGCCCAATCGATTTTTGGCGCTGCGGCTGAGGCCCGAAAACTTCATATGTCTCTCCCCTGTCTGCGCGCGAACGCGCCGCTCTTATCGGCGACCTCTCCCTGATTGGCTGGTTATGGAATTCGCAATGCGAAGTCAACTTCGATATGCGAAATCTTGCAGATCTGGCTCCAGGATCACGTTGCGGGGCGTCGGGAGGGGCGGCAATGGGGGCTGATCGGTGGGTTTCGGGGGGCTGTTTTGGCGCTATGAGGTGTGCCTGTTGTTGGCATGTCGTTGCCGGGTGGTTGCTGCGGCGTGACTCTCTGCTTGGCGCGCCAGAGCAATGTTTAGCGAGCCGCGCGGTTTTCACGCCGCGAACGGGCATTCAGGGCCTTTTCCACCGGGCGCCGGATTTAGGACGCGGGTGGAAACTCCAATTCTGCTGCCTGCGGATAGGGGGCTGCCACCATCTCAACCGTCGCCCCGTGTCAGGCACGGGGTGACGGGCGTTCGCGGTCGCGAGGGGTCATAGGTGAAGCGGCAGCTTTCTGGATTGCCCGATCGTTTCGCCAATGGCGGGAGGCGGGTGGATAGCGGAATGGCGGCTTTCCTAACTTAGTTGCGAGCCGCATTGGCTGGCTTGCCCCCTCTCGATCTGCAACCTCTCGCCATGCCGCTCATGCCCGGCAAAGCCGCCGTATGGCCGTGAGGTCTGCCAGGGTAAGCGTGCGATAGCTCAGGCGCACAATGCCGGCAGCCTCCCACTCCTTCAGCACCCGATTGACGCTTTGCCGCGATGCACCAAGCATATGAGCGGCCTCCTCCTGCGAGAAGCGCAGCACTGGCGCATCGCCTGCATTGCCGCCTACGTCGATCATTTGCACGATGATCCGTGCGAGGCGCGCAGGCAACGGCAGCAGCACGGTGTCGTCCATCCGGCTCAGCACCGCCTTGTAACGCTGGCCCATCATGGCGAGGAACTGCCGTAGATAATCGGAGCGCTCGTCGATCAAGGCGTGAAGGGTGGCAGCGGGGACCATCAGCACGGTGCTCTCGACGGCGGCCACCGCATCATTGCCGCGCGGTTCGGAGGTGAACAGTGATGCCTCACCGAACCAGTGCCCCGGCGTCACCAGACCCAGCACGGCTTCACGGCCGGCAGGGCTGGTAACACTGAGGCGAATGATCCCGCGCTCGACGCAGAACAGCGCATCGGGCAGCGAGCCGCGCCCGTAGAGCGCCTCGCCTCGCGCTAGCACCCGCTGCCGCGCATGGCGGCGCAGTAGGGCATCGAGTTCCTCGTCCAGTTTTCCCGGTTCGGCCAAGCACACCCTCCGCGCCGCCAGATCATCGCAGCAACGGCCATTTGGTTACAACAAGCAGAGCACACAGCAAGAGCGCGACCCACTCACCCCGCTAGTGCAGCTTTCAGACTGTCCCGCCGCGCCTTGAACATCGGAATGTCGTCGTAGGGGATGTCGGGATTGGTGCCGTTCCCCAGATGATCGAGACGGCTTCTTACGATCGGCAGCTGTTCCGGGCTGGGGTAGATGTAGAACCGATCTTCCTCGATCGCCTTGAAAGTGATCGCAGCCACCTCTTCGGGCGTCAGCGTGCCGTTGGCAAGATCCTTGGCGGAGATCGCCTGCGTGGCCAGCTGCGAGCGGGTCGGCCCGCTGTCATTGACCAGATCAGCGGGGCGGTTGCGGTGGCACTGGCTGATATTCGTGGACACATAAAACGGGCACAGCACCGCCGCCCGCACCTGCGGCCCGACCAGATCGAGATCGTGGTAGAGACATTCGGACAAGGCCAGCACCGCGTGCTTGGAAACGCTGTAGATGCCCATCCCCGGCGCGGTCACCAGCCCGGCCATGGATGCGGTGTTGACGATGCAGCCCTGATAGGCCGCATCGGCAGCGGCCGCCGCGAGCATGCGCGGGGTAAAGCTGCGCACCCCGTTGGCGACGCCATCGACATTCACGCCGAACAGCCACTTCCAGTCATTTTCGGTGCTTTCCCAGATCGGCCCGCCCGATGCGACACCGGCATTGTTGAACAGCAGGTTGGCTGGTCCGAAATGCTGTTCGGTCGCGACCGCCAGTGCCTCGACAGACGCCGCGCTGGTCACATCGGTCAGCACGCCAATCGCCTCGCCGCCGCCTGCGCGCAGGTCAGCAACGGCCTGCTCCATCGCTCCAGCCTCGACATCGGCGATCACCACCTTCATGCCGCGCCGCGCGGCCTCCTCGGCCATTGCCTTGCCGAGGCCCGAAGCCCCGCCGGTTACCACGGCCACGCCGCCTTTCATGTTCATCATCCTGCCTTCCTCATTGTTTCATGGTGTCCCATGCCGGCAGCTTCGCGCTGCACCGGCCGATAGTTGTAGGCGAACACCGGATCGGTCAGATCGATCGCGGGTATCGCCTGGCTCTCGTAGAAATAGTCCTGGCTGTGCTGCCATTCAGGCGTGTCGCCGCGCCGGGGCAGCCGGTCGAGGCTGCGCAGCAGATAGCCGGGGTTGAGGTAATCGGTATCGACCCACGGCTTCAGTTCCATGCCCTGATCTTCGGGTCTGAGCACCGGCATCACGCTGCTCGCACCGCTTTTGTGCATGTGATCGAGCAGCCGGCAGACGAAGCCCGCGACAAGATCAGCGCGCAAGGTCCAGCTGTAATGGCCATAGCCATAGACCCATGCCATGTTGGGTATGCCGGTGAACATGATTCCGCGATAGGTTACGGTCTGCGCGAAGTTGACCGACGCGCCGTCGATGCTGAACGGGATTTCGCCCATCACTGCCATATCGAACCCGGTGGCCGTGATCACCACATCGGCATCGATCCGCTCGCCCGAATCAAGCACGATACCGGTATCGTCGAAGGTGCTGATCGTATCTGTCACGACCGACGCCTTGCCCGCCGAAATGGCCTTGAACAGGTCACCGTCCGGCACAAACGCCACGCGCTGCTGCAAAGGGCGATAAGGCGGCGTGAAATGCCGTTCGACATCGAACCCTGCCGGGAGCAGCGCCTGAACGCCGCCGATCAGCATCGCCTTCAACTTGTCAGGCGATGATTGCGCGCGGTCGAGCAGATCGGCCCGGTCGCGCACCACCTTGCGCCGCATGATCTCGTGAATCCAGGCAGGGTCCACATCCAGCCTGCGCAATTCCTCGGCCAGCGCGTCAGCATTGCGACCAGCGGCAAAATAGGTTGGCGTGCGTTGCAGCATGGTCACGTGCGCGCAGCGGTCGGCCAGCGCCGGGATCAGGGTTGCCGCTGTCGCACCCGAACCAATCACAGTTACGTTCTTACCCGCCAGATCGAGACCCTCTGGCCAGTGCTGGGGGTGGATGATCTGGCCCTTGAACCTGTCCATGCCCGGCCATTGGGGCGTGTAGCCTTTCTCGTGCCGGTAGTAGCCCTGACACATCCACAAAAAGCTCGCCTCCATCTGCACGACATCGTCGGCCCCTTTGCGTTCGACCGTCAGCTGCCAGCTGGCGGTTTCGTTGGACCAGTTGGCGGACGTGACGCTGTGGCCATATCGGATGAAGGGACCAAGGCCCGCATCGGCAATCGCATCACCCAGATAGTCGAGGATCTGATCGCGCGAGGCGATCGGCTGCCCGGTCCACGGCTTGAAGCCGTAGCCGAAGGTGAACAGGTCGCTATCGGACCGGGTGCCGGGATATTTGTGGATCAGCCAGGTGCCGCCATGGCCCTCAAGCGCTTCGAGAATGGCAAAGCTCAGATCCGGGCAATGCTTGCGCAGCAGGGTCGCGCTGCCGATCCCGGAAATGCCCGCGCCGACGATGATCACATCGAACTTTTCGGGTTGCTGCGTGCCTGCTGCGATATTCTGCCGATCCGACACCATCTGCCTCTCCACTCCTTTGGGGCGCGGCCTGTCCCCGGCTTGGCGGCCTGCTAGACCGAGCTAGCAGGCAAGACTGTCGCCTTTGGGCATTCTATCGGATTGTAAGCTATCCTCCTCTCTAGGTGGGCAAATCAGAAGCGGATGTTATTGCCGCTTTGGGGTCGCTAGCCGAACGGCAGCTTTTTTCTCTGACCCCACCAAAGCAGAAGTCACCCTTTGCACGCCCCTCAGGGCCGCAGGCTCGCCTCGAGCGCGGGCCAGCGCTTGAGCGCCGCCTCGATGTCGCCTGCGGCATGGCGCAGCAGCGGCAGGCGGGTGCGGACCAGCTCGTCCTGCGAGATGCGGGTGGTGGAGGTGGAGCAGTTGATGCTCGCGATCACCCGCTTGTCGCGCCCGAAGATCGGCACCGCGACCGACACGATCCCGTAATCGAGCTCGTCGAGCGCCGAATCGTAGCCGCGGGTCGCAATAAGGTGCAGCCGGTCGGCGAGCGCGGGGTGGTCAGTGACCGTGCGCTCGGTGAAGCGCTGGTAGGGCGCGCGGTGGAGGAGCACGGCGCGCTCGTCCTCGGGCAGATGCGCCGCGATCGCCTTGCCGAGCGAGGTCGCGTGGAAGGGGAAGCGCGTCCCCACTCCCGCCGCGACGCGGAAGCGCCGGTCGGTTGAGACATGCGCGACATAGAGGATGTCGGTGCCGGAGAGGACAGCAAGGCTGGCGCTGTCCCCGGTCTGGTCGCGCAGGGCTTGCAGCGGCGGCAGCACCACCTGCTCGATCTGCATCGAGGCAAGGAAGGCCGAACCGATGGTCAGCACCGCCGGGCGCAGCAGGAACTTGCGCTCGTGCTGGCCGACATAGCCCAGCTCCACCAGCGTGATCAGGCACCTGCGGGCCACCGCCGGGGGCAGCGCGGTCTTGGCGGCGACCTCGGAGAGGGTCATCTCGGGGTGATCCTCGTCGAACGCCTTCAGCACGCGCAATCCGCGTTCGAGTGTCGAGAGAAACTCGGGGTCTTTCCCCGCCCCCCGGTCTTCAGCTTCAGCCCCTGGCGATCCCATGCACCGGCCTTTCGATGGAGCGGCGGATCGCCGCGTCGTCGGCCCCCAATAGGGGCGGCGCGGTGACAGAGTCCATCCGTGCGCCGTCGAAGGACACAGGGAAGCGGATGGTGCGGAAGGTGCCCTTGGGGCCGTCAGGGTCAGTGACCTCCAGCCCCAGCACCTTGGCTTGCTCGGTCGCGAGGACTTCCTTGGTATCATAGACAGGCGAGTTGGGGACTTCGAGGCGGGTCAGCGTCTCGGTCCAGTGGTCACGGGCCTGCCCCGCAAAGATAGGGGCGAGGAAGGCGACCACGTCCTCGTAATGCGCAATCCGCGCCTCGCGGCTGGCGAAGGCGGGGAGGCTCAGCATGTCGGGCTGGCCCACGGCGACGGCAAGATTCTCCCAGAACTTGGGCGGGGAGGACATGTGCAGCGCGAGCCACTTGCCGTCGGCGCACTGGAAGACGTAGCTCTGGCTGACGTGGGGGCGGCTATAAGGCCCCATCACCTGGTCGGCGGACAGTAGGTGGGTGAAATCGTCAAGGTTGAAGTGGCACATCGCCTCGAACATCGAGATTTCGACCACCCGTCCTTTGCCCGTGACGTGGCGTTCGTTGAGTGCGGCGAGGATGCCGAGAGCAGTGTAGAACCCGGTCATGGCATCGGCGATGGCGGGGCCGACGACGCGGGGGTGCTCGGGGTTGACCAGCAGCCGCAGAAAGCCGCTCGCGGCCTGTGCGACGGTGTCGAAGGCGGGGCGATCCCGCTCCGGCCCCTCGCTGCCAAAGCCCGAGATCGAGGCATAGACCAGCCGCGGGTTGATCGCCTGAAGCCGCTCGGCATCGACCTTCAGCCGCCCTGCCACGCCCGGCCGGAAATTCTGGATGAAGACGTCCGCCGTCTCGATCAGCTGGTCGAGGACGAAAAGATCGCTTTCCTTCTTGGGGTCGATCGTGATTGAACGCTTGTTGCGGTTATAGGTCTGGAAATGGGGCGAGTAGAGCTCGCCCTTGAAGCTGCGGAACGGATCGCCGGTGCCGGGTTGCTCGACCTTGATGACATCTGCACCGAGATCGGCAAGCAGCATCCCGGCCGCCGGGCCGGTGATGAAGGTGCCCATTTCGAGCACGGTAACGCCTGCGAGCGGCCTAGCTGTCATCGCTCTTATCCCATCTGCTTGCCTTGATCTACATGTGACACTATATTCTTCGCATAACGAAATCAACTTCGAATAACGAAAAGGCAGAGCCCATGCGCATCGGCAAGCAAGACAACGCAACCACTGCGATATGCACCTCCGACGCCACGACCATAACCGTGCGCGGGCTCGACCTGTGTGGCGAGGTGATCGGTCATGTCGACTTCACCTCCTATTTCTGGCTGCTGGTGACCGGCACCATGCCGAGCACGCCGCAGAAGGCGCTCGCCGATGCGGTGCTTTGCGCCATTGCCGAGCATGGGCTGGTGCCGAGCGTCGTCGCCACCCGCATGACCTATGCCGCCGCGCCCGAGGCCTTCCACGGCGCGGTTGCGGCGGGGCTGCTCGGCTGCGGGAGCGTGGTGCTGGGGAGCGCGGAGGTCGCGGGCAGGTTCTATGCGCAGGTCGTCGCGGACGCCGAAGGCGCGGATCCCGCCGCCACCGCCATCGCCGCGATCAAGGCCCTGCGCGCCGAGAAGAAGGCGATCCCCGGCTTTGGCCACCCCCAGCACTCGGGCGGCGATCCGCGCGCGCACCGGCTGCTGGCGCTCGCCAAGGAGCACGGGATGGAGGGCAAGCACATCGCCATGCTGCGCACCATCGAGGCTGTGCTGCCCGAAGCCATCGGCCGCGCGCTCCCCATCAACGTCAACGGCGCGATCCCGGCGGTGATGCTCGACGC
>JACESM010000078.1 GCA_013911835.1 Porphyrobacter sp. | reverse complement strand
GCAATTTTCCTGCATCACCGGCGCGCTGACAGGGGCCGAGGCGCTGGCCCGCTGGCGGCACCCGACGCTGGGCGCAATCGGCGCGCGCGATTTGTTCGCGGTGGCCGAGCGCGCGGCGCTGGTCGCGCCGCTCTCGCGCCACGTGGTCGCCCGCGCGCTCGAGGACGCGGCGACCTGGCCCGATGCGCTGACGCTGTCGCTCAACATCACGCCCGAGGAGCTGGGCGACCCGCGCTTTGCTGCCGATTTCGCAGCCTTGATCGGCCAATCCGACATCGTGCCGCAGCGGCTGATGCTCGAGATCACCGAGGATTTGCTGCTGAGGAACCTCGCCCAGGCGGCGAGCGCATTGAAGGCACTGCGCGGCCTCGGCTTTCGCACGGCGCTCGACGATTTCGGCGCAGGCTTCTGCAATTTCCGCTACTTGCGCGAGCTTCCTCTGGACGCGCTGAAGCTCGACAAGGCGATGGTCGAAGGCGTGCCCGGGGATACCACCGCGCTCGCGGTGCTGCGCGCGATCGTCGCGCTGGCGAGGGCCTTAGGCCTTGCGGTCTATGCCGAGGGGATCGAGGACGAGATCCAGCGCGCTGCGATCACCGCGGAAGGCTGCGATTACTGGCAGGGGTTCCTGCGTGCCCAACCGATGCCGAGCGAGCAGGTTGTGGCCCTGTCACGCACCGCGCGGGGCATGGGGCACGGTTGAAGCAGGCGACGGGCAGAGCAAGCCGCCCGCCGCCGCTTCGCGATCAGAACGTCTGGCGCGCCGTCACGCCGAAGGTGCGCGGCTGCCCGATATTGAACCCGAGCCGCGCACGGCCACCGCGCTCGCGGTCGAAGGACAGCAGCGGGTTCTCATCGAACAGGTTGGTGACATAGGCCGTCAGCGATAGGCCGCGATCAAGCTCGACCCCGGCGCTGAGATTGACCAGCTGGTAATCGGGCAGTTCCAGATCGACCGTGGTCGACGCAGTCGCCGGGGCGCCGCCGAAGGGCAGGCCATGGACGAAGGTGCGCGGATTGTTCTCCTGGTCGGCCGGCTGCGTGAAGCGCGAGCCGACATGCTGGAACGAGCCGGTGATGAAGGCCGTGGTGCTGTCGCCAAGCTCCCACTCGTAGCTGCCGCTGGCCGAAAGCTGGAATTCGGGCACCGAGGGCAGGCGGTTGCCATCGCGGATCCCGGTGGCGCTGGCGAGCGGACCGGGGAGGGTGCTGTTGAACTCCGACTGGATATAGCTGCCGGACAGGTCGAAATTGAGGCCCGGCGCGGGCTGGAAGCCGAGCTCGGCCTCGATCCCGGCGGCGAAGGCCTCGGGCACGTTGAACACGATCCGTGACGAGCAGCTGCCCGCATCGAGCGTCACCTGAAGGTTGCTGATGTCGTTGTAGAAGGCGGCGGCGTTGAAGGTGAAGCCATCGCCTTGCGTCTTCACGCCCAGCTCGTAGTTCCACAGGGTTTCGTCGTCATAGTCCTGGAAGCCGCCGAACAGGGCGAGGTCCTGGGCATTGCAGAGCGGGGTGTTGAGCGGGTCGTTGACCCCGCCAAGCCGGAAGCCCTGCGCGGCCTGCGCGTTGATCGTGACGCTGTCGCTCGCCTTGTAGCTGAGCAGGAAGCGCGGGGTGAAGCCGTCCGATGCGGTGGTGTCGACCACGCCGGCATCGCCATTGGCGAACAGGCCGCCGGTGGTGATGGTGCGGGTTTCCTCGAAATCGTAGTAGCGCCCGCCAGCGGTGAAGGTCAGCTTCTCGGTGATGTCGTAAGTCGCCTCGCCGAACACCGCGAACTGCTTGATGTCGAAGGGCAGGTCGGAATTGAACGGCGAATTGGCCGGGAAGCCGTTCGCCACTGCGGCCGAGGTGCCTGCGCCCAGCGTCGCATCGGTAAAGGCGTCATATCCCGGAGTCGGCAGACGCTGGCGATAATCGCGCTGCACATCGGAATAGAAGCCGCCGATAAGCCACTGGAACGGGCCGTCATAGTCCGAGGCGAGGCGCAGTTCCTGCGTGAAGGTCGAAAGGTCGGTCGTGTCACGCAGGTTCGAGGCCAGCGCCACCCCGGTCGCCGGGAAACCGAGATCGACCGAGACCGAGCCGGTCAGCGCGCTGGCATCGCGGCTGACGAGGATGTCGCGGTTGATGTAGGAGGTGACCGAGGTCAGATCCATCGACCCAAGACCGATCTTGACCGTGAGGTCGGCGATGAAGGTTTCGTCCTCGAAGCGCTCGGGCAGCAGCAGGAACTGCTCGCGCTCGCCGAGCTGCACGGCGGGGCGTGTGGTGGTGAAGGGGTTGGCGAAGAGGTTGAAGACCTCCTGCCGGTTGAAGCCGCCGACCTCGATCTTCTGGTAGATCACGCGCGGGGTGATCGAGAGGTTGTCGGTGGGCTCGAAGGTCAGCGCGATGCGGCCGCCGTAGCGCTCGCCATCATTGACGTTCTCGCCGCCGCCGGGGCCAGCCGCGTCGATGAAGCCGGCGTAGCGGGTGTAATAGCCGACCGCGCGGATTGCCGCGCTGTCGCCCAGCGGCAGGTTGACCGCGCCCTTGAGGTGGCTGCCGGCATTGCCGCCGTCGATGATGTTGACGTTGGCCTCGAGAGTGCCTTCGGTCACGCCCAGTCGGGGCTGGTTGGTGATGTAGCGGATCGTGCCGCCGACCGATCCCGATCCGAACAGCGTGCCCTGCGGCCCGCGCAAGGTCTCGACGCGGTTGAGGTCGAACAAGTCGATGTCGGGGGTGAACAGCGAGAGCGAGATCACCGATTCGTCGAGATAGACGCCAACCTGCTCCTTCACTCCGGGCTGGTCGCGCACCACCTGCCCTGCGGAAATCCCGCGCACCGAAACCTGGCTCTGCCCCGGCCCGAGGTTCTGGATGGTGAGGCCCGCGACATTGCGCGACAGGTCTTCGAGCGTCACCGCGCCCGAACGCTGGATGTCTTCCTGGGTCTGCGCGTTGATCGAAAAGGGCACGTCCTGGATCGTGGTGTCGCGCTTGGTTGCCGAGACGATGATGACGTTGCCTTCATATTCGTCGGCTTCCGGCGGAGCGGCGGCGGTGTCCTGCGCCAGGGCAGGGGCGCCCGAAAGCACTGCGGCGACGCTCGCGAGCAGGACAGACCGGCGAAGATTACGGGTTGCGACGGTGTTCGTCATGACAGGTTCCCTCTGCTTCAGAGTTTAGTCTCTGATATTGCTGCATCGGAATCGTGTCACAATGGCGGCAGTGCAGCAAGCAGCACGGAGCTGGCTGCGCGATTGCACAGGCCACTTGTGGCCTTTGCGCATCAGGATGCTTGCTGGCCGGCAAGAAACAACGCGCCAGATCGTGCGTTGCCGCCTAGGGGGGAGCCGCCCCTTACCCGAACGGAACCCCTTGCCCGTGAAGCTCCAGATCGACGTCCAGCTTGATTACTGGTTCGCGCAGCCCTGCGCGGTCTTGCTCCAGATCGAGGTGGCAGCGGCCGGGGGCCAGACGATCGAGCAATCCGCCGTCACGATCGGCGCGCCGCTCACCCGAATCGCGGCGCAGGACGGCTTTGGCACGCGCGCGTGGCTGGCGGCCGAGGGGCGGATGCTGGTCGATTATGCGGCGCGCGTGAGTATCGCGCGGCCCGCGTCCGATTATGCCGCGCTGCCGCGCAGGCCGCTCCGCCTGCTGCCCCCCGAGGCGGTGCAATATCTGCTGCCGTCGCGCTACTGCCCGTCCGAGCGTTTCTTCGATCTGGTCGAGGCGCGCTTTGCGGGGCTTGATGGCGGGGCGCAGGTCGCCGCGATGGCCGAATGGATCGCCGAACACATCGCCTACGAGCGTGGATCGAGCACAGCGGAAACCACCGCGCTCGACACCTTCCATGACCGCGTGGGGGTATGCCGCGACTATGCCCACCTGATGATCGCGCTCGCCCGCGCCGCCGACATCCCTGCGCGCTATGCCAGCGTCTATGCCCTGCGCGCGAGCCCGCCCGATTTCCACGCGGTCGCCGAGGTCTACCTCGGCGGGGCATGGCATATCATCGATCCCACCGGCATGGCGAGCGCCCGCGACACGGCAATCATCGGCATCGGCCGCGATGCAGGCGACGTCGCCTTCCTCACCGCCTTCGGCCCGCTGGTGATGAACAGCCAGAGCGTGACGGTGCGCGAGATCTAGGCGCCCCACGTCAGCCAGCACCGCAAGGTCAGGCTTCGAAGACCGCCGCCATCCGCGCCCGATCATAATCGAGCAGCCAGTCGTTGCGCTCGGCATAGAGGGCTTCGAGCGGGGCCTTTTCGAGCGCAGTGATGTCCATGCCCCGGTCATCATAGGCATCGACGCAGATGCCGCGTTCAAGATCGACGAGCTTTGCCTGAACCGGCGCCCGCGGGGCTATGCCGAGGTCCTGACCCACCTGGTTCCAGAGCAGGATGTCGGCCTGATCCCACGTCAGCAGGATAGCGCGCTGCTGCCACGGCTCCATCTCCGGATCGTCGACATCGCAGTGCCACCAATAGCTGGCCCATGATGCAAGGCAGGCATCGCTCGGAACGCCCAGAACCGCGAGGTGGTCAAAGGCGGTTCCGGTGGTCCATTCGTGCCATTCCGCTCCTGCAACAAGGCCGGGCTCAGAAAAACCGGCGATGATTCCGACGACCTGTTCACCCGGAAGTGCCAGTCTGGCAAGGGCGCGGGCGCGTTCGAAGCTAGTGATGAACTGCGTCACATAGCGCCCGACACATTCGCCATCGCTCAATTCGAACCGCAGCGAATAGGGCGATACCCAGAGCTCGTTTTGCCAATCGGGTCCCGGGGTCAGGGTCATTACCGCAGCCTAACTGGCACCGTGCATCGTGGCAATCTGGCCCCGGTCACGCTGCCTTCTTCGCCTTGGCCGCCTTCTTCACGATCCCGGAGAGGCCCTTGGTGAGCTGGAACAGCCCGTTGAGCCGGCTGAGCGGATCGCTCCACGCACGGTTGATGACGAGCTTCATGTCGGGGCGCAGCTTGGCGGTGTCCTTGCCGCCCTCGTTGAGGCGCGCGACATAAGCGATGAGGCCCGCGGGATCGGGGAAGTCGTCCTGATGGAAGCCCACCAGCGTGCCGCGCGCGCCGACGTCGATCTTGGCGATGTTGGCAGTGATGGCCTGATGCTTGATCTCGATCAGGCGGATGAGGTTCCTGGTCGGCTGCGGCAGATCGCCGAAACGGTCGATCATCTCGGCGGCGAGGCTTTCGATCTCGTGCTGCCCCTCGGCCTGGTTCAGGCGTCGGTAAAGCGCCATCCGCACGGCAAGGTCGGGGACATAGTCCTCGGGGATCATGATCGGCGCGTCAACCGTGATCTGCGGCGTCAGCTTGTCGCGCGGGCGCTCGAGACCCATTTCGCCCGCCTTGGCGGCAAGGATCGCCTCTTCCAGCATTGCCTGATAAAGTTCGAAGCCGACCTCGCGAATGTGGCCCGACTGCTCGTCGCCGAGCAGATTGCCCGCGCCGCGAATGTCGAGATCGTGGCTCGCAAGCTGGAAGCCCGCGCCGAGCGTGTCGAGGTCGCCCAGCACCTTCAGCCGCTTCTGCGCGATCTCGGACAGGGCGACGCCCGCTTCGTGCGTCAGATAGGCATAGGCGCGCAGTTTCGCCCGACCGACGCGCCCGCGCAGCTGGTAGAGTTGCGCCAAGCCAAAACGATCGGCGCGGTGGATGATGATGGTGTTGGCGCTCGGGATATCGAGGCCGCTTTCGACGATCGTGGTCGAAAGCAGCACGTCATACTTGCGGTCGTAGAAAGCGCCCATGCGCTCCTCGACTTCGCTCGGCGACATCTGGCCGTGCGCGGTGACGGGCTTGATCTCGGGCACGTTCTCGCGAAGCCATTCTTCGACATCGGCCATGTCGGAAATGCGGGGGACCACGATGAAGCTCTGCCCGCCGCGGTGGTGTTCGCGCAGCAGGGCCTCGCGCATCACCATGTCATCCCACTCCATGACATAGGTGCGCACCGCGAGGCGGTCGACCGGCGGGGTCTGGATGGTGGAAAGCTCGCGCAGGCCTGACATTGCCATCTGCAGGGTGCGCGGGATGGGCGTGGCGGTGAGGGTGAGGACGTGAACGTCGGCGCGCAGTTGCTTCAGTTTCTCCTTGTGGGTGACCCCGAAGCGCTGCTCTTCGTCGACGATGACAAGGCCGAGGTTCTTGAACTTGGTCGATTTGGAGAGGATCGCGTGGGTGCCGACCACGAGGTCGATCTGGCCATTCTCCAGCCCCTCGCGGGTCTCGGTGGCTTCCTTCGAGGTGACCAGGCGCGAGAGCCGCCCGACGTGCAGCGGGAAGCCCGCGAAACGCTCGGCGAAGTTCTGGTAGTGCTGGCGGGCGAGCAGCGTGGTCGGCGCGACAATCGCGACCTGCTGGCCGTGCATCGCCGCGACGAAAGCGGCGCGCAACGCGACCTCGGTCTTGCCGAAGCCGACATCGCCGCACACCAGCCGGTCCATCGGACGGCCGCTTTCGAGATCGCCCAGCACGTCGGCGATGGCGCGTTCCTGATCCTCGGTCTCGGACCAGGGAAAGCGGTCGGTGAACTGGCCGAGCGTCGCGGGATCGGCGGGGAGGGCGGGGGCCTGACGCAATGCGCGCGCGGCGGCGACCTGCATCAGCTCGCCGGCTATGGCAGTGATGCGCTCCTTGAGCTTGGCGCGGCGGCGCTGCCACGCCTCGCCGCCGAGCCGGTCGAGTGCGACAGCCTGTTCGGACGAACCGTAGCGCGTGAGGACATCGATATTCTCGACCGGAATGAATAGCTTGTCCCCGCCCGCATATTCAAGCGCGACGCAATCGTGCTTGCTCTTGCCGACCGGAATCGCCTCGAGCCCGAGATATTTGCCGATCCCGTGCTCGATGTGCACGACCAGATCGCCCTGCGACAGCGCCTGAAGCTCGGCGAGGAAGGCATCGGAATCCTTGCGCTTCTTCTTTCGCCGCACCAGCCGGTCGCCGAGGATGTCAGCCTCGGTGAGGATTTCGAGCGTGTCGGAGGCAAAGCCGGTTTCGAGCGGCAGGACCACCACCGCGGTGGTCTTCTTCGCCGCCAGTCCCAGCGCGGCCTGCCAATTGTCGGCGAGCGCGGTGGGGGCTCCGGCCTCGTCGATGATCGCCGCGATGCGGCGCGCGCTGCCGGTGGAATAGGCCGCGACCAAGGACTTGCGTGCCGACTTGCCAACGCTCTTGAGGTGCGCGGCGGCGGCTTCGTAGACATTCTCGCCGCGCCCGCGCTCGGGGGCGAAGTCGCGGGCCGAGCGGAAGCCGAAATCGACGACCCCGGCCCCTTCCTCAGACGCGAAGCCGGTGGCGCGATGGGCCGGCATGGCGGCCAGCGCCGCATCGAACTCGGTGCGCGCGAGGTAGAGCGCATCGGGCTTCAGCGGGCGGTAGGAGCCCTTCCTCTCGCCCGCGATCCGGCCGCGCTGCTCGTGGTAATCGGCGATGTCGGTCAGGCGTTCGTCCGCCGCCCCCAGCGCGCTCTGGTCGATCACCACCACATCGTCCTTGCCGAGGTGGTCGAACAGCGTTGCCAGCTTCGCTTCGAACAGTGGCAGCCAGTGCTCCATGCCCGCAAGGCGGCGGCCCTCGGACACGGCCTCGTAGAGCGGATCTTGCGTCGCATTGGCGCCGAACAGCTCGCGATAACGGCTGCGGAAGCGCTTGATGCTCTCCTCGTCGAGCAGGGCTTCGGAGGCGGGAAGCAGCAGGTGGCTGTCGATCCGCTCGACGGTGCGCTGGGTGGCGGGATCGAACAGGCGCAGGCTCTCGAGCTCGTCGCCGAAGAAATCGAGCCGCAGGCCTGCATCCAGAGACGAAGGGAAGATGTCGACGATCGAGCCGCGCACCGCGAATTCGCCGTGGTCGATCACGGTGTCGGTGCGGCTGTAGCCCTGCCGGACGAGCAGCGCGGTCAGGCTCTCCTGCCCGATCTGCGTGCCGACGCGGAATTCGCGCACGCTCTCGCGCACCCGGAAGGGGGTGAGCACGCGCTGCAGCACGGCGTTGACGGTGGAGACCAGCAATTGCTGCGCAGCTCCCGGCTGCTGGAGCTTGTGGAGCGCGGCGAGCCGCTCGGCGCTGATCGACAGCGCGGGGCTGGCGCGGTCGTAGGGCAGGCAGTCCCAAGCGGGGAAGGTCACCACCTCCACCTCGGGCGCGAAGAAGCGCGCCGCCTCGGCTGCGGCGCGCATCGCGGCATCATCGGGCGCGATGAACACAGCGCGCCGTTTCGCGGCACGCGCGAGATCGGCGAGCACCAGCGGCAGGCTCCCGCGCGGCAGCGAGGCGAGGGTCAGCGGTTCGCGGGCCGCAAGGATGCGGTTCAAATCGGGCATAGGGTCACTTCACAGACAGGGCGCGAGAGGCATCGGGCAACGCAAGCGCCCCCACCTCGTTTCGAGGAGGGGGTTACACGAAGGAGGCGGAGCGCCTTTGCCGAAACCGCGGCGGCGCAGGATTTGTTCCGGCCCTTAGCGGCACGTGGCCCGCTTGTCGAACGGGTCGGCGGTCAGCGCGGAATATCGACGTAATCGAGCTTCTGCATGGCCGCGAGGAGATCGCCCGCAAGGTGATCGGGCGGGGATTGTGCGCCCAGCGCCCAGGCCATCACATCGACATCGTCCTCGTCGAGCAGGGCCTCGAACCACACGAGTTCATCCTCGCCCCATTCGGCATGGTAGCGATCGTAGAAGCCGCCGATCATGTAATCGGCCTCGCGCGTGCCCCGGTGCCAAGCGCGGAACTTTGCGCGGG
This sequence comes from Porphyrobacter sp., assembly GCA_013911835.1. Classification (GTDB taxonomy): domain Bacteria; phylum Pseudomonadota; class Alphaproteobacteria; order Sphingomonadales; family Sphingomonadaceae; genus Erythrobacter. Next base: position 2,394 of record JACESM010000078.1, on the reverse strand, counting down.
CGAGACGTTGTTCGAACGGCGGTGTGTCGGTCATGCGGTTCACCTAGCCACAGCTCTGCGCGCCTTCAACTCGCAATGACGCAAGCACGGTGTTAGCGAATGCAATCATGCGCCCCGAGGCTCTCAATCCGCTCTTCGCCGAGGTCGAAACGCTCGAAGGCGTCGGCCCCAAGCTCATGAAGCCGCTGGAGAAGCTCGCCCTCACGCGGGTCAAGGACCTCGCCTACCACCTGCCCGAACGCTTTGTCAGCCGCCGCGCGGTGGCCGATCTCGATTCGGCCTCCGAGGGCGAGCAGGTGATCATCGCCCTGACCGCGATCGAACACCGCGCGCCGCGGGCGGGCAGCCGTGGGCCTTACCGCGTGCTGGCGCAGGACGCGGTGGGAAACGTGTGTTCGCTGAACTGGTTCGGCAAGGCGGCCTATGCTGCCAAGAAGCTTGTGCCGGTGGGCGAGACGCGCTGGGTGGCGGGCCGTCTGGATCGCTATGGCGACATGCTCCAGATCGTCCATCCCGACCATATCGAGGAGGCCAGCGCCGCCCATATGGGGCGCATGTCCGAGCCGGTCTATCGCCTCTCGGAAGGCCTCACCCAGCCGCGCATCGCCGATTTCGCAAGCCAAGCGCTGGCGCGGCTCCCCGACCTTCCCGAATGGATCGAGCCCGGTCAGTTGGAGCGCTCCGGCTGGCCCTCGTGGCGCGAGGCGCTGAAGATGGGGCACGAGAGCACCGATCCCAAGGCGCGCGACCGGCTCGCCTATGACGAATTGCTGGCGAACAGCCTCGCGCTGCTGCTGGTCAAGGCCGATGGCCGCAAACGGCGCGGACAGGCGCTGGCGGGTGACGGGACGCTCAGGTCGAGGCTGCAGCTTCCCTTCGGCCTGACAGGCGCGCAGACCCGCTCCATCACCGAGATCGCGGGCGACATGGCGCAGGAGGCGCCGATGCTGCGCCTGCTGCAAGGCGATGTCGGGGCGGGCAAGACTGTGGTGGCGCTGAACGCGATGCTGATCGCGGTCGAGGCTGGCAAGCAGGCCGCGCTGCTCGCCCCCACCGAAATCCTCGCCCGCCAGCATTTCGAGACGCTGCGCAAGATGCTCGGCCCGGCGGGGGTGGAGATTGCGCTGCTCACCGGCCGCGCCAAGGGGCGGGAACGCGAGTCGATCCTGATGGGGCTGCTCGATGGGTCGATCCAGCTGCTGGTCGGCACCCACGCGATCTTTCAGGACACCGTCAATTACCGCGACCTCGGGCTGGTCGTGATCGACGAGCAGCACCGCTTCGGGGTGGCGCAGCGGCTGGCGCTCGCCGCCAAGGGCCGCCGCGCGCCGCATACCCTCGCGATGACCGCGACCCCGATCCCGCGCTCGCTGACGCTGGCGCAATATGGCGAGATGGACGTGAGCCGCCTCGATGAACTCCCGCCGGGGCGGCAGGCAATCGAAACGCTGGTGTTCCCGCAGGCGCGAATGGACGAGATTGTTGCAGGCGTCGAACGGCACCTTGCCAGCGGGCAACAGGCCTATTGGGTGTGCCCGATGGTGCGCGAGGTCGATGGCGTGCCCGACCTTGCCGACATCGCTGCGGCGGAGGCCCGCTATGCGGCGCTGAAAGAGCGGTTCGGGGATGCGGTTGTGCTCGTCCACGGCCAGCTCCGCCCCGAGGTTAAGGACGCTGCGATGGAGCGTTTCGCCTCGGGTGACGCGCGGCTGCTGATCGCAACCACCGTCATCGAAGTCGGCGTTGATGTGCCCACCGCCACGCTCATGGTGATCGAGCAGGCCGAACGCTTTGGCCTTGCGCAATTGCACCAGCTGCGCGGCCGGGTGGGGCGCGGATCGATGAAGAGCCGCTGCGTGTTGCTGCGCGGCGACGAACTGTCCGAGACGGGCAAGCGGCGGCTCGCCCTGATGCGCGAGACGCAGGACGGGTTCCGGATCGCCGAGGAGGATCTGGAACTGCGCGGCGGGGGCGAACTGCTCGGCACGCGGCAATCGGGCGAGGTGGGGTTCCGGATCGCCGATCTCGAACAAACCCAGCGCCTGCTCCCCATCGCCCATGGAGACGCGCGCCTGCTGATGGAACGCGACGGCGGGCTGACTTCCCCCCGCGGAGAGGCAGCGCGGATGCTGCTCTACCTGTTCGAGCGCGATTGGGGCGTGCAGCTGCTGCGCGGGGGGTGAAAGCTGCCGAAAAATTGCTGTGTTAAAGAGACGTTTGCAACTTGCGGTCTAAGCTTCGCCCACTGTCGAAAGGGGTAAGCATCGTGTCGGACGTCTATTTTTCGCGGGCCAAGGTCGCCCTGGGGCTGCTCGGCAGCGCCGGCATGTTCTGGCTCGGCGTGTGGGTGCTCACGCTTGGCGGCCTCAAAGCCATGCTGGCTGGCGGCATCCT